>JAKSDC010000019.1:75000-81599 GCA_022360275.1 Chlorobiales bacterium
CTGCTCATGATGAAGTACGGCAGAGTCTTGTGAAGCTTAACATCGGAAGGTTTCGGGTATGCTGCAGTATGACAGAAGCTCTGCATCACCAGATCGGCCCCGAAACTCAAAGCTGCAAGCTCCTTGATCTCGTCGCGGGTCATCGCCCCGGTTGTATCCTGAGAACCGACGGTCAGGGTTTCCGGCTCGACATACATACCCGGCCTGACTCCAGGAAGACCGCAGGCTTTTCCGATGATCTTCTGCGCAAGCGTATACCCTTTGCCGCTGTCTGCAGGCTGTTCAGGGCGTTTGAAAATATCCTCCTCGCCCAAACCGAGCGCTTCACGTGCCTGGCGGGTCAGGGTCCGACCGATGATCAGAGGAATTCTTCCGCCGGCTCTTACCTCGTCGCCAAGGGTATTCGGCTCGAGTTTGAACTCGGCGATAACGTTACCGTCTTTTTCAATTTTCCCTTCGTAAGGATAGAGGTCAACAACATCTCCTGTCTCCATTGCAGTAACATCGGCCTGAATCGGCAGCGCACCGGAGTCTTCGGCAGTGTTGAAAAAGATCGGGGCAATGATACCGCCGATAACAACGCCGCCGGTTCTTTTGTTCGGTACGGCAGGAATATTCTCTCCGATGTGCCACTGAACAGAGTTGATCCCGGACTTACGGCTTGAACCTGTACCGACAACATCGCCGACGAAAGCAAGCGGATTGCCTTTTTTCTTCAATTCAGCGATGGTCCCGATAGGATCGTCCATTTTCGAGCGCAGCATGCTCAGAGCGTGCAGCGGAATATCGCTTCTGGTAAACGCTTCGCTTGCCGGAGAAAGATCGTCAGTGTTGGTTTCACCCGGAACCTTGAAAACAGTCAGCGTCATTTTCTCCGGAATAGACGGCTTCGACTCAAACCACTCGGCATTGGCCCAGGACTCCATCACCTCTTTCGCATAGCTGTTCGACTTGGCAAGCTCTGCAACCGCATCGAACGATTCATAGACCAGAAGGGTCTTTTTCAGCATGTCAGCAGCCGCTGCTGCAACGTCGCTATTGTCGTGCGACAAGGCATCGACCAGCGGCTTGACATTGTAACCTCCCAGCATCGTGCCGAGAATGTTTACCGCTTCTACCGCCGAGATCACGGAGCATGCTGCTTCGCCCTTGACAATGCGGTCGAGAAACGCCGCTTTTTCAAACGCTGCGTCGTCAACGCCAGGACTGATATGCTCACGGAAAAGTGTCAGCAGATACTCCTGCTCAACAACCGGATCCTGCTGCAGCAGTTCGATCAGTTCACGAGCCTGGTCAGCTGTCAAAGGGAGCGGAGGAATACCGCTTTGTGCCCGTTCGTCGGTGTGTGCCCGATATTCTTGTATAAGACCCATTACGTCAATCTCCTTCTAATTTTTTATTGCTTTTATGAAATCTCTTTCTGACAAAAAGGAAGGGAAGCATTCCGCCCTGTTACGGGCAAAGCTGTAAAGTTAGTATACTTCCCCAAAAAAAGCAACGGGAGAGTGTACAAGATGGCTGGATAGGCACTTCAAATAGCCGTTGCGAAAGGTTAGAGGGCAAGGCAAAAGACAAGTGAGGATGCTTCAGGAATGAAGATGTTTGTTCAAGATCGAGGAAGATTCAGAAGCCGAAGCGGAAAAAACTCATATCCTCCAAGGACGCTTCAAATTGCCAGTGGCAAAAATGAGAATTTTTGTTCAAGGTCAAGGAGAGTTCAGAAACTGAAGCGGAGCGTATGTTTGAATACGTGAGCATCGGAAGTCTGAACACGACGCAGAGATTGGGCAAAAAGGCCATTTTTAAATTATCAGCATGCTGTCTCCGTAACTAAGAAACCTATACCCCCTCTCAAGCGCCTCCTGGTATGCGCGTTTGAGGTTTTTCCAGCCGGCAAGCGCTGCAGTCAACATCAAAACCGTGGACCGGGGAGCATGGTAGTTGGTAACCATGCCGTCAATAACCCTGAACGAGTATCCCGGATAGATAAAAATATCGGCCTCACCAACAATTTTCCGTGCCGATTCATGGCGTTCGATTGACAATGCAGCGTGCTCGAGCGACCGGGTAACGGTAGTCCCGACGGCAATTACCCTTTTCTTTCCGGCTCTTGTTTCTTTGATCTTCCTGACGGTTTCTGCAGGTATGCAATAATACTCCCGATGCATCACATGCGAATCCAGATCATCTCCCCTGATAGGCAAAAACGTTCCGAGGCCGACATGAAGCGTGATATAGGCCAGTGCAACGCCTTTTGCTTCAAGGGAATCAAGCAGTTCACGGGTCATGTTCAGCGAGGCCGTCGGCGCAGCAACCGAACCGGGTATTTCAGCAAAAACCGTCTGGTAACGCTCACGGTCAACCTCCTCTGCGACCCTTTTCAGGTAAGGGGGAATGGGAACATCCCCATATTCGGCAAAAAATTCCGGAACATCCTTTCCATTCGGGCAGGATATCCTGGCCACACCCTGTCCTTCAACAGAATCGACATGCAGCGTATTGTCATGGGCCAGCAGAACATCCCCGGCTTTCAGTTTTCCGCGGTACATAACCAGGTCCTGGCGGTCGTCATGCTTTTCGAGCAAAACAAGCTCGATTTTCGCGCCGGTTGTTTTTTGTGCAAACAACCGTGCCCGAACCACCTTGCTGTTATTGAGCACAAGAAGATCGCCCGACTCTACAAAACGACCAAGCTCCGCATACGCCGTATGTGTTATTGTTCCGGTATCACGATTCAGCACTTCGAGCCTGGTGGCGCCGCGGTCGATGGGAGGATAGATTGCTATACTGCTTTCCGGAAGTTCGTAATCGTAATCGCTGACCTTCGCCATAGCTCACCTGCCTGCACAGAACGTTGTCATCGCAGTTTCCTCAGTCTCGCCCTCACTGCCTCTGCATGTGCCTGAAGACGCTCATGGTCGGCAAATTGCGCAATCTTCTCTCCCGACAAAGCAAGCTGCTCTTTTGAATAGGAAATAATCGACGTGTGTTTGATAAAATCCCGAACGGAAAGCGGTGAGAAGAACCGGGCGGTTCCATTGGTCGGCAGGGTGTGGTTTGGCCCCGCGAAATAGTCGCCTACCGATTCACAGGAATAGCTTCCCATAAAGATCGCCCCTGCATGTTTGAGGTCGGGAAGAATTTCCCAGCTGTCGCGGACATGCAGTTCAAGATGTTCCGGTGCAATCATGTTTGAAACCTCACATGCTTCACGGATATCTTTTGTCTGAACAATCGCCCCGTTTGCGCGCAACGCCTGCCTTATAATGTCGCTCCGCTCCATTGTGGCAACCATCTCATCAGCCAGCGTTTTTACGGCTGTGGCCAGCTCCGCCGAGTCCGTAATGAGTACCGAGGAAGCATCGGGATCATGCTCGGACTGGGCAAAAAGATCAAGCACGATAAACTCGGGATCAGCCGAACCGTCGGCAATAACGACAACTTCCGAAGGGCCCGCAATACTGTCTATGGAAACGTGCCCGAAAACCTCTTTTTTTGCCAGAGCAACATACTTGTTGCCGGGTCCTGTAATCTTGTCGACCTTCGGGACACGTTCGGTACCGAATGCAAAAGCCCCGACAGCCTGTGCGCCGCCGAACTTGTAGATCGTATCGACTCCGGCCACATGAGCCGCAGCCAGAATATGGGGGCTGATCTTTCCCTCACCGTCACATGGTGTTGTCAGAAAAATCTCTTGAACACCCGCGACCCGGGCAGGAGCAACATTCATGAGCAAGGAAGAAGGATACGCCGCCTTTCCACCGGGGATATACAGCATGACCCGTTCAAGCGGGGTTACCCTCTGTCCGAGAATAACACGGTTTTCCCCTTCACAAAAGAAACTTTTTTCGGATTCAAGCTCATGAAATGCGGTTATGTTTGCATACGCTTCCTCAAGAACGGCCATGAAGCCTCTTTCTGCGCTCCGGTACGCTTTCTTGATCTCTTCAGCCGAGACCGTGACCTCTCCCGGCCTGAACCCCTGAAACCTTTCGGTATACTCGAAAAGCGCCGCATCTCCACGCTCCTCTATGTTTTTCAGAATCTCCAGAACAACTTCCCTGACTTCAGGCTCAAAAGCAGCGCTACGCCTGAGGTAACGCTGCAGCTCCGGCTTTTCTTCTGCATAGGCAAACAACCTTAACACGGCACGTTTCTTTTTAGGTAATTCACGATACAAGGCTTTCACCTAATGTAAGCAAACAGGTCATTTAAAGAAATACGCCCCCTCTTTCAGAGAGGCGGGAGAAAGCAGGAAAAAACTCACTGTTTATCAACGATTTTCATTTGAAATAATTGTTCCATTACCTACCTTACTTTTTCAGTGAAAGCGACAGAAAACGCCTTCCCGATCGCCTTTTTTACAAGGCAGAACCGCACCATAGACACACTATATTCAGGACAGACATGAGCTTTTTAGGTTATCTATTCAGAGACATTGCCGTAGACCTCGGGACAGCCAACACACTCGTCTTCATTCGCGATAAAGGTGTCGTACTTAATGAACCTTCGATTGTCGCCCGTGAACGCAGCAGCGGTAAAGTCGTTGCGATCGGACAGGATGCCCTTCTGATGCACGAAAAAACACATCCGGGAATTGTCACCATCAAACCGCTCGCAAACGGTGTCATAGCCGATTATGAAGCCACCGAAGAACTTATCAAGGGCCTGATCAAAAAAACCAAAAACCAGTTCTCTTTCGGTATCCGGAGAATGGTTATCGGCATCCCCTCGGGTATTACCGAAGTGGAAAAAAGAGCCGTGCGGGATTCCGCGGAACATATCGGCTCCAAGGAAGTCTACCTCGTAGCCGAGCCAATGGCAGCGGCAATCGGCATCGGCCTGGATGTCAAGGAACCGATGGGCAATATGGTTGTGGATATCGGCGGCGGCACAACCGAGATCGCGGTTATTTCACTGGGAGGTATCGCTTCAGGCGAGTCACTTCGCGTAGCGGGCACCGATATCACGAACTCGATCATGCGTCATTTCAGGAAAGCCTACAACCTGGCTATAGGCGAACGAACAGCCGAAGAAGTCAAAATACGCATTGCATCGGCAAACAAGCTGGATAAAGAGCTTACCATGATGGTCAGGGGCCGGAATCTCGTCACCGCCCTTCCTGAAGAACGCGAGGTCAATTCTCCTACGATCAGAGACGCCATCTCCACACCTATCAGCCAGATTATCAACTCGATCAAAAAATGCCTTGAAGTGACCAAGCCTGAACTGTCGGCGGATGTTCTTGACCGGGGACTCTTTCTTGCCGGGGGCGGGGCGCTCATCAAGGACCTCGACAAGAAGATTCACGATGAAACCAAGCTTGCGGTTCACATCAGCGAAGACCCCTTGACCGCTGTCGCGAGAGGAACCGGCAAAGTACTGGAAGATCTGGAAAATTACCGGAGCGTACTGCTCCCGACAAAGAGATATTAGATTGTTGATTTGTTACAGGCTCCTCGAATCCTGCGGACGAAGTGAGCTACTCCTTACTGTTCTTTTGCCCTTTACCTTTTGCCTTAACGCTTTTCTCTTCTTCCACCAGCCGGGTGTAAAACGCTTCATACCTCTCGACCATCGAGGAAACATGGTATTTCCGTGCCTGTTCCACACAGTTTCGCGAAAATGTTTCCCACTTGTCTGTATCGTTCAGCAGTTCAAGGGCTTTTTCCGACATTCGACCGACATTGCCGAGATCGACAAGATAACCGTGTTTGCCGTTGCCGATAAACTCAGGAAAACCGCCCATGTTCGTTACGATAACCGGCACTCCGCAAGCCATGGCTTCAAGAGCGGCAAGGCCGAACGATTCCCCGCTGCTCGGCATCAGCATCAAGTCGGAAACGGAAAGCAGCGGCACGATATCGTCGATCTTGCCGAGAAACCGGACATGTTCTGCAATGCCGTTTTCCCTCACCCAGACCTCGGCATCACTTCTGTCAGGACCGTCCCCGACAAGCAGCAGGGTAGCCGGAACATGCTGGACAATAGTATGAAAGGTTTTCAGGACATCGCGAATTCGCTTTACCGGCCTGAAATTGGAGATATGAATGCAGACCTTTTCACTGTCCAGCTCGAGCTGTTCACGTATTTCCCCGATATGCCGCACACGGTAAAACAACTCCGTATCGACAAAATTCGGGATCACCTCGATGTCTGGTCTCGGTTCGAACAGTTTCACTGTTTCGTTTTTCAGGAACTCCGATACGGCAGTCACACCGTCCGACTTGTTGATAGCCAGCCTGACTGCACCGTGCATGCTGCTGTCTGCACCAACGACTGTAATATCGGTGCCGTGCAGGGTCGTTGCCAGCCTGAAACATTTCACCTCGGAACACGACTCTTCAAGCATCTGACGTGCAAGCATGGCACTCAGCGCATGGGGAATCGCGTAATGTGCATGCACCACGTCGAGCTTTTCATAAGTCGCTACCTCGGCGATTTTTGTTGCAAGAGCAAGAGAGTAAAAAGGGCTCTCGAACACCGGGTATTGCATTGCTTCGACTTCGTGGTAGCAGATGTTCTTCGAAAAAGCCCCGAGCCGGAACGGAGCCGAGCGATTAATAAAATGCACGATATGCCCCCGCCCGGCCAGAGCC
>JAKSDC010000081.1 GCA_022360275.1 Chlorobiales bacterium
TACCAGTGCTTTTATGCCCTCTGTTTATCAGGTAATCAATCTTTTTTTCAACACTATTTAACTGTTCTGATAAATACCCGGAACCCTCTTTTTTCTTTTCCATTGAGCTGACGTTGGAGCCTTTTGAGGGTGTTTATCAGATTGTCTCTCCGGACACCACGATCAGGATGACGGAGGAGTTGCCTGCCAGCATGACGGGCTTTTATCCGACGAACGAAGAGATGGCTGAAATGAGTGTGAAAACGCTACCGGAGAGACGGTAAATATATTTTTTCTTATCTTCCTGAGATAAGAAAGACGATCTTAAGCTCCTGGTGTAAGAATGCGGGTGCTTTTTTTGGTATATGTTTGCCGCCAGTGGCAGGAAAGGCTTTCATGGAGAAGCCTCTCGATCCCCGCCGTTACGATTCCATTCTAAATTCTCTTCTCTCTTTTCCAGCTTCGTTATTTCCTTTCTCAAAGCAGCACAGCCAGAAAAGAAATTTTGGAAATTTCACTGTCTCATTTTGGGCTGGGCAAGTTGAAAATGCAGTGCTTTTGTGTCAAAATAATACTGAAAAGATTTTCGGCCTGCCGGATTTAAACAACACCCTAAATAAAAAAACTCCAGAGATAAACTTTGTGAGTAGTGATTTATAAGTCTTTCACGGTCACTCCTCCCGTAAGTGCCTGTCACTTGTGGTACAATAATTGCTGCAAGTTCTGACAGGCTTAGCGTGAAAAATGCGCAATGGTGCTGCGGGCTGATATGTAACCCTTCAGAGTCCCTGGTTTTCCTTGCTTTCCGCTATTGCCCGAAAAATTGAGTGTAATGGCAGCAAGCCTTTTTAACCGGAGGAAATCATGGATAGAGTTATAGCAACGGTACTCAAGGTCAACGGTACCGTCTTTGTGCGTTCGGAGGACGGCAGTACCCGGGCTTTAAAGCCGGGTGATAAGATATATGAGGGCGAAATCCTGATTACCAAAGATGGCGGAAGCGTAGAGCTGCAGATGCTTGATGGGTCAATCGTACCTGTTGGTGAAAACCGTGAAATCAGAATGATCGGCCAGTTTGTCGATCAGGCGAAAGAGAGCCGTGAGGAGGCAGAAAGTGATGACGTTTCGAGGGACGATCCGTTTGCTAGTGAAGAATCCAGGAAAGCTGAAGAAAATATCGAATACCCCTATGTTCAGCATGGTTATATCCGTGTTGAAAAAGGCGAGGCTCCTCCGGATTCGCCGGATTATCGTTTTGTATCCATTAACAGTTCATATGACTCCTCACTTGAAGGAAGGGCAGCCGATGCAGATCCTCTGATGGAGGGACGAGCGACGCATGACCCCAGGCTCTTATTATCTCCTGTCCCTCCTGACAGGCAGGAGCAGGAAGAGATTGTTCAAGTCCTGAGAGCGTTCGAAGGGGGGGATCGTTTCATCGTAACCGACACAAAACCGGAGATTGGTAATCCCGAAAATGCAGTTGTTGATGAGGACGATCTTGTCCCGGATGGGAGTGATCAGTCTGAAGCCCCAATTGACGGTGGGTCGCTCGCAGTGATTTCTGGGGACGAACCCGTCGATACATTTTTTGACGGCAACAACCCGCCTGCCGGGTTGAGATCGGGAGGTGAAGAGGTAAAATATTATGTACCGCCGGATGGTCACACGCTTATCGGTTATACCGGAGACTTGCCTCCAAGTGGTATACCGGATGAAGGCCAGCAGGTTTTCAAAGTGGTGATCAACAATCCCGATTCACAGGCTGGAGAGCAATCCTACACCTATACTCAACTTGATCAACTGGATCATCCTCCTGCTGATGGTGAAAACCAGTTGGCGCTCACTTTTAACTATACCGTAAAAGATGCAAGCGGTGATTCTGTTTCTTCCAGCTTTAACGTAACGGTTGTTGACGATATTCCAGTTGCAGAAGACGGCGAGGTATCAGGATATGTTGATGAAGATGAATTACCGGAAGGAATTACAGATAATGATGCTGAGGATACCCTTTGGGACAGCACTTCTCTTACAGCCGAGGGAAGCGGCAAGCTTGGTGACATGTTTACTTTCGGTGCTGACCAGCCAGGTAAAATCGCATTTAAGTCAAATATAGAAAACGAGCCGGTCAGGACGACCGGTGGTGAAGATGTTTATTCTCAGGATAGACAGGTTTTTTATGATTATGAGAGTGATACGGTAATCTATGGTCGTACCGAAGGTGGAGATGCTATCTTCAAAATTGAGATAACTAATCAAGAAACAGGTGATTACACGTTTACATTGCTGGATCAGCTCGATCATCCCAACGGTAACGGTGATGATAATGAGGTTATGGAGCTGAACCTGACAGGTGCGGTTCAGGCTTATGATTATGATATGGATCCCGTTGATGCGGCAGGGGTATTTATCATGAAAGTGGAAGATGATATTCCTGAACTGGCTCGTGATGCAGCGGGTAACCCGCTGCGAGTGACGGGTGAGGTGCATGAAGATGCGTTGACGACCGTCGGTAATGAAGATCTGTCGGAAGGTAACGAAGAAGGAGCGGGTCAGGTAAAATATATCGCCA
>JAKSDC010000142.1 GCA_022360275.1 Chlorobiales bacterium
TATTCAGTAGCGGTAAAGAGAGGACTTACGATGTAAACGGTATCGGAATGGATGGGGTGGTGCGCTGGTATACCACCAGAATCCTGCCTGTCAAACATGATGACGAAGTGATTGCAGTAACGTTAAATGCCCGGGACAGCTCACAGGTTAAGGGAGCAGAAACGGAGTTGAAAAACCACTACCGGATGCTCGATTCCGTTTTTAGAGCTATTCCCGGAACCCTCCTGGTTTTGAACAGAAAACTCAACATTATTACCAGCAATCACAATGGTTTCGAGGGGTTAAACCAGGGAAGCACCGGCAGATTCTTAAAGTGTTATGAACTGATCTGGAAACGAAATGAATCTTGCGAAGAATGTCTGGCCAAAAGAGTGTTTCGAACCGGGGAGCCGCTGCTTGAAAAGCATTACTGTCAAGAGAGTCATAAAACCAGGGAAATCCGGATGTTCCCGGTGATGAACGAGGTGGCGAAGGTCAGGTACGTCGTTGTTCACCTGCAGGATCTCGAATCAGGAGTGAAGGATGAGAAGCAGGAGCAAATGATTGAGATGAAAGCCAAAGCCGCCATGCATCTTAAGACCGAGTTTCTCTCCAAAATCAATCATGAGTTGAAGACACCCATGATTGGGATTCTTGGATTCTCCAAATTGGGACAGGAAAGGTATAAAAAACTGGGCAGGGAGAAGATTAAAAGTTATTTCAAGACCATTCAGGAGAGTGGCGAACGGCTGCAGATGCGGTTGAATAACCTCCTGGATCTTTCCCAGCTTGAACCCGGGAGTGAGGCATACAACTTCCAGACCGAAACACTTTCCATGGTCACCACTATCGTTTTGAACGAACTGTTTAACCAGATCGAGGAAAAAAGAATCAAAATCGATTTCATCAAACCCGATTTTCCCGATCTGGTGCAGATGGATGTGGATAAAATCGGGAAAGTTATCCGCAACCTCATATCCAGCGCCGTCAAAGTATCCAAACCGGATCGCAGCATTAAAATCAAAATATCCAAAAAGGCGGAGCAGTGTCAGTTTGCCATCAGCGATTCGGGGAAAAGGCTCTCCAAGGCGGAGTTGGAGGAACTGTTCAAGGCTCCCGTTGATGAGATTTCAAACCAGGAAGGTAGCAGTGAACGGGGAATGGGTTTGGCCATTGCAAAAAAAATCATAGGTGACCACGATGGCAGGATTTGGGCCGAGTCTCCCCGAAGAGGCGGTCTTACTTTCAAATTCGCCCTCCCCTGCTCGGAATAGCGACTATTCAATACTCATCAACAACCGTGTCTCTTCTTTGCTGTCACCCAACCGGTAGGGAGTGAATACGAGCAGCGCCAGCAGACAACAACA
>JAKSDC010000071.1 GCA_022360275.1 Chlorobiales bacterium
CATGTTTCACGGGAAGATTTTGCAGAGGAGTACAGGAAGCTGCGTAACCCTAAAATGTTCCTGAAACAGGTAACCAATCTTGCCCCTGCACATATGGGAATATTTCTGGGAATCATGGGGCCGCTCAATGTCTACAACAGCTCTGCTTACGGGAGCCTTCACGCTCTGGAGCAAGCTGAGATAGACCTTCAGGAAGAGAGGGTAGCCGCAGCGCTCGTTTGTAGTGCATTTAGTTTTGAAGATCCGCTTGTTCTCGAAAGGGTTCGCAGGAAGGAACTGAAGAAACGGATTCTTTGTGAAGGAGCGGGGGCATGTCTGCTTACTGCTGACGGCACATATTCTGACTGGAATGATCTGGACTATAGTGATACAGAATCATATTACGGCATAAGCCACCAGATTATCATGCAAACACTAACCAAGGGGGATACATGATATCGGAAAAAGAGCTTTTCGGTAAAGTCGAAGAGGCTGTTCGTACGGTTCTCAATACGGATGAGGGAGAAATTAAAAAAGAAAGCATGTTCAAAGCCGATCTTGATGCCGAAAGCATCGATTATCTCGACATAAGCTATGAGATTGAGCAGCGCACGGGCGTGGAACTTGATTTTACCGAGGCATTGCAGTATATCACCGACAGGAAAGGCTCTGATATTACCGATATTTCAGTTCAGGATGTCCTTGATTACATGATGTATGCTATCAAGGAAAAAGAAAAAGAGAAATAATGCATGATGTTGTTGTAACGCAGTACGGCATCGTTTCTCCAATTGGTAACACAATACCGGAGTTCGAAAAAAGAATGTTTGCCGGGGACTCGGGGATTGTTGACGTTCGCGGATCACTTGTGGGCAAGCAATTTCCTGTGCCGTTTGGAGCGGTTGTCGATGATTCGACGATTCCTTCAGCCGAAGAACTGAAAATCGAGCCCCGTACTCAAACTCATGGAGGCAGATTCTCCCTCCATGCTTTTCAACAGGTTCTTGATCAGTTACCCGAAAATCTGCCTATAGACGGTATTGTTCAGGGAACGCCGGCAGGAATTTTTTTTGAGGTTATCCGGCATTCTCTTCGGAATTATGACCCTGATGCATTCATATGGGATGAAATCCGGGCTGAATGGGTTGTTGAAATCATCGCCGATCGTCTAAAAAAATCCGGGCATGGCGATGTTCCTCCTCACTATCAGATCAGTGTCAATTCAGCCTGCGCTGCAGGAGGTCAGGCAATAGGGATTGCTTACCGTTTTTTGCAGTCTGGACGCATGAGCAGGTGCCTTGTAATGGCTGTTGATGCAGGAGCCTGGGAAAGTCAGCTCATGAATTTTCATCTTCTTCATACACTCATGACAGACGATGTGCCGGCACATACTGCCAGCAGGCCTTTTTCAAAAAGCCGCTCCGGGTTTGTCAAGGGTGAGGCCGCGGCAGCTCTTTTGCTTGAAACAAGAGAAGCTGCTGAAAAACGGGGTGCGGAAATACTTGCCGAGGTATGCGGCTATGCCTTTAACTCCGATGCCTACCGGTTAACGGATGGCAGGGAAGACAATCTCTGTGTTGTCAGGGCTATGGAGGATGCCATCGCAGACGCTGGAATTCATGCAAATGCAATTGATTATATCAACGCTCATGGTACTTCTACGCAACAGAACGACTTTCTTGAAACCCAGGCGATAAAAAAGGTTTTCGGAGAAGATGCATACCGCATTCCTGTAAGCTCACTGAAATCACAAATAGGGCACCCAACAGTTGCGGCGGGTGCGGTTGAGGCTATTGCATGTATCCTCATGCTCCAGGGGCAGCGCATTGCCCCCACGATCAATCTCACCGATCCGGACCCTGAATGTGACCTTGATTATGTGGCAGAAGGGAGCAGGGAAGCTGCGGTGCGCTACGCACTCAGTAACAGTTTCGGATTCGGTGGACAAAATGCCTGTCTTGTTTTTAAAAAAGGGAATCCATGATGGAAAAACATCTTGCTCTGATTACCGGAGGGACATCCGGTATAGGATTAGGGGCGGCAAGAGCCCTTGCCGGCAAGTGTGATCTTGCCCTTGCCTATGCCGGCAATCATGAAAGGGCTCAGCAGGCTGTCGGGCAGTTAGAAAAGTTTGGCAATGAGGTCAAACTTTTCTCCGGACAGCTTTCCGGGTATGATGATGCCAAACAACTTTTTGATAATGTGGTTTCGGGTTGTGGAAAACCACCTGAAATAGTGATTAACTCTGCCGGCCGTCTCAAGGACGGTTTTTTCATGCAAACCGATTTTTCAATCCACGAACAGCTTGTCAGTGAACACCTTCTGGTTACGATGGCACTTTGCCAGCTGGTGCTGAAGCCGATGTACGGAAAACGTTACGGCAGAATTGTCAATCTCAGTTCGATCAGCGGATTTTATGCAAAGCGAAGTCAGGCGAATTATGCTGCCGCTAAAGCAGGGATAATAGGATTTACGAGAACCCTTGCTCTTGAAGTAGCTCATCGGGGTATCACGGCCAATGCGGTTGCGCCGGGACTAATCAGAACACCCATGACGACCGGTATCGTTCAATACCTTGAAAGTGCTTCCCGAAAGGAGATTTCGAAAAACATTCCTGCAGGGTTTATCGGCGAACCCGATGACGTAGGGCCGCTGATCGCTTTTTTGTGCTCTGATGAAGCACGTTACATTACGGGTGCTGTGATACCAGTTGACGGGGGAAGATCTTTGGGAGACACCGGAATATGAAACACCTGGAAAACAAGATAGCCGTCGTTACCGGCGGAACACGAGGTATCGGGAAAGCTATATCGCTTGCGCTTGCTGAGAGCGGAGCCCATGTCTACGCTCTTTATGCAAGAAGCCGTAAAAATGCGGAGGTTCTGGAAGAGGAAGCATCCGGGAATGGCTTGAAAGTTACCACTATTAGAGGTGATCTTTCCCATGAAGAGAGCTATAATCAGACTGTCCGGCAGCTTCATGAGTCTTGCGAACATGTGGATGTGCTGGTACATTCGGCAGCAAGCGGCGTACACAAGAAAGCCATGGAACTTTCGGAGAGGCATCTTAAATGGACTTTTGAGACAAATTTTTTTGCCGCGCACAAGCTGACAACGGAACTGATCGGCAAAATGGGCAGGGGGAGCAAAATTATCGGTATAACATCGCCGGGAGGTACCCGCGTTATTCCGAAATATGCAGCTGTTGCATCTACCAAAGGAGCCATGGAGGCGCTGTTTCGGCATTACGCTCTTGAGCTTGCGCCGCAGGGG
>JAKSDC010000030.1 GCA_022360275.1 Chlorobiales bacterium
ACATAGCAGGAGAATCGAATAATATTTTCGCATTTCTTGCCAACCCTATTGCCGTCCTTGCTATTGGTTTTGCGATTCTTGCTATCGGGCTGTCTTTCGTTTAACCGCCACTGGCTGGCACTCATTCCAAAATAATTTTTAAAGGCTCGGGCAAAGGTGGCAGATCCTGAAAATCCTGTATCAAAAGCAATCTCGGTGATTGTTTTTTTAGGATTGGTTGATAATTGATTGGCTGCTTTCTGCACCCGAATCCGGTTAATAAAACGGCTCAGGGTCTCGCCTACACAGGCTTTGAAGATCCGATGAAAATGAAAGGGTGAAAAGCAGGCCACACCGGCAAGAACTTCAAGGGTCAAATCCTCGTCAAGATGATTTTCGATATAGTCAATCACCCGATTGATGCGTGACATATATTCCGCTCTCATGGATTGAGCGGTGTTGTTTTTGTTTCCGGATCCCATCATAACGGCACTTCTTTTAACGCTCTATGCGACAAGCAGCACACTGCGGGCTCAAGTATTATATAATGCTGTTACGATAGAGAAATCAGCATTGACAGTAAGTTCATGTCCTTTACCCGGGAACCCTGCCATGAAACATCGAATAGGTAAAGAACGCATAGTAATCAGGGTGGCGAAGAATAAAGTCTCTTGATTCCTGATGGCAGAGACGGAAAAACTCTTTCCGGTCTTCGTCCGCCAACTCCTGCCCCGCCCCCTCCCATCGCATCTTGAAGAGCGCCGCCAGTGCATTATACATATCATCAGCCAACGGGGCGCAGGCTTGTCCTGAAAACGTTCTGGCAGAAAGGTCAACAAAACCGGCCTGGCGGAACCAGCCGAACGAACGCAGGAAATGCTGCTCCGGATTTTTTCCCTTCAGGAACGGTGCCATGCCTGAAGTTGTTGCATTAAGCCTTGCCTCCAGCAATGGATAACCAGGAAGAAGCTTCTCGGAAGACCAGGCAATAATTGCCACCGTGCCGCCGGGTTTCACAACACGTACAAGTTCATTCAGCATATGTAAGGGGTCGGCAGGGATATAGCCTACACAATCCGCACTCCATGCCCAATCGAATGTATTGTCATTGAAAGGAATAATGTTGAGATCTCCCTCCCGGAAAGCAATGCTATCCGACAGGCCCGCCTCATTTACAATGTCACTGGCGGAACCAATCGCTTCCGGAGATATATCAAGACCGGTGACCGAGCCTCCGGACCCTACATGTTCTGCCAACAGCATAGTTTGAAGGCCGATACCGCATCCTGCATCCAGCCCGCGACTTCCTGCAGGGAATTGAAGATCCTTTATCGCTGAACAAAGCACCGGCTCCCTTAGGGGCTGTGATAGTAACTCTCTTTCAACATCCATTTCAGGATCAGTCATGGCAATACATCAAAGACTGCATAGGTTCTACCTCTCTATTCCCATTTCCGTAAAATCATTAAAGATTCACGGCTGGCTCCGGGACTGAATCATTCAATAACCGGCGAACCTCAACCTGTCAAGGTTTTTAAGACTTCCCTCTTTAAAATATTCCTCACACCAGTTGTCATCACCGGAAAGTGAAGGGGGGGCAGTCGGCTCACCCGCCCTGATCCGCTCCCTGGCACTGTAACGAAAACGGTAGTGATCGTAGATGCGCATGATCTCGCAGAGATAAACATCGGCAACATCAATGTCCCTTCTGATGATAAGATAATTTTCATCATTGTTTCTGGAAGCATTGGTTGAAAAATTATGCGATCCTGAAATGATCATCGGCAGGTCGGAGGTCACGTCGATAACGACAGCTTTTGTATGCACGCGGATATTTCCCCTCTGCCCGGCAGTGGTTTCTTTAAGCCATCCTTCAAGTCCGCCTGGCAACAGAGCTGCCGCCGTAAAGTGTGCGGTCCTGTCCCTGTGGATTCCGGTAATCCTCGAACTCGAGGAGTTCTGTACACCCATTCTCAGAATCGCGTCATGGGGCGAGCCGAGAAGCGCGTCCGCAATCTCGTCGCGCAACCGGAAAGCAGTCGAAAAGATCACATCACGTTTTGCCCTGCCTATCAAATCAGCGATTGCCCCGATATCGGCAAGATTTGACCGGGGGGAAAATCCGCCGAAACGCTCCGGTGAAGTCGGAATGACATTGTCCCTGTTGATCGCGTATTTCGTAGACCTTCGATTTGAAAGGGTTGCAAGAAGCGTTTCATACATTCTCGCGTAGTTCTCGAGGATTGCCGGATTACGGGTGATATGGACGACATTAGCCTGGCGATAGCAACCGTTTTCAGTCCAGTTTGTGGAACCGGCAAGGACAGCGACAGGTTGGCGGGACCCATCCGAGAGTATCCTGCTGAGAATCACGAATTTGTTATGCATAATTGCCGTTGTCACGCGAGGGAACAGAGCCGCTCCCGGTATCTCAGGGTCATGAAGCCTGTGCTCGTTCTCCAGTGTTGCCTTATCATCCTTTTTGGCGTGATAGACAATACGTATCTTAGCCCCCCTTTCGGCAGCGTCTACCATAGCCTGATGAAGACGGGGAAGATGGTATTCATAGATAGCCAGATCGATTGCCCAACTGCTGTCTTCAGCCTGTTCCAGAAAAGATTCAATCCTTTCAACCATTCCCCTTGACAACCAGTCGAGTGCACGCTGAGGCAGGCTTTTCGATCCAAGTGTACCGGCTTCTTTTGCCTGCTGAATTTCTTCGTCCAGATCAGGAAAACGCCGGGAAAATGCCTGGGAAGAAGCCACTGCCCTGTTGAATATAATCGCATCTTCTCCCTGGAAATCCTGGGTATCAACCGCGACCACGGGTCCTTCCTTAAGATAAAGCCTGCGGTTAGAGCCCGTAACCGGTGCCCTGCCTTTAGGGTAGACAGGGTAAACACGATAGGCATACCGTGTTCCCGGATAGACTGCATAGTCAGACCAGCGAAATTTCTGAATTGGAGCCACATTTGTAGCAAGCAGTTCAGAAGGACCCTTGCTTGTACCGGGAAAATCGAGACTCCCCTGCAGCCAGTTGATACGGCCGGCATAGCGTCCGCTGAGCGTCTCGCGGCAAATACCAAAACCAAGCAGCCCGGACCGCTTTGCAGACTCAACATCGAACGCCAGCAATACTCCTGTTGTCCCGGCATATGCTTTTACCCGGACCCCGTTAGCCTCAGCAATTCGTCTCACGAACTCTCTCCTCCACAGTAATACGGTTTATACCGACACGTTTCTTGAAAAAGGATACTTCATGGATGACATCTCCCTTTGGACCCGGACCCCGTTTTATAGTCAAAAAAACGCTTGAGGATTCCAGACACCCAATATCTCAAAAACAAATCTCATACAACCTGTTTCCTCGACATCCAGAAATCATCGTGCCCCTCCTTCACAATTACGACGATCTTCTGGCCTTTGCAGAGCTCAAGCACGGCAAGGAACGTAACGACAAGTACGAGAGGCTCTTTCATACCTGTCAGAACCGTCCTAAAAGAGATCTGGATTGTTTCCTGCAGCTTTCCGAGAATCAGCTCGCATTGTTCGTCAATCGTTACCGGTGCCTCATCGACATTCTGCACGCTCACTCTCGGCATTTTGTCAAGAACCGATTTGTAGGTCATGATCAGGTGGTAAAGCGTCGGGCGGTTGACCGGCTCATCGAGCTCATCGATAACTTCCGGCTCGAACGATTCATAATATCCTCGGGCAAACATGGCACGCCTCGTTTCTTCAAGCACACGCATTTTTTCCGCCCCCTCCTTGATGCGCTTGTACTCCATCAGCCGTTCGGCCAGCTCCGTTCTTGGGTCGAACTCGGACGCGTCACCTTCTTCAAGTGCCTCGTTCGGCAGAAGCATCTTTGCCTTGATGCTCATCAGGAGTGAGGCCATGTAGATAAATTCAGCCGCCACTTCGAGATTGAGACTCTGCATAGCTTCGAGGTAGCCGATAAAGTCTTTGGTTATTTTGGAAATCGGGATATTATAAATATCAAGTTCGTCCCGTTTGATAAAAAAAAGCAACAGATCAAGCGGTCCCTCAAACTCTTCAAGGCTTATTCGAAACATACAGGTTTATGCTTTGGGTACTTTTGGTGTAGAAATAAAATAGGAAATACCACAAAAATAGCTTTAGCTTTGATACACGATGTACAACCTCATTCCATATCTACTGGCCGCTCTTTTGAGTGCTTTTTTTGCATGGACTCCGCTCCATGCCGACTCCCCGAAACAGTCCTTTAACAAGGGTTACAAACAACATCTCAGCGGAAGCCATAGTAATGCAGCAACGTATTATACAAAGGCAATAAGGAGCAAGCCGTCATATGTCCAGGCCTATCTGATGCGTGCTGCTGCATATCACTCCCTCAAAGAGTATGAGCTGGCCATGCAGGATTACACCAAGGTCATTGAACTTGGCGAAAAATATTTCAAGGCTGTCGGGCACTTCAACCGGGGCATGGTTCAGTACGATATCGGAAAGTACAATGCCGCTATCATAGATTTCACCTGGGCGTTGTCGTATGATCACAAGATGGCGATAGCCTATCTACACCGGGGTATTGCAAAAGGACGAGTCGGCGATAGGAACGGGCAGGTCACCGATTTTCTCTACGCTGCCCGTACCGGAGATTTCGAGGTCAGAAAATGGCTCAAGAAACATGCCCCGCATGTGCTCGAAAGAAAATAAGCCGCAAACAACTCAACGATTCAACAATCCCGACCTGTCGGGAGAAACAAATCAACAGCTCTTCTACAGTCCGAACTGTTTCGTATTTACCATCCCCATACTCATGATCGACCAGAAATCGACCGCAAGTCCTTGCAGAACATACTCGTAAGGCAGCCAGCCGTACCCTCCGTCACCCCATCCCTTGCCCCAGGAGTTCCTGATAAGCAAAGCTCCTCTTGTTTTCTTATTGCAACGAGTATTCCTTATCTCCTTTTTATCATCGAAACCAACTGCGACGATTGCATGGCCCCATTCAGCTTCTTCGTTGAAACAGGGAAACGGAATGCACCCTTTTTCCTCCGTAGCACCGAATGACGGGAATCCGAAAAAACCAAACATTGAAGGAACTCCGGCAGCGAGAAACCTTTTTATGCTTTCGAGCACATTCTTGCGGTTGATATTCGAGCCGAGAGGATCATGACAGAAATATTTCAGCGCTTCAAAATTATCGGCAACCGAATAGACAAACCCGGTCGGCTCTTTATCAAAATCCGGATCGACATCGGTATACTCCCAGTAATTCTCATGTGGAACCCCGCACAGGACAAGCGCTCCCATGGTATTTCTGAGCCACGCCCCGGTGTCACCTGTAACCTTCATCAGGTTTCGGGTAGTTTTATAAACAAAGAGCCGTGAACCGTCAATGTGGTCATCAAAGGCCCTTCGCTGCAGGTATTCTATCACTCCCACAGCAGCATTTGCCGTACATGAACCTATTTTCCCCTGGTCTTCGATCTCGGAACACCACCTTCTCAGGTCAATGGCATTCGGCACAGCCGAATTCAACGATTTTGCACTTTGCTTCAGCTTCAGTTTTTTGGCCATTTCGGCAATTTCCGGGGTATCAACGGTATAATCCCTCAAATCAGGCATCGGTGGAAGCCATCCCGTCCCGAACATTGCAGGTGAGCCGCCGATACGCAGACTTACATGTTTGGGTATCATAAAAACCTCCTTTTTTGGATGTTTCTGAGCAAGCCCCCTTCAAACAGCTCCAGCGATCAAAAACAGTTCGCCGGAAGGAAGGAATAATGGACCTTTCGCAAGATAATACGAAAAATTTTCATCAGACTAAAGGGCACTTCTCTTTATTTATTCCGCGGCTCAATTGTTTCGTTGAGCGGATAGAAAAGGGTTTCCGTGCTCCGTTCGCCTTGCACTTGAACCGCTCATGACAATAAATAGAGGTACCCTAAAGTATGCAAAAAAAGAAAAGAGGCGGTCTCAGTTTTAATTCTGGGACCGCCTCCTTTTTTTCGCAGCATCCTGACTTGTCTCCTATATAGCAATGCCCCCCTGCTCACCCGTCCTTATCCGCACACACTGCTCGAGGGGACTGACAAATATTTTTCCGTCGCCCACCTCGCCACTGCCGTGCCGCGCCGATTCTACGATGGTGTTAATCGTGGTATCGACAAAATCATCATTGACTGCGATCTCGATACGTATTTTAGGGATCAGATTCGGCACAATCTTCCTGCCGCGATAGATATCGATATCCTCCTGCCTTCCGTGGCCTGAAATCCGGCTGACCGATATCCTCGTAATATCTGCCTGGATAAGGGCCTCGCGGACCGTATCCAGCTTGTCCTCTTGAATTATGGCGGTTATCAGCTTCATAGTAATTGAGACTTAGTTAAGATTGATAAGACCATAACCGTGCTCCCCATGAAGGCTCTGATCAAGACCGGTCATCTCATCGGTCTCATTCAAGCGGAATCCGACGGTTTTTTCAACAATAAACAGCAGGACAATCGTCACGGCTGCTGCGTATACAATGGTTATGCCGACTGCAGATGCTTGAACCCCAAGCTGCTGCCAGACAGTCCAGCTGCCACCGGCGGCCACTGCAGCTTCGGCCATCCAGCTTTCACGAATAAAGAACGTCAGGGCCAGCGCACCGACAATTCCACCAACTCCATGAATCCCGAAAGCATCGAGACTATCATCATATCCTGCACGGTTTTTCACCTGTATGGCAAGGAAACAGAAAACAGAAGCTCCGGCACCAATCACGATTGCTCCGTCAGGCTGAACAACGCCTGCGGCAGGAGTAATCGCAACAAGACCGGCGAGAATTCCCGAGACAACACCAAGACTGGTTGCTTTTTTATAGAGCATGGCTTCTATGATGATCCATGCAAATGCCCCAGCCGCTGCTGCAATCTGAGTTACAGTAAGAGCCCGACCTGTATCGAGGTCACTTGCAACTGCACTGCCTGCATTGAATCCGAACCAGCCGACCCAGAGGAGGCCTGCCCCTATCATTGTCATAACAAGGTTGTTGGGATGCACGACATTTTTCGGATACCCCCGCCTTGCGCCCAGGAAAAGTGCTGCGACAAGGGCGCTGACCCCCGAAGAGATATGCACCACGGTGCCTCCGGCAAAATCGATCGCTCCGGCGGGGCCCATATTGAACAGAAATCCGTCTTCGGCCCAGACCCAGTGGCAGATTGGGCTGTAAACCATGATACTCCATAACGCAATAAACAGCACAAATCCCCTGAAACTTACTCTTTCGGCAAAAGCACCGGCAATCAGCGCCGGAGTGATAATGGCAAATTTCCCCTGAAACATGGCAAAAACATATTCAGGGATTCCTGAATCGAGAATAGAATCGTCGATACCTTTGAGAAGAACATAATCAGGGTTCCACCCTACAAGACCACCCAGGACACTCGGACCGAAACTCAGAGCGTAACCTACCGCAGGCCACAAAACCCCGATGACGACCATAGCTGAAAAACTATGCATCATGGTACCCAGAACGTTTTTTGTCCGCACCAAGCCGCCGTAGAACATTGCAAGTCCTGGGACCATCAACAGCACAAGCGTGGTTGCCGTCAGCATCCACGCGGTCGTTCCCGAGTCCGTCACCTCACCCGATGCCCAAACAGTATCGGCTGCAGTGACAGCCAGAAACAGCAGGAATCCCGCCCTTGTCAACTTTTTAACCATAACTGAAACGTTTAGAAAAGTAATTGAATATTTCCTTATTTTTTAAACCTCATGCGGTAAACTTAAAAAAAATATTAAGCATTACAAATGAATTCCGGAAATTAATTACATCCACGTCTCGACTCCCACAAAAATGTCAGATAGAGGCCTGGTAGTTACAGGCGGTTGCATGTCAGCAAAAAGCGGATGTTCCTGTACTGTCTACCGTTGGCTGATCACCGGCTACAGGAGATGCTGTAAAAGACACCTCTCTTTATTTATTCCGCGACTCAACTGCGCTTGGTTGAACGGATAGGAGAAGGGTTCTGCGCTCCGTTCACCTTGCACTTGAACCGCTCATGACAATAAATAGAGGTGCCCTAAAGTTTTGTGACAGGAGGGGTTTTTTCTTTTTGAAATCAGCAAACCGGAAGAGTAAATTACGTTATCAGCCAATGGTTGGCTGATTGCTGCCACATAACTTGTGCTTTGGCTATGTGGCAGTAACTCTCTTTCTATCAAAGCATGCGTTATTTCGATACTGAACATGAACATTTACATCGGCAACTTACCTTACAGTATAACTGAAGATGAGCTTCGCGATAAGTTCTCTGAATTCGGTCAAGTAGAGAGAGCGAATATTATCAAAGACAAGTTTTCAGGCCGCTCGAAAGGATTCGGGTTTGTTGAAATGCCAAACGATGGAGAAGCACAAAGCGCTATCGACTCATTGAATGACACTGATTTTAACGGCCGCTCGATTAAGGTGAACCAGGCAAGGCCGCGCGAAGAGCGCCCCCCTCGCCGGGACAACTACTGATCAGTTATCAAGCAGAAATATTACAAGGCTGCCTGTGCGATGCCGACAGCCGTTTTTTGACAAGCTCTTTCCCCAGGGCCACAGAAGTCGTGTGCCCTCTGCATGTTCCTTTTTTACTCTGCAGTAACAAGGACGACGGGCTTCTGCATGACCAGGTTATTCGGATACGAAATAATCCGGCCTTCAGCACTGTTTTCTCCATCCACAATTCTGACCGTATCGCCGATTTTGTAAGGTGCGGAAAAAAATATGATGAATGAAGCTGTGATATTGCTGAGGATGGACCAGTTTGCAAACAGCCCCACACCGATAACAGCAAACATCGACGATAAAATAACAAGAGCAGCCTGAAGATCGATCCCCCAGATAAGCACAAGCGACGTCAACAACGTCGCCACATAAAACACCCTGAAAAACTTCCTGATATAAAACCACCACTGATCCGGAAAATGTTTTACCTTACCATAGCTTTTAAGGCTTTTTGCCGTCGCGATCTGCAAAAAAGCATAGATAATGAATGCGACAACGGTAGCGATGATATTGATTGAAAGCTGCGCTTCAAGAATAGTTTCCATGGCTGCATAAAAAAAGCAACTGAGAGTATCTCCGCTTGCGGGCTCTCAGCTGCCGACAGTTGATAAAAGTTTTCGGACGAAACAGGCCACTCTCCTGTTCACTTCTTCAGGATTACCCCAAGATCTTTCAGAAGTGCCTGGAGATCTTCTTCATGCTCAACCTCATCCTCGAGGATCTGTACGGCAATATTGTATGTAACCGGATCTTTCAGCCCTATCTCCTCAATAATGCTGTTATAGGTTGATATGGCGCACTGTTCTCCGGATATGTTTTGTTTGAGAATTTTTTCTACAAACGGGTTTTTAGGGGCGTCATATCCGCAGTTTGTCCACTCAAACCATTGCTTCGGGGTTGTCAACGGTGTCCCGCCAAGCTGTATGATACGATTGCTGACCATATCGGCATGGCGGAGTTCATCGGCTGCATGCTGCATCAGCTCGGCAATGACCGCGTCTTTCATCGGCCCTTCAACAACCTTTGCTCCGATCCAGTACTGGTAGTACGCAAGCCACTCATCGGCAAACACCTTGTTCAGCAGTTCAAGCACACGGTCAAGATGCTTTCCTACAATTTCACGACCTCTGGTTCCCATAAAAATCCTCCTTTTTGCCTATTGTTGTTTTTTTAAGCGGTTTTTGAAACACTCAGTTCGGGCATTACTTGTTATGCTCCACCAAATCCCCCAATGCTTCACGAAGAGAAGGATGTGCAAAACGGTAACTGTGGTCATTAAGAAACGTAGGGATCACTTTCTGTCCCTTTGTAGCGTATTCGGAGCCTTCGCCCATAAGAATCTGCAGGGCGAATTTAGGGACCGGGACCAGAGAAGGTCTTGACAATATGGCACCGAGATTCTCAGCAAACTCTTTCATGGAAACAGGGCGGGGGCTGACGAGGTTTATCGGGCCTTTATAAGAGGGATCCTCTATTGCTTTGCGAATAACTGCAACCTCATCGTCGATATGAATCCAGGAAATACACTGGTTTCCGGAACCAACCGGACCGCCAAGGAAGAGGTTGAAAGGCAGCAGCATCTGCTGGAGCATGCCCCCCCTCGTAGAAAGCACGATGCCCGTTCTCAAGAGCACCAGCCGCACCTCATCGGAAACACCACCGGCAGCTTTTTCCCAGTCAATACAGATCTTTGCCAGAAAATCATCGCCTGCCGCTGCTTTTTCATCCAGCTCATCTGTGTCACTGCATTGCTTAAAAGCACCATAATAACCAATTGCCGATGCCGAGATAAAAACACCGGGTTTTTTCTCAGCATCCTGAATGGCTTTGACAAGATTCTTTGTCCCGACAACCCGCGAGTTGTAACTCTCGACCTTGTGCTCCTCTGTCCAACGGCCTTCGAGCAGGGGTTTGCCGGCGAGATGCACGACCGCTTTCGCCCCGCTGATATATTCCGTCCATTCTCCTTCGGCGCTGCTATAATTCCAGGCAGCGTAAGCCGCTGCATCAGGTGTTTTAGACGACGCACTTTTAGGGGAACGTGAAAACACCACAACCTTTTCACCTTCCGCAATCAACTGATGTGCAAGCTCTGAACCAATTACTCCCGTCGCACCGGTAATGACAACATGACCTTCCATGGCGAACCTCGGTTTTTTCGGTGATGAAAATCCTTAAGACATGTATCTACCTGTACTTATTCACCAACCTTCATGTCAGGATAATAATTCCCGGACACAGGTGACAAATCAAACGTCAAAAGTAAAAACTCAAAAAGGAAGGACTTCTCTGTCACTCCACCGTTACCGATTTAGCGAGGTTTCGCGGGCGGTCGACATTACACCCTCTCAAGGTTGCTATGTGATAGGCGAGAAGCTGCAACGGAATAACCGAGAGCAGCGGTGTTACGGGCGCCGATGCTGCCGGAATATAAATGACATGATCAGCGAGCCTGTCGATCTCGTCGTCACCCTCGTTGGCAATTGCGATCACCCTCCCTTTACGGCTCCTGACTTCTTCAATATTGCTCAGCACCTTGGCATAAGAGTTGTCCCGTGTTGCGATAAAAATAACCGGCATGTCCTCGTCTATAAGCGCGATAGGCCCATGCTTCATTTCCGCGGCCGGATACCCCTCGGCATGGATGTAGGAAATCTCCTTGAGCTTCAGGGCTCCTTCAAGCGCGACAGGGAAATTATAGCCTCGGCCAAGATAAAGAAAGTTTCGTGCATCCCTGTAACCTTCTGCAATCTCAAGGATGAAATCATTCTGTTTCAGGATCCGCTCCACCTTTTCCGGCACCTTGCCGAGGTCTTTCAGATAGAGCTTGATCTCGTCGCGGGACATGGTTCTCCCCTGGCTGAGCATCAGCGCCAAAAGATAGAGTGCGGTAACCTGCGCGGTAAATGCCTTGGTTGAAGCAACGCCGATTTCGGGCCCTGCATGGGTATAAATACCGCAAAGCGTTTCACGGGCAATGGTCGAGCCGACAACATTACAGATCCCCATCACAAGAGCACCCTTTTCCCTGGCAAGGCGCAGTGCAGCAAGTGTGTCTGCAGTTTCGCCGGACTGTGAGATAACGATTACCACATCGTCTTTGGTAACCACCGGGTTGCGGTAACGAAACTCCGAGGCGTAATCAACCTCGACAGGAATCCTGGCGAACTCCTCAATCAGATATTCTCCAATCAACCCGGCATGCCAGCTTGTCCCGCATGCGCAGATAATGACCCTGCTGGACAACTTGAGACGATCGAGATAATCTTCTATGCCGCCAAGGCGTACCTGACCTTTTTCAAGCCTTACACGCCCCCGCATGACATCCTGAAGCACTGTTGGCTGCTCGAAAATTTCCTTGAGCATGAAATGCTCGAACCCGCCTTTTTCTATCTCGGCAAGCTCGAAATCAAGCTCGCTCACATGTTTTTCCCGGGCGATATTCTCGATGGTCTTGATGATGTAGCCTTCTCGCGAAACAACCGCCATTTCACCGTCCGAAAGGTAGATGACCTTTTTAGTATGTTCAACAATCGGAGCAGCATCGGAAGCCACAAAATATTCCCCGTCTCCTATGCCGATAACCAGCGGACTCCCTTTTCGGGCAACGACAATCTTATCCGGCTCCCTGTCTGAAATAATGCACAACCCGTAAGCTCCTTCCACGTGGTAAAGCGCAGAGCGCACAGCAGCCTCCAATCCCATATCGGGATTGTCAGCCCAAACACTGTCGATAAGGTGCACGAGGACCTCGGAATCGGTATCACTTTCAAATTGAAAACCTTTGGACAGCAGCTCTTTTTTAATCGCCGAATAGTTTTCGATAATCCCGTTGTGAATAAGCGCAATCCAGCCGTCGCCGCTCAGATGCGGATGGGCGTTGCGGTCGCTCGGATCGCCGTGGGTTGCCCAGCGGGTGTGACCTATGCCAAGCGTGGCGCCTTCGAGGGAATGATCTGTGTTATCGAGCGCATCTTTAAGCTTGCCGACGCTTCCTTTCTGTTTATGCACAAACAAACCGCCGTTGAGAACGGCAATTCCCGCAGAGTCGTATCCGCGGTATTCAAGACGCTGCAGACCGTTCAACAGAACTTCGGTCACATCTTTCGAACCAATGTATCCAACTATTCCACACATGAAAAGTAACGTTTAGAACGACATCGCGTCTCGGTTGGAGGGGGAATGTGTTTCAGTACCGGTTAGTATACAAAAACCTGCTCAAAAAACACTCTGCATTTCATCATGAAGCATTGCCGCTTTCATGCTCACAGCATCTTCGAACGTTTCGAGAGAATCAAAGCTTCCTTCAGGATAAATGATTCCTCTGCTGACGTTTATAAGCGCCGACTGGCTGTTTGCATCCGCACCGAGTGCTGCCGACTCATGGAGAGAACCGCCCTGTGCGCCGACACCGGGAATAAGAAAAAACAACTCCGGTGCCACTCTGCGGATATCGCTGAGTTGACCGCCTTTCGTCGCTCCCACGACAATACCTGCATTGTCGTTCCGTTCCCACTCCAGCACTTTTCCGAGAACGGTTTCATACAGCGTTGCACCTGACTGAAACTGCTGCTCCTCAAAATCGGCGGATCCGGGGTTTGAGGTCAGGCAGAGCACAAAAATCAGTTTCTGGTCATATGCGAAAAAAGGCTCGAGTGAATCGGTTCCCATATATGGCGCTACCGTCAAGGCATCGAAGCCCCAGTGATCGAAAAAAGCCTCCGCATATTTTTTACTGGTATTGCCGATATCAGCACGTTTTGCGTCAGCAATTGAAAGGCTCTCACAAGGAAGATTTTCCAGGGTTTCCTGCATATCCCGCATCCCTTCAAGCCCTCGTGCCTCATAAAAAGCCGTATTGATCTTGTATGCCACAGCGTGCTCCCTTGTGGCCCTTATAACAGCTCGGTTAAATTCGAGAACAGGCCGTTCCATTCCATGGAAAACTTGCGGGATTTTTTCTGGATCGCTGTCAAGACCGACGCACAACAAGGAACTCTTGGCTGAAATCTGCTCATTGACCTTGTTTCTCGCTGCATTCATGGATATATTCGTAACTTTTATTCAACGGCATGATGTAACAGAAAATCTTTCCTGCTCTTCCTGCATTGCAAATCTATCTAAACAATAGCGGGCAAAAATACAAACAGGATGAAATCATCCACACGTCAGGAATGGCATTTGGGTTCCAGAAACTTATTAAGACCCCTGAGCATTAAAGCTATGTTTTCATAATCCGGGTTCAATGCTGTTATTTTATAATACTATGGAAATTGAACATACTTGCAACCTCTTTTACGAATAGATGTCAAACAACCTTTTCAAGCCACAGAATCCATATAAAAACGAACCTGAGAACAACGACAAAAAACCGAAATTCTCGCTGGTTTACTATATCGTTATTGTACTGATACTTATCGGCCTGCAACTTGCATTCTTCTGGTCCGGCTCCTCCGAGGAAATCGCCTACAGTACCTTCCGCAAATACATAGAAGAAAACAAGATCGAATCGGTAAAAATCGCACCCGAACGCATTTATGTGCGCCTGAAACCCGGAGTGGTTCCTGCCGGGAGCGCCAAGGGCGAAAGCGACGGTTCCGGCTCAATTTTTACCGGCTCCTCTTCCGAGTCCAGGGAAGTCTATGTTGTTCCTGTAAGGGACGAAGACCTTGTCGAGCTTCTTGAAACAAAAAGAATCAGTTACCAGGGAATCCCCGGCAACACCTGGATCGGAGAGATGCTGCAGTGGGTACTGCCTTTTGCTTTACTGATCGGTATTTACTTTTTCGTGTTCCGCCGTCTGGGTGGACCGGGCTCACAGTTTATGAACATCAGCAAAAACAAGGCTGCCCTTTACGAGAATCTCGACGAACACACCCGGATAACCTTCAAGGATGTCGCGGGACTCGACGAAGCCAAGGCAGAGGTCATGGAGGTCGTGGATTTTCTCAAAGACCCGAAAAAATATACCAAACTCGGAGGCAAGCTGCCGAAAGGCGTCCTGCTCGTAGGCCCTCCCGGAACAGGCAAAACCCTCCTTGCGAAGGCTGTTGCAGGTGAGGCCGATGTCCCGTTTTTCAGCATCAGCGGTTCGGATTTTGTAGAAATGTTTGTCGGTGTTGGCGCCGCACGCGTCCGTGACCTTTTCCGTCAGGCAAAAGAAAAAGCCCCCTGTATTATCTTTATCGATGAGATTGACGCCGTCGGCCGGAGCCGAGGCAAAGGAATGATGATGGGAGCCAATGACGAACGTGAAAACACCCTTAACCAGCTTCTGGTGGAAATGGATGGTTTTGCAACCGACAAAGGGGTCATTCTCATGGCTGCAACCAACCGGCCGGACGTGCTGGATAACGCCTTGCTCCGCCCCGGAAGATTCGATCGCCAGATTATGGTTGACAAACCGGATCAGAAAGGACGTATCGACACTTTCAGGGTTCACACCAAGACTCTCTCTCTTTCACCCGATGTTAACCTCAAAGTGCTGGCTTCACAGACACCGGGCTTTGCTGGAGCGGAAATAGCCAACGCTGCCAACGAGGCGGCTCTGCTTGCATCGCGAAGAGGCAAGCAGAGCATTGAAATGAAAGATTTCGAAGACGCAATCGAACGTGTCGTTGCCGGGCTGGAGAAAAAGAACAAGGTGATCAACCCGAAAGAAAAGAAGGTTGTCGCTTATCACGAATCGGGACATGCCATTATCAGTTGGATGATGGCGGAAAATGATGCTGTCCAGAAAATCTCCATTGTACCCCGCGGTATGAGTGCACTGGGATACACGATGAACCTTCCTCTTGAAGACCGCTACCTGATGACAAAGCAAGAGCTCTTTTCCCGTATCTGCGGTCTGCTTGGCGGAAGAATTGCCGAAGAGCTCACCTTTGACGAGATTTCGACAGGAGCTCAAAACGACCTGGAAAAAGTCACTGAAATTGCCTATAACATGGTTGTGGTCTATGGCATGAGCGAAAAGCTTGGCAACGTCTCCTACTTCGAAAGCAACAACCCTTACTACGGCGGCCCCGGTGTAGACAAGAAATACAGCGAGCACACCGCACGCCTCATCGACGAAGAGGTCCATTCGATCATCGATCAGGCGCAGCAGCAGGTTCGGGAAATACTTACCGAAAACCGGGACAAGCTTGAACTGCTTGCGCAGGAGCTGCTCGATAAGGAAGTGCTCCATTATTGCAAAATCGAGGAAATTCTCGGTAAAAGACCGGCCGGAAACTCTTTCCACAGTATGGCCCATGATTGTGGCGACAACGTAACCGATCCTGATGAACACTCCGGTCAGAACGGGAAACAAACCGTCGACGAAGATGAGCTTCGTTCCCTTGAAGCTGCAGTTGAAAAGATCAGGCAGAGCAAAAACCCAGGGGAAAGCTGAGGAAAGATTTGAATCCAGGAGCCAGAAGTCAGGAGCCAGAAAAACAATGGAAAAACGAGTCCTTGTAACAGTTTACGGTTTGGTTCAGGGTGTCGGCTTCAGAATGTTTGTCGAGCGCTCAGCTTCCCGCCTTGGATTGAAAGGGTGGGTTAAAAACCAGCCGGATGGCACGGTTCAAATAGATGCACAAGGCCCTGTGGGACGGGTCGAAGAGCATCTGAACGACGTAAGGATTGGCCCTCCCGCCTCAAAAATAGCTTCGCTCAGCATTGTTGAACAGCAGCCGGATTACAGTCGAACGGGTTTTACCATCCTGATGTAAAAGACCTTTATTAAAATTATCATGCGCCTTGATTACTCTGCCAGGCGATTGGAAAAGCTTTCAGCGCTCCGTATGCTTAAAGGCCTTTTTTATCTACTTGACAACGCGGCTATAACCAGCAAAGGCAGATCAGAAAGTGGAATGGTAAATGGTTAATAGCAGATGTGTTTCGAAAAGAAATCCGGAATGAAAGGCAATCAGAAAATACCGTTACCGGTCTCGGAAGAAAATGTGTGGGTCCCGAGGGAGTCGAACCCCCGACCTACTGGGTGTAAACCAGTCGCTCTAACCAACTGAGCTAGAGACCCATACCAAAGGGACGATAGTATACTATTTTTTCGGTCAAGATCAAAACTTTTTTGCTGAGCCTGGGAAGAGCACTCCCCTCCGGAATTTGTAAGCCGTCTTGAAAAAGTATAAATTCAGGCCGGAAATCCTGTGATTTAACGCAATTTCGCCAACATCATGAAATCATTATCTATCCTCGGCAGTACCGGATCAATCGGATTAAGCACCCTTGATGTCGTCCGTCAGCATCCAGAAAGATTTACTGTGACGGGCCTTGCTGAAGGCCATGACATCAACCTGCTTGCTGAGCAGATCAAGGAGTTCAAACCCGATACCGTTTCTGTCAGGGATGAAGAATCTGCCGGAAAGTTACGCGAACTGCTTGGCCCGGAACAACCGGAAATACACTGGGGGATAGAAGGTGCTGCAGAGGTTGGAGCTGCTGAAACCGCGGATATGGTAGTATCGGCTATTGTCGGTGCAGCCGGACTTGTTCCGACCGTCAGAGCAATAAAGGCCGGTAAGGATATCGCGCTTGCCAACAAGGAAACGCTTGTCGTCGCCGGACAGCTTGTCTCGGACCTTGTAAAGGAACATAAAGTCACTCTTTTACCGGTCGACAGTGAGCATTCGGCAATTTTTCAGTCGTTAACCGGCCATAGAAATGAAGATATTGAACGCATTATCCTGACTGCGTCAGGGGGACCTTTCAGACAGACTCCCGCCGAGGATCTGAAAAATGTCGGACCTGAAAGGGCCCTGAAACATCCGCAGTGGTCGATGGGCGCAAAAATCACCATCGATTCCGCAACGCTGATGAACAAGGGTCTTGAAGTTATCGAAGCACACTGGCTTTTCGACATGCCTGCAGAGAAAATCGGGGTCGTGGTTCATCCGCAAAGCATCATTCACTCGATGGTGGAGTATATGGATGGCTGCGTAATGGCTCAGCTCGGCGCTCCCGACATGCGCGCACCTATCGCTTATGCGATTGCCTGGCCCGAGCGCTGTGAAAGCGGTATACAAAAACTCGACCTGACACAAATCGGCACCCTTACTTTCGAGGAACCTGACCTGGAACGATTCCCGGCGCTTCGCCTTGCATTTGATGCGCTGAAAGCAGGCCGGACATTCCCTGCCGTACTCAATGCGGCAAACGAGATCGCGGTTGCCGCGTTCCTTGATAAAAAAATAGGTTTTACCGACATACCTGCCATTGTCGACAAAACCATGCAGGCGCACGAAGCACACACGCCAGCTTCTCTTGAAGAATACCTCGCTGCCGACCGTTGGGCTCGTGACAAGGCAGGGGAAATGACAAAATAACGTCTTAGATTTTATTGCAGTTATAGATTATACTTATGCTATGAACCGGCATCCCGAAAGCCTTGGAGAACAGAGGCTTTCGGGAGAGCTTGTCTTGAAGAAACAAATCAGATCATGGACTTTTTAAGTACGACATTTTATTTTATCGTTGCGATTTTTATTCTTGTCACTGCACATGAGCTTGGGCACTTCCTTACAGCCAAGCTGTTCGGTATGCGTGTCGACAGGTTTTATATCGGGTTTGATTTTTACAATCTCCGCCTGTGGAAAAAGAAAATCGGAGATACCGAATACGGTATCGGCGCGTTCCCCCTTGGCGGATATGTAAAAATTGCCGGCATGGTCGACGAAAGCCTTGACACCGGGATTCAAAAGAGTGCCCCCGAACCATGGGAGTTCAGGGCAAAACCTGTCTGGCAGCGGCTTATCGTCCTTGCCGGGGGGGTGGCCATGAACATGATTCTTGCCGCTGCCATATTTATCGGTATGGCGTCTGTTTTCGGAGAAAGCAGAACCTCCGTGATGAACCCTGCTTATGTTGAAGAAGGGTCGGTGTATGCATCGATGGGAATGCAGACCGGCGACCGTTTTGTTGCAGTAAACGGAAAACCGGTAGAATATTGGGAAGAAGCACTGTCTCCGGAAAACCTTGCAGGCCAGACCCTCCGCTATACGGTTTTACGTGACGGAGAGCGCAAAACATTGGAGGCCCCCTCAGATATTCTTACGCGTATCAACGAAAGCCGGGCTCTGGGCGTAAGGCCGCTGATGGCCCCGGTGATCGATCAGGTACTTGACAACCAGCCGGCAGAAGAAGCAGGTCTCAAGCCGGGCGCCCTTATCACCGCCATCAATGACAAACCGGTTGATGACTGGACTGAAGTTGTCGATATCATCTCTGCAAATCCGGGTAAAACCATCTCGATTGCATGGAAATACCTTGCGCCTCCCGCCGACGGCAGGGTTGATGTCTCGAAAATCAAGGAATTCGGTACGCTGACCCTCTCGGAGGTTGTTCCTGCATCCACCGGAAAGATAGGTATCGCACTAAAACAAACCCTTATTATAGACCACCGAAAACTTAATCCGTTCGACGCAACCATTTACGGCATAGAACAAACATGGAACCTTACCGAGACAACCGTTAAAGGTTTTGGTAAAATCCTGACAGGCAAAGAAGATTTCCGCAAATCTCTGGGCGGGCCGATCAAGATTGCAAGGATAGCCAACCAGAGTGCCGAACAGGGGTTGAGCAGTTTTCTTTACTTTCTGGCGCTCCTGTCCATTTCGCTTGCTTTCATCAACATCCTTCCCATCCCTGCCCTGGACGGCGGCCAGTTTGTTCTTAATGCAATCGAAGGCATCATGGGCCGTGAAATTCCTTTTCAGGTAAAAATGAGGATCCAGCAAATCGGTATGGCTCTGCTTCTGACACTCTTTTTATTCTTTATCTTCAATGACATCATCAACCCTTGACATTCAGGAAAAGAGAGCGGAAACGAGACTATGCTTGATAAACTTGAAGCCATAAAGGACAAGTATCTCCGGGTTGAAGAACAGCTTTCCGATCCTGAAGTCATTGCAGACCAGCAACGTTTCAGAAAACTCAACAAGGAGTACAGCGACCTCAAAGAGATTGTCCAGGCATACGACAGATACAAGTCCAATAAACTGCAGCTCGAAGAAGTACGCCAGATGGTCCGACAGGAAAACGACCCTGAGATGAAAGCGTTTGCCCAAACTGAGCTTCAGGAACTCCAGGAACTTGATCCCAAACTCGAGCAAGAGCTGAAACTGCTCCTGCTGCCGAAAGATGAAGCGGATTCCAGAAACGTCATTATTGAAATCCGTGCCGGAACAGGAGGCGACGAAGCCGCCCTGTTTGCAACCGATTTGCTGCGGATGTATCAACGGTATGCCGAAAGGAAAGGCTGGAAATGCGAAATAATGGAATTCAGCGAAGCAAGCATACCGGGAGCCTGCAAGGAAGCGGCACTCAGCATCAACGGACATGACGTGTATGGCACCATGAAGTTCGAAAGCGGTGTACACCGTGTCCAGAGAGTACCGGAAACCGAAACACAGGGAAGAATCCACACCTCTGCGGCAAGTGTTGCCGTTCTTCCCGAAGCCGAAGAGGTCGATATCGAAATACGCAAGGATGACTTGCAGATGGACACCTTCCGAAGCGGAGGAAAGGGTGGTCAGAACGTCAATAAAGTAGAAACTGCCGTTCGCATTACCCATACCCCGACCGGCATTGTGGTTGCCTGCCAGGAAGAGCGGTCTCAGTTGCAGAACCGTGAGCGCTCCCTGAAAATGCTTCGGGCAAAGCTCTATGACATGCAGTTGGCCGAAAAAAACAGGGAACGGGCCGACCTGCGCAGGTCAATGGTCACCACCGGCGACCGCAGCGCGAAAATCCGCACGTACAACTTCCCGCAGTCACGGGTTACCGACCATCGTATAGGCTTTACCAGCCATGCCCTCACCCAGATACTCGAAGGCAACCTCGACGAAATCATAGAAGCGCTTAAACTTCACGATCAGACCGCACGTCTGCAGGAAGAACATCAATAAAACGTCCTGGATTATGGCTGTTTTTAGGTATATTTACAGATGCATCATATCAGTTGATCACCCGGAAACCGATGAAAAAGAATTTTGAAATTAAAGCGACAGGTAAAAGCAAAGGCGAATGGATTTTTCATGGAGAATTTCAAGAGACAGTCGACTACCTCTCTGACCACAAAAGAATCCTCGAGTTCAACCCGTTCTGCCGTCAGGTAGAAAAAACCGGTATTGATAACATTTATAAATGGCACTTCCGGGTAACCGACCCGCAGAACAACCCGTTTGATGTCATCTTTTTCATCGAGGAAAACCAGGAACTCATGGTTGCTCTGCCCGATGAATATGACGACATGGACCCGGATGATATTCCCGAGCACATCATTCGTGACAGCACCGTCGGCAGAAAGATCACTTGGAAGCACCGCCCCAGTGAAAAAACGATCGACGATCCGAAAAACTATGTGTTTGAGGGCAAGGCATTTGCCGAAATGCATGTTCACCCTCATAAAAAGGCGCAGACCTGGGTAGACTTCGACCTGAAAATCAACGTCAAGTTCACACTGTATCCTGCATTCAGAATCATCCCGGAAAAGGTTATCAGGAAAATGACCAATGCCGGCATGTCCTTTATCATGCAGACAGCAACCAACAAGATGTTTCAGAGTATTTCAAAGGATTTCGGAAAAATACAACCCGTGTAATTTTCAGGCCACCTCTGAAACCGGGAGCCATCTACCCTCGCACTGATCTTTGGCGGCACCTGTTTATTGCCGGCAAGCATTCTCATGCAACTCAGCGGCAACTCTTTGTTTTTGAATCCTCATCGACAGCTATCGTTACCCGGCAGCTATTGTTTGCCGAGCTGCGCTCTCTTCTGCTTCCACCTTTCAGCACCGCTTTAACGATGTAAGTGCTCGATCCTGAAGGATTGGACATAACCCCTACCCAGCTGTTACGGTAGGTCCCTCCCGGTTCAATTCGTGCCACTCCTATCGGCTGTACGACACCACCGGTTCCGCCGGGAATGAGACTTTCGTCAATTTCTATATCGATACCGTCGGCATTGCAGCTTCCGGTGCAGATATTTTTCACTGTAGCCTGCAGATACATGCCGCTAGATGTTCGTTTCAACTCGACCTGCTCGATCACAAGATCAACCCCCTGACAGGAGCTCGAAGAGGGAGGTCTCTGCCCGGCACGGCGCTCAAGCATTGGAGCATTGATCACCCCGTCTACCCCTATCTCGGTCATACTCCCCTCGGGAGCGTTTTTTGCGGCGGCAAACTGTGCTGGTACAGCTAACACCGGGACAAAAAAAATCAACAGAAAAAAAGCCCTTATCATAACCCCCTCCCTTCCATGGATGTTTGATAATCCTTCAAAAGCTCTTTCGTAAACTTATGCAAAAAAAATGTAGCTTCCTGTGAATAACCGCAAACAGGTGGAGCTCACATGAAAAAACCGGTAAAAACATTTGCCGCAGCATGCCTTTTCCTGGCCTTTTTTCTTTGCCCTCTCGAGCGTGATACCGTTGCAAAAACCTATTATCATGTCACTCTGAAAGCCTTTCTTGATCCTCATGATCTTTCGGCGGTGGAGTGGTCCTGGATAACGCTGGTTGAAATACCGAAAAGGGAGGCCTATCCAGAAGAGGCCGCACTGGTTGAAAGCTATGGAGGAGAGTTAAGGGGCAGCGTTCTTGCATTTGTCCGCGCCGCCGCATGGCGGTCGGAGCACAGCTATACTATCGACAAGCGTTGCAAGGACAGACCGGCAGAAATGAAAATATCATGGCATGAAAGCTGGAACGACAAAGTCTATGCGATGGGAGGTCTGGATAACCCCAACAATCCCGATGAGCTGAATTTCGGCTTTACCACCCGCCCCATTCTGCTGCAAAACAAACGGTGGTTCGATCCCAAAAGCCGAAGCTACGTTGCGCTCGGCCCGATTCGCATGGCAGGAGAAGCCGCTGAAGAGATCAGAGGCGAATTTATCCTCCGTCCGGTAAACTATCAAGACCCCCTGAAGCATTACAGTTTTTGCGGGAAACAGTGGGTGGAGCAATACCGCTCCGTGTTCAACCATTTCCACCTTCATGAAGAATTTTATGATGAGGACAACGCAATAATAGGTCAGACCGTTGGAAAGAAACATGTAGTCTATACGGTAATCCGAACCCTTTCAAGGGCACATCCGAATTGGAAACGACAACAATTTTGAACGCCGGCGCATTTGCTTTGCTGGAGTGATCAGCCATGCGGTTCAAGCATGCTTTTAGAGAGAAACCGTTAAACATATTCACGGGTTTTATTTTTTGTAGATTATTTTCCTATCATTTTGTTGGGAATAGTTATCCGCGTAGAAAAGAATGGGAGTTAAAAACATATTGGTAATCGGCCTGGGAGGAGTAGGCCTTCATCTGACACAACGCCTTGTTCATGACGGGTATGGTGTTACGGTAATCGAATCAAGCCCTCAGTTGATCAGCAGCGTTAACGACAAGATCGACGCTAAAATCATCGAGGGAAACGCCATGGAGCTTGCCTGCTGGAAGCGGGCAAAAGCCGAAACCATGGACCTGTTGATCGCCGTTACCAATGAGGATTCGGTCAATATGATCGCCTCCATCATAGCCGACCGGCTTGGCATCCCGCGTAAAATAGCCCGCGTCCGTTCCCCTGATTACGGTTACGCAAATTCGTTCCTCAACAAAAGCGACTTTAAGATCGATCTGGTCATTCATCCTGAAGAACTGGTTGCGCAGGAAATGGCCCGGCTCGTCATGAGAGCGTCGGCAAACGATGTCGTCGACATCGGTGAAGGAGAGATGAAGGTTGTCGCCATGCGCGTCAACCAGGACAGTCCGATGATCAACAAGACAGTGCAGGAAATCGCCCTCCTGCACCATGATTTCCAGTTCAAAATCGTTGCCGTTGCACGTGGTATCGCCACCATTATTCCAGGAGATGATGACACGATTCTCCCGAACGATCAGGTATTCATCATGCTGAACGGGAAAAACCTTCCGCGTCTTATGAGCCTCATGGACGTTCGTGAACAGAGTATTCACAATGTCATGATCGTTGGCGGCGGCATGGTTGGAGCGCGGGTAGCCGAGCTGCTCGGTAAAACCGTTAAAATAACGCTTATTGAAAATGACAAGGAGCACGCGGAAGAACTTGCCTCGACACTGAAAAACACCGATGTCCTGCTTGGCGACGGGACCGATGTAAACGTTATGGTGCTTGGCGGGCTGATGGAAATGGATAGCTTCATAGCAACCACGGGCAATAACGAAACAAACATTATCAGCTGCCTGCTGGCCAAACATATCATGAACAGAACCAACGTCGATGCAGATGGCAAGGTGGGAAAAACAATCGCGCTGGTAAAAAAAGAAGACTACCTTGTCCTGGCATCCACGATCGGTCTGGACGTTGCCCTGAACAAAAAGATTTCAGCCGCCGATGAAATCATGAAGTTTATTCGAATGGGAGAGCTGTTATCGCTTGCTCACCTGCATGGTGTCGATGCAGAAGTCATCGAGCTTGCGGCAGCACCGAAATCCCAGATCACTAAAAAACCGTTAAAGAAAATGCGTTCCATGCTGCAGGAGAAACAGATTCTTATTGCAGGCGTGGTACACAACGGACTATGTAAACTGACGGACGAGCATACGGTTATCGAACCGAACGACCTTGCCGTTGTGGTTTCGGCGACAAAAAGCCTCAAGGATGCACGCGAGCTTTTCAAGTAATCCCTCAAAGAAACCAGCTTTCGCTCAATGAACTTTCCCGCGATATTCCATGTTCTGGGAGCTCTTCTCATCTTTATCGGCTGCGCCATGCTCCTGCCGCTCTCCTGTGCCTTGATCTACAACGAAGGAGATGCGCCATCTCTGGCAATATCCATGGGAGTTACACTCGCCATAGGACTTTCCCTCTGGTGGAGTTACCGGAAATACCGTGATCTCACACTCAAAGACGGTTTTTTCATCGTCACGTTCGGCTGGATTCTTGTATCGTCCGTCTCGGCCCTCCCCTTCATGATTCACGGAACCGTCCCGTCATTCACCGATGCTTTTTTTGAGATGATGTCCGGCTACACCACCACCGGCGCCACCATTCTCGATGACATCGAATCGGTACCCCACGGCCTGCTTTTTTGGAGGAGTACAACCCATCTCATCGGAGGCATGGGGTTCATCATGGTAACCATCATCGTTCTCCCCCTGCTTGGTATCGGAGGGATGCAGCTCTACAAAGCGGAAGCCGATCCTGGACAGGTCATTACCGGCGAAAAATTCCTGCCCCGCGTCAAACAGACCGCCGTGTGGCTCTGGGGCATTTACCTTGCGCTTATTCTTATCCAGTCTCTCCTCCTTCTTATAGCAGGGATGCCTCTTTTCGACTCGCTCTGCCATGCATTCGGTACGGTCTCGACCGCCGGGTACTCGACAAAGAACGCCAGCATCGGCTATTACCACAGCGCCTGGATTGACTGGATAACCATCATTTTCATGTTTCTTGGAGGCATGACATTCATGATGCACTACCATATCCTGAAAAGGGACTGGGAGCCCGTCCGGGACAATACGGAAATACGCTGGTACATCGGCTTTGTTATGTTTCTCAGTCTTCTCACAGCGCTGATCCTTTGGTTAACCGGGAGTTACAGCGGGATCTTCGACTCGATCCGGTACGCAACATTCCAGGTGGTTTCGATCCTGACAACCACAGGTTTTACCACTGCCAACTATGAGCTCTGGCCCCAATCCGCCCAGATGCTTATTTTGATCGCTTGTTTCATCGGCGCGTGCGCGGGTTCGACCACCAGCGGTATCAAGGTGGTACATTACGAAATCATCTGCAAGTACCTCTACGCCAACGGCAAGAAATTCCTGCAGCCATTAGCCGTAGTGCCAATAAAAATCAACCAGAAAAATGTAGCCTCGTCCGTCATAACGCTGGCAGTCAGTTACTTTATTCTCAACATCTTCATGATCTTTGTCGGTAGCGCCATCATGACCCTGATCGACGATATGGACTACTTCAGCTCGATGAGTGCGGTCATCTCGGCCCTGATGAACATCGGCCCGGGGTTCGGGGAGATTGGCCCTGCACACACCTACTCCCATGTATCATCCGCGGGTAAATGGTTTCTCTCTTTCAACATGCTGACCGGACGCCTCGAAATGTTCACCGTAATTGTGATGTTTTATCCATCGTTCTGGAAGAAGTAGACCCCCTTCAGCTTCGCATGTGGTTCTCGTCCGCGATGTGCCCTGACACATCCCACCCTAAATCCTTGTCTTTGTACAGTTCCTCCCTCTCTTTCAGCATCAGTTGTTCAAGATCTTCGATTCGCTGTTTCGATGCGCTGATAAACGCCTTTTTATCGTGTCTTACTTCAGCAAGCTCTTGAAGATGCTGCTCTTCGTACCTCCGAAATGTTTTCATCGCTTTCATGACTTGATATTTCCTGTGTCCGAGCCTGCTTAACGCGTCGCAGCCGATGCGTAAAGCGATATCAAGCGTATCAAGGTAGACGTTCTTCACTCCCGTGCCAATCAGTTCGAATGACTCGTTCCAACTGCTTGTGCGTGCGATGATCTCGAGATGGGGAAAATACTTGTGGGCAGTCCCGACAATTTCCATAGCCTTCTTTGTATTGTCCACAGCGATAATAAGCAGTTCAGCCTCATCAGCGCCTGCCGTCTGCAGCAGATCGCTACGCGACGCGTCGCCGTAAAGCACCTGCAAACCCATTTTGCGCAACAGGTCGACATTATCCGGATCGATATCCAGATAGGTCGCTTCCTCGTCATTGGCCTGCATGAATCGTCCGATGGTGCTGCCGACTCCACCGAACCCGGCGATAATTACCCGGCTCTTCCGGTCTATCGTCCGGTCTATCGTATCGGGTGCTTTTTCCTCCCGTTCCACCGTACCGAACCTCGGCTGAATGAATTTTTCATTCAGCAGCATCAACAGGGGAGTCATAGCCATGCTCAGGGCAACAACCGCAATCAGCGGACCGACCAGAGATGCTTCGAAAACACCGTTGTTCAGACCGAACGCAAAAAGCACGAACGCAAACTCTCCCCCTCCGGCCAGCGCCAGAGCAAAGAGCAAAATATTGTCGAAGCTCATCCCGAAAATCCTGCCGATCCCTGCGAGTACGAGGAATTTGAGCAGCAGGAGCGCACCGACCAGTTTCAGAATCAGGGCCGGGCTTGCTGCAATTACCCAGAAATCTATCGACGCGCCGACAGAGATAAAGAACAGCCCCAGAAGCAGTCCCTTGAAAGGCTCGATATTGGTTTCCAGTTCGTGACGGTATTCACTCTGCGCCAGAACCACGCCGGCAATGAACGCTCCCAATGCCGGACTGAGGTCAACCTTACCCATAAGAATCGTAATCGCGATAACCAGCAGGAGAGCAGCTGCGGTAAACATCTCCCGTAGCCCCGTTTTAGCGATAAGGCGGAAAAATGGATTGATCAGATACTTCCCTGCAAGAATGATACCGGCAACGGCCCCCAAGACTACCGCTGTCTGTCCCCAGAGAGGCAGACCGTCAATCCAAGTCACCTCGGCAGCGCCATGTTTCCCCCCTCCATGTGCCTGCTGCGCCGATGCGTGACCGGTTGCAAGCAGCGGCAGGATTGCGAGTATCGGGATGATTGCAATATCCTGAAACAGCAGGACCGAAAAGGAGTTTTGTCCCCCGTCGGTCTTCATCAACCCTTTCTCGTGGAGCGTCTGCAGCACAATCGCGGTCGACGAAAGCGCCAGTATGAGACCGAGTGCAAGAGCTGTCTGCCATTGCAATCCGAAAAACATGGCAATCGTCATCAGAAGCAGTGCCGTTGTCGTCACTTGGATACCGCCCATGCCGAGAATGGAGCCCTTCAGCTTCCAGATCATTGCCGGCTTCAGTTCCAGGCCAATCAGGAACAGCATCATGATAATGCCGAACTCGGCAAACTGCATCACATCCTGCTCCTCCTCGATGCCAACCAGCCCCAGTGCGAACGGACCGATAATGATGCCTGCTATCAGGTAACCGAGCACCGATCCGAGACCAAGTTTTTTCGCCACAGGCACGGACAAAACAGCAGCAGTCAGGTAGACAAATGCCTGGAACAACAATCCTCCCTCATTCATGGCCCTTATCCTTTTCCGAATTGATCGACAAGATTTTCCAGCCCGGTCAAGCTGTCAGGATCGAAGGTCTGGTCGGCAAGCAACCGTAACATCTCCCGATAGTGTTCGGCATGTTCCTGCATCCTTTCGGGTTTCATGACATTGGTGCCATGAATCACATAAGGAGGAAGATAGCGCATCCCGCAAAGACATGCCGTTTGTTCGAGAGGAACAAGCAGTTCTTTCATGGTAAACCGGTTGTAGCCCTCCTTGGAATATGAAGCTTTGTTGCCCCCGGTGGTAATAACATGGCAGGCCCATTTCCCTTTCAGGGCATTGCCGTTGCTGCCAAACGCCCATCCGTACACCAGCACGAGATCCATCCACTCTTTCAGAAGTGCCGGTACGCCGAAAAGAAAGAACGGGTACTGGAACAAAACGATATCGTGCTCGATGAGCAGTTCCTGCTCGGCCTTCACGTCAATATCCATCTCGGGATACCACTCGTACAAATCATGGAAAGTTACTCCCTTTACCGCTTCAATCTCATTGACCAGTATTCTGTTTATGCGCGATTTTTCAAATGCAGGGTGCGCAAACAGTATCAGAATTTTCCTCATATTATTTCTCCCCGATGCCTGCATGAATGTAATTTCACGATACCGGATGTCACGAGCCCTTTGAAGACCGTAGTCCTGAAGCTATTCTAACCTCTTTGGGACAATAAACCATTCCCCGCTCTTTTGAGCCATATGCCGCTCAACACCCATGAGTAAAGCCAGGTTCCCGCCCCACAGAGCACGAACGTAACGACAATATCAAACGCTGAACCGTTGAGAGAAAAGCCGGGGACATAACCGAAAAGAAAAGGAGCAAGATAGAGAAACTTGGCGAACCTGAAAGCGGAAAACGCTGTTTTCCACATATCCGCACCTGCAATGGCTGCACCGGTAAATGCGGCGATACAGACCGGAGGGGTAATATTGGAATCCTGGGACAACCAGTATACAATCATGTGTGCTGCAATCAGGTTCACCCCGAGGTAGGTCAAGGCAGGAACGGCGACAACCGCCGTTATAAGATAGGCGGCGGTGACCGGGACCCCCATGCCGAGAATCAGCGAAGCAAGTGCAATAAACCCGATAGTCAGAAAAAGCTGCCCTTGTGCAAGCTCAATGATGACGTCTGCAAAGGTAAGCACGACACCGCTGTAGTTAAGTACCCCGATAATGATACCGATAACCCCGACGGTCGAGCCGATCAGCAGGCTGTTTTCAGTACCTTTTCGCGCAGCCTCCCGGAATGCTCCAAAGTCGATCCGGGTTTCCTCGCGCAGCCAGCTTACCGCAATACAGCTCGCTATGCCAAGCACCGCCGCATAACTGGGTGAAAACCCGAGAAACATGAACGCCGTGATCATGACGACGGGCAAGGTATAGTACCAGCCCTTTTTCAGGATATCGAGCGCATTTCCACCAAACCGCTCACCCGTAAGTTCGTACTTTTTTGCTTCGTAGTGCACCATGATGAACACACTGAAAAAGTAAAGCAGTGCGGGAACAAGCGCCACCTGCATGATTCGAGCGTAGGAAACCCCCGTCAGCTCTGCCATAATAAACCCGCCGGCGCCCATTATGGGCGGCATGAACATTCCCCCTATGGATGCTGCCGGCTCGATTCCCCCGGCTATGTGGGGCCGGAACCCTGCCTTTTTCATCATCGGAATTGTAAACGCTCCGGTCGAAACCGTGTTGGCAATGGCACTTCCGGAAATCGACCCGAACAGGCCGCTTGCAACCACGGCAACTTTGGCAGGGCCACCGGTTTTGTGACCGAAAGCTGCCAGAGGAAAGTCGATAAAAAACTGTTTCGCTCCCGATTTTTCAAGAAAGGCGCCGAAAATCACAAAGAGCACAATGTAGGTGGCAAGCACGTTTGCCATAATGCCGAACACCCCGTCGCTTTTGAAGAAAAGGCTGGTGCAGAGACTTGGAAAACTTTCCCCTGCATGGGCAAACATGTCGGGAGCATAGTCACCGTACACCCCGTACAACAGCATCAGCGTTCCGACAATCACAAACACGTTACCGACAACCCTTCTTGCAAGTTCCACCCCGAGCAGCACCCCGACAACCGCAACCGCTCTGTCAAGCTCCGTTTCCGCGCCAACACGATAATTGATCGTTTCGAAATTCAGTATCCAGTACCCGATGGAAAACACTGAAAGTACAATAAGCAGATAATCGACCACCCTCATCGGATGAGAGTTCGAACGGTAAAGAAGAAAGATAAGAATGTAGGTGATCAGGATGTAAATACCGCGGTGGTACTCGGTAGGAGCTGGCTGGATGACGGCTGAATACGCATAAAAGAGAACCAGCGTAACAGCCAGAAGATCGAAAATGATTTGCTCAACCCTGTGCAGCCGTTCATACACTTTAGAGCACTCCCTTCTCTTTCCAGAACTTCAGTGCCCCGGGATGCATTGGTGTGACAATCCCTTTCACGCCGTTCTCAATGCTCATATCCCTGAAGGTATTTTTCTGGCTCACCATATGTGCTATTCCTTCTTCACTGTAGACAAGCGACAACAATCTGTACACAACCTCGTCAGGAACATCGGCGCTGGCCACCCAGAGAGCCGAGTCCTGAAAAGAGTGCCGGTCTTCATCGACCCCCCGGTAAGTTCCGCCCGGAATGGTGACTTTGGTGAAGTAAGGGTACTTTTGATAAAAACCACTGTTGAGCGCTGCCGCCTCGATACCCAGAAGATCGATGGTGTTTGTCTGGGAAGCCATGATAACCGCCCCGCTGGGAAACGCTGTAAAAAGCCAGAACGCATCGAGCTGGCGGTTGCCGAATGCCGCCGCCGCGTCATTGTAGCCCATGGCGTTTCTCTCGATCTTGTCCCACAGCCCGAGATGGGTAAAAAACAGTTCGCAATTAGCAAAAGCCCCTGACCCTGCATTGCCGACGCCGACCTTCTTACCTTCAAGATCGCTCACCGAGCGTATGCCCATCCCTTTTCGCACCACCAGTTGTGCCGGTGCACCGTAAAGATATCCCAGCGCCAGTACGTCGTTGTAAACTTTCGAATCGTGCTTGAGCCTCCCTTTTCTTCCCTGGTAAAGATGACCGGAGTACACCACGGCAAAATCCGACTTGCCTGCGTTTACCCTTCGCAGATTCTCTATCGAACCCGCCGAAGACTGGGCTCTCACCGTAAAGTCCGGGATCTTTTTGACAGGCGTGTAAACCTGTATTGCGTTTGCAACAACCTGGAAGGTGCCCCCTGCCGGACCGCCTCCGAAAACATATCGCTGTTTAACCGCAAAGGCTTCTGTCGGCAACCCCAGTGAGTGCATTAGAAACAAAAAGACACCGATAAGGGGAACAAAAAGTTTTCTGCTCATAAGAACGTTTATCATGTGTTTTTCAGGCCGCCAATGGGCAGAGGGAGCGGTCACTCACTTTTTTTACGGCGGGCAGCTGCCATTTTTGTAGCGCCGGCAAGTTTGCCTCCGTAATGCCCGAGCAGTGTAACCACCGGCAGCGTCGCAAAAAGAAGTGCGATGTATACCCAGTGCAGCCAGTCGTTATGATACATAACCTCCGGCACGGAAAGGCGAATAGCCACCGTGCTGGCAACAAGCACGAACAGCACAATCGACCAGCGAATTTTATTCACGAAAATAGGGGTTTTCGCCCGGTTGTAATTGGTCTTCCAGTCATGAAGCCCTGAAAAAAACGACACCGGAATGGCAAACAAAACGACAATGATGAGATGCTCGACCGTATGCTCGAAAAACTGATCTCCCTCAGGCAGCGTAAGCACAAGGTACAGGACAGCAACAGGTATCAGGCCGTTGCTGAAATGTGCTGCAACAGGATGCAGAAAAAAAGTCTCTCTCATTTCCTTCAGCAAGCTTTTTTTCCCTGCCATCTATATCTCCTTTGATTAGGGGTTGCGCTGTAATAAGCATTTGGACATATGGAAGATAATGTAACACCTTTGCCGCAAAAACTCATCCTTCGGAATCATCTGTCTTCTCTTTCAATTCATCGATCTTTGTTTTTTCCCAGAGAGGCACTTTGCCGAAGTATGCCGCCCTGCCGATAATGTGAGCGGCTACCGGCGCAGTGATTAACAGGAAAACAATGATCGCCACGGCTCGGGAAGCAATGCCAAAATCCTGCCAGTAGATAGTCGTTCCGATAAGCACCAACCCGATACCCAGCGTCGAGGCCTTGGTCGTTGCCGACATGCGGGTATAAAGATCGGGCATCTTCAGGATGCCGATTGCAGAAACAAGAATAAACAAGGTGCCCAGGAGCAGAAAGATGCCGCTTAGAATTTCTATCACTCTTTTCCCCTCCTTCCAAGGTAATAGGCAAAAGCCACCGTACCGAGAAATGCCAGCAGTGCCACAATGATGCCCACATCGAGAAACGTGGTCGTATTCTTCTGAATCGAATAGACCGCAATGAATGCTATTGCATTGGCCGACAAAAGGTCGAGTGCCACAATCCGGTCCTCGATGCTCGGGCCGATCACCAAACGTAGAAAAATTACCAGAATCGAAAGGCCGATGATGATCACCGACAAATGCACTGACCATGCAATAAAGCTCATCGCATCACCTCGATCAATCGTTTTTCAAGGCCGTTTTTCAGTTCATTGCGGAACTGCACGGCATCTTTGACATACAGCGCGTGCACGTAAAGCGTTTTCCTGTCAGGCGATACGTCGAGGCTCAGTGTTCCTGGAGTAAGGGTGACAAGATTCGCGAAAAGCGTGATCTCGATATCCGTCTCGACATCGAGCGGAACCGCTATCACTCCCGGTTCCATATAATCCTTTGGTGTAACGATGTCGAATGCCACCTTGAGGTTCGCTATGAGCAGTTCCTTCAGGAAATACAGCACAAACATGATCACGAGTGGTATTTTCGAAAAATACTTGTTTTCTCCCCACGCCGAACGGGAAAACCACAGGATCAGGTAACCGACAACCATGCCGACGGCAAAGGTTCCGGCAGTAATCTCCCCGGCAAGCAGCATCCAGGCGATCGCCAACAGGATATTGAAAAGAAACGGATTCACGAGCGCTCTCCCATAACCGCATCGATGTATGCGCCTCTATCCAGCAGCTCGCATGCGGTCCTGTCGGCAAGCTCGAAAAAAGGTTCGAACCAGAGACCGAAGGCAACCGTCAGGCATCCCAGCATGACAATCGGCAGCACGATGATCGCTTTCTTAACGCTTGGAGTGCGCAGATACTCCTCGCCCTCGACGCCGCCCTCTCCGCGAGGATCATCTTTCCAGAACGCTTCATTCCAGATCTTTATCATGGAAAACAAAGTCAGCATGCTGACGCAGAGGGCGATCCCCACCAGTAGATAGTGTTCCGAGTCAATCCCCGCTTTGACCACAACGAACTTCGCCCAGAACCCCGACAGGGGAGGAATTCCCGCAAGCCCGAGAGCCGGAACCAGAAAAAGCACCCCGAGCATCGGATAAAACCGGTAGATCCCTCCGATCTCCCTGAGATCCCAGGATCCCTTGATACGCCGGATCAGGCCGCTGAGGTAGAACAGGTTTGTTTTGGCCACAATATTGTGAATAATATAAAACAACGCTCCGGCAATGGCGAGCGGGGACTGTATCGCCAGGGCGAAAATCATGTACCCTATCTGGCTGATGATGTGAAAGGAGAGCAGCTTGCGCATATCGTACTGCGCCACTGCGCCCAGCACGCCGACAACCATGGTAAAAGCGGAGGCAATCAGCAGAGCCTGATGGATAAACGATGCATCCTGACCATGGAAAATCGTGGTAAAAAAGCGCATGATCGCATAGACTCCCACCTTTGTCAAAAGCCCGCCAAAGATGGCTGCAATCGCTATCGGCGGTGTATGGTATGACGCCGGTAACCAGAAGAATAACGGAAAGATCGCTGCTTTTACACCGAACGTGATCATGAAAAGCACCGCAACCACCGACAGCAGTCCCTGGTGATCCAGGAGAGGAATCCTCTGGGCAAGATCAGCCATGTTGAGCGTGCCGGCTGTTCCGTACAGAATCCCCACCGCAGCAAGAAAGATCGAAGAGGAAAGCAGATTCAACGTCACGTACTTGATCGCCCCTTCGAGCTGCTGCGGTCTCCCGCCAAGTACCAGCAATACAAAGGATGAGATCAGCATTACCTCGAACCAGACATAAAGATTGAAGATGTCCCCTGTCAGGAACGCTCCGTTTATACCCATCAGCAGGAACTGCAGCAGTGGATAGTAGAAATAATGCTCCCTCTTCCGGTCTATAGCTCCGAGGGAATAAAGCGCAGTGGTAAAACCGATAAACGCAGTGGCGACCACCATGATGGAAGAAAGCATATCGGCAACAAGGGTGATACCGAACGGCGCTTCCCAGCCGCCGACCTGCAGCGAAAGGATGCCGTCAGACCGGACGCTGCCGAGCATAAGCAGCGACGCCCCCAGCATGAGGGCCGTTGACACTGTATTCAGAATGCGATGCAAGGCTATCGACCTGCGGAAGAAGATCATGATCACCGCTGTGCACAGCGGCAACAGTATGGGCAGCATGATAATCCGGTTCATGACTCCTCTCCCGGAAGCTGGTCGGTGCTTCTCATTTTGTCCAGATCCTCGGTGCCAAGCCTCTGGTAGGTACGCTTGAAAAGCACGATAGTAAACGCCTGAACGCCGAATCCTATCACGATAGCCGTGAGCACCAACGCCTGCGGCAAAGGGTCGGCAAACGGCTCGGTGAGCGTAGCGGCCCCTTCCGGCACAAAGGCCGGGGCCCCTTTGGTCATCCTCCCTACGGTAAAGATCATCAGATTAGCGGCATGGCCCAAGAAGATCAAACCGAAAATCACCTTCACGATGCTCCTCCTCAGAACCAGATAGGTCCCGGCGGCATAGAGAGCCCCCACAATGACAGCAAGCAGAAAGGTCATGAGCGGTCCTCCTCCGCAAGCGAAAAGATGATAGTCAACGTTATGCCCAGCACCAGGAAGTACACTCCGAGATCGAACAGCAGGGGAGTTCCAACTTTTCCTATCAGCGGAATACCTGTATCGAACCAGACTGCAGTCATGAAACGCTCTCCGGCAACAAGCGACGGCAACGTACTTGTTATGGCCATGAGTAAACCAACGGCAATTATCCTGAGCGGATCAAACCGCACAATAGTCCGTGCAGCTTCAATGCCGTTGGCGATAAAGTACAGCGCATAGGCTGCAGCGGCAACAAGACCTCCGACAAAACCTCCGCCCGGCTCGTTATGTCCCCGGAACAGCAGAAACACCGAAAACATCAGCAGCAGAAGCAGCAGGTAGCGGGAAGCTGTGGCCAGAATAATGGAATACATCTCACTCCCTCCCGTCCGGTTTGAGTTTCAACAGCGCAACAACGCCCAGAGCGGCTATCGCCAGCACCGTGATTTCTCCCAGAGTATCGATCGCCCTGAAATCCACGAGAATCACGTTCACCACATTGCGGCCGTTCCCGGCAGGAACGCTTGTTTCGGCAAAGTACTGCTTCAGCCCGGACGACAGCTCGAATGATGAGGCAAAAAGCACCATGAGGGTCATCAATACACCGACACACAGGGCTATAACCGCATCCCTGCCTCTGTTCGACGATCGGGAAAGTTTCAGGAAACCCGGGAGCCTATACAGCACCAGCACAAACAGGATGACGTTGAGCGTCTCGATCGCAAAAGTCGTCAAGCCGAGGTCGGGAGCACCGTAGATCACGAAAATAATACCGATGGAAAATCCCAGTACACCAAGAGATACAATAGATTTGAGTCTCGACGTGGAAGTGATAAGAAGCAGGGTTGAAACAAGGATGATGAAAGCCAGAGCACCCTCGTAAAAAGTGATTGAAAAGTCGGGAGCGATCGAAATCTGCCCGGCCGACCGGTAAAGAGCAAAAGAGGCTAGAGCAACTGTCGTGACGATAACCACGATCATGTAGTTACGCAGATAACCGTTCTGCACGAACCGGGTCTGTTGCCTCGCAAAAGAGAGGAGACCCCGCATCGTCTCTTCATACCAGGCGGAAGGCCTGAAGACAGCAGGGAAACTCATCGTCTGAACCCGGCCGAGCATCTTTCCCCGGATAAGATACAGCGCGCCGCCAAGCAGAAGCGTGACAAAGCTCAGCAACAGCACCAGATTGAAACCTTCCCAGATGGCAATTTTCAGGCTGAGCGTTTCGGACAGGATGCTCTGTGCGGACTGTTCGAGCATCGTTCCGATGAAAAAATCGGGGAAGAGACCGAAAAGAAGTCCGAGAACCGCAAGCAGCCCCGGACCGAGCAGCATTTTGAGAGGAGCTTCGTGCGCTTGTCGGGGGGTCGGCATCGTCTTACCCCAGAACGGTTTGAATCCGACAAGCAGGGTGACCATCACCACAAAAGCGTTGGCAAACACAGCAACCGTAATAAGGAATATTCCCCAATACTCCAGTTCGAGAATGGATTTGTAGACCGTTTCCTTGCCGATGAACCCTACAAGAGGGATAATCCCCATCATGGACAGGGATGCAAGCGCTGCCGTAAAGGTTGTCACAGGCATCAGTTTCCGTAACCCTCCGAGCTTTGCTACATCACGCGTCCCTGTTTCATGATCGAGTGTTCCTGCAACGAGGAAAAGCGTTCCCTTGTAAAGCGAGTGTGCAATGAGGTAGATAAAAAACGCCTTGATCGCCAGTTTCGATCCGATACCGAGCAGCATGACGAGGGTTCCCAGCACAGAAAGCGTCGAGTAGGCAAGCAGCTTTTTCAGGTCGGTCTGCTTGAAGGCGAGCAGGGCTGAAAACAGCATGGTTACAGCTCCCGTCACAAGCACCGTGTCCTGCCAGAGCGACGTGCCCCCTATCTCGTGGTTCATTCTGGCTATCAAGTAAACACCGGCCTTGACCATGGTTGCCGAATGCAGGTAAGCACTGACCGGCGTAGGTGCTTCCATAGCGTTGGGAAGCCAGAAATGGAAAGGGAACTGGGCCGATTTGGTAAACGCTCCGATCAGCATCAAGACAACGATCGCCGGGTAGAGTGCATGAGCGGTGATCGTGCCGTTCATATCGTAAAAGGACGAGATTTCGAAGCTGCCGGTCACCCGGTAAAGCAGGATAATGCCCGCGAGCATCGCCAACCCTCCTCCGCCTGTTACAAGCAATGCCTGCAACGCCGATTTTCTGGCCGACTCCTTGTGATGATTGAACCCGATCAGCAGAAAGGAGCTGATGCCGGTCAGTTCCCAGAACATGAACATCAGGAGCATGTTGTCCGACAATACCAGTCCCAGCATGGAGGTCATGAATATGCCGATGTAGATGTAAAACCTGCCGGACTGCGCATATGCCTTCATATATGCACCGGCATAGAGAAACACCGCCGCACCGATCAGGGTTATAATCAATACGAAACTAAGGCTCAGGCCATCGAGCAGGAAAGAGAAGTTGATACCGAGCGAGGGCACCCAAGGCATTGATTCCCGGATAACCTCTCCGGCGGCAATCTGAGGATAGCGCGACAGAAAACCGAAAAACATGAACAGGGGAAACGTCACGGCAACCCAGCCGAAGTTCTCCCTGAACCGTTTATAGAACAACGGAGCAAGCGCGGAAGCGCAGTAACCTATTATTAAAAGGATGAGCAAATTTCAAAAGCTTAAATGACCGATTTTTCAGAACTAACTGCTTTAAGCCCCCGGTTGTTCCCGCAAAGGTGGCTGTAAAGCGCTCCGGCTACTCAACTGCAACGCCCGATCAACCTGACTCTAACAATGAAAAAAGCAGGGCATAGATAGGTCTGACAGCCGGCGAGCCCCTCCCTTCGGGGTTAAGCAGACCTTTGCGGACAAGAATCCGGGCTTTCGGAAGGAAAAAAGCGGAAATGAAGCAAATCTGCTATAGATACTGGCTGATTTTAACCAGCAACAACTGCGAATCTACCGGCTTGACAAGATAATCATTCATGCCTGCCTGTAAAGCATCCTTGATCAACTGTTCGTCGGATTCACCGCTGAGACCGATCACCGGCACCGAGGCCGTCTTCGAGTTATCCGACCGCCGTATACGCTTTGTCGCTTCGAGGCCGTCTACCTCTGGCATGCCGATATCCATCAACACCAGATCAAACGCTCCTTTCCCGAGCATCTCAAGCACATCGCTTCCGTCTGCCGCTTCTTCGACATGCATACCGTATTTTTCAAGCAGCATTCTCAGTCCGATCCGGTTTACGGACGAATCATCGGCAATGAGCAGGGATTTGCCGTTCATTTTCTTCAGCGAAATCCCCTGAAGATTCCGGAAAACACCGGCAAGCTCCCTGACCAGTTCGTTTTCCGAACAGGGTTTTGCAACCAAACCCTGCATACCCGCCTTATTGGTTTTCCCGTGGGCAACCGTATAGGGCTGTTCCGTATAGGCAATAATAGGAACGGCTGCTGCCTGCTCACCAGCCTTCCCGTTTCTGATCATTTCAGTCGCCTCATAGCCGTCCAGGACCGGCATAGCAAGATTCATGACAACAAGGTCGTAGTCTGCTTCCGACAATTTATCAACTGCTTCCTGCCCATCGGCCGCCTCATCCACCATCACGCCAAGCGGGAGAAGTGCGCCCCGCACCGCATCCCTGTCGGGAGCTTTATCATCAACCACAAGTATACGCTTCTTTTCGAACAGGGCCCTGTTTTCCCTGATCATCTCATCGTGACTTGTACGCAGTTCATCCTCAGTAACAACCGGAAACGTCAAGACGAACTCCGCATACTCTCCCTCGACGGAATGACAGGTAATGTCGCCGTCGAATGCATGCATGACCCGCTTGCAATAGGAGAGTCCCAGTCCGGTACCGCCTTTCTTGCTTGCCGTAAAATAAGGATCGAACAACTTGTCGAGGTTTTCAGGTGAAATTCCCGGACCGGTATCTTTGACTTTGACAGAGTTAAACCGTTTACCTGTTTCCAGCGTGATATAAATTCTGGCATCGGGACGGGACTCCAGAAAATACAGTGCATTCTTGATAAGATTGAAAAGCACGAACAAGTACATGGTTTCGCTGATCCTGAACATGAAGTCCCTGCTGCCATCGTAAATGATTTTTCCCCTCTCGGCACAGGACTCGAAACCGTACTCATCAATGGCTTTCCTGGTGATGAGAGCTGCCGAGGCATAGATGAAACCGCTTTTGTGTATCGGCTTTTCCCTTACCTCGTCCAGAATCATGTTGATGATCTGGGTTCCTCGCTTTACCGCAACCTGACACCAGGCAACATGCTGATACAGGCTGTCCAATACCTGAAAAAGATTGTCGAGCGTCTTGTGCGCCGACGAAGCACTGCCTCGCTTGTAATCAGGAAGCTGCTGCTCGATAATTTCGAGGTTGAGTTTTACCTGTCCGAGAGGATTGCGCATTTCATGCGCGATGCTGCCGGCAAGCGCCTGGAGGGCTGAGTTTTTTTCCAGCGCAACCTGCCCCTTTCGATTACTGTAGCTGAAAAGGTACCCGGCAACAACGGTAAACAAGACAACGGTCAGGTACATGGGGATATCGAAATCCGGACTGAGCCTGGTATCAGGAGTGGTAAGCATAAAGACAGCAATACCGCAAAGCACGCCTGCAAACAGGTCAAACAGAAAAATCAGCCAGTTCGGCACAAAGGCAATCAGGACAAAGATCATGAAGATTTCCCAGTAGAGCCAGAGCTCATGGAAATCGTTCTTGAGCAACAGGAACGTAAAGAGGAACGGAAGGACGAAGATAAGTGAAAAATGCCAGTAATAGGGAAAGAGCTTTTTGGCGAGAGGGCTATCAAGTCTAATAAGAATCAGGGAAAACAGTGACAGAGCCGAAGCCGTCAGACGCAAACCAAGATCCTCGTATTCCATCTTGAACCCGTACTTCAACAGAAAGTAAAAGAAAATGTTCCCCGGCGCCGCAAGGATCGCCCCCCACGTTACATTGAACGGAGAAATCTGGGTTCCCTCTTTGAAACACCTTTTAATGTATCCAGATAGACTCATCTATTTTCAATACCTCGACCACAAAAGACATTTTCTCAAGAAGTTACGTAAAAACACCGAAAGAAAAGACAGACACGCTTCAACCTTCGATATGATGATCACCAGCTATGCGACAGCCGTCAAAACAGTTCTCGTCACAAAAGATCAGCCGTTCAGCCATCTTCCTGGCCAAGACACCATGATTCCTCCGTTTGGCGTTTCTGGCCTTCTACAACCGCTCGGTAAAGTCACCCTCGCTTTCAAAATCCTGCGCCAGCCGCTCAACCTGACAGTCGAACAGTGAGCATTCCACCGCAAGTTTCTGTCACAGCTTCCTACTATTGGCTACTGGCTCCTGAAATCACACCTTCCCTACCGGCGCGATATACACCGTAAACTCCTCCTCTCCGTCAACCCCGAGCAGACGGTCGCATTCGGTCTGATCGTAGGCGGCTATGGCGCAGGTTCCTGCGCCGAGGGCGGTACAGGCAAGGTAGAGGTTCTGGCAGACGTGGCCGGCGTCGAGGGCAATGACTTTATGGGCGGCCAGACCGTAGCGCCATTCCATGCGGGAAGGAATCGTCGTCCAGAAAAAGGTTGCCGCAGCAGCGGCCACGAACCGCTGAGCCATGCATGCCCAGGCAGCCCTTGAGCCTATCTTCTCATCGAGAAAAAGCTGCACAAGCTGATTGTCAAACGGCAGGTAGCGATAGAGACCGGCAGGCAAGCCTTCGACGTTGCCTGCGGCAATGTATGTCTCGAACGAATGCCGCGCTCCGGCGGACGGCACGGTGCGCAAGGCGCACTCTTCACTCAGCACACGGCGCACCCCTTGCGTCGCCCAGAGCAGAGCGGAAAGCTCATCGAGGCCAAGGGCTGCGGCTGTATAAAAACGCTCGCTTTCCCGTCTTGCAATTGCATCGACGACCGGTACTGAACAGAGTTTCTTCAATGACCGGAAACCATCCGGCAGATCGACACGAACCGCGTTTTCAGGGCAGGGTTTTTGAAGCGGCGGGGCAGGAAGCCTGCGGCTCTGCGCAGTTTGCGTGAAGTTGATCGTCTGGCGGATGCTGTCTTTGAGGAAATAGCGATACTGTTCCAACGTTTCGTCCGGCTTTTTACCTGAATCCATGTTTTATCTCCGGTTCTTATGAACGGCTTTCGAGAAGCGTCCGCAGATTTTCAAGGCTCTGCCGGAACCTACATCTTTCTACCATTCGCTGTCGTGCGATATATCGGTGAGGGATGCTTCTACCTCGGCGAGCAGACGCTTGATGACAAAAGAATGTTCTATCCGCATGATGCACTCTTTTTTCTCTCAACAGGCAAGCACAACCAATAATTCCTCACACAGTTTGAGACGCCCCAAACACTCAAACCTCAGCGGTTCCGTGAAAAACCGTTGCGAGAGGGTCGCGCGCAATGGCCTCAGACGGTGCGTCTGAAGCACGCCAGCGTCTCGATGTGACTGGTGTGCGGAAACATGTCGACCGGCTGAACCTCTTCGAGCCGGTAACCGGATGCGCAGATTTCTTTTGCGTCCCTTGCGAGATTTGCCGGATTGCAGCTGACATAGACGATTGTTTCCGGCTGGAGCCGAACCATTGTGTTGAGTGCCTTCGGGTGCATGCCTGCCCTTGGCGGGTCGGTGACGATCACCCTTGGAAAACCGAACTCCTCGAGCGTACCGAGCAGGGTATGAAAATTCTTGAGGTCGACCCCGTAAAACGAAGCATTGGTGATGCCGTTACGCGAAGCGTTTTCAGCGGCATCGGCCAGGGAACTCTCGACGATCTCAAGTCCGACCGCCCGGCGGCAGCGCTCGGCAAGATAAAGCGTAATGGTGCCGGTTCCGCAGTAGAGGTCATAGACCGTATCGTCTTCCCGCAGTCCGGCCATGTTCATGATGCCGTCATAAAGGGTTTCGGCCTGTTTTGTGTTGGTCTGGAAAAAGGAGTTGGCGGATATCCTGAACCGAAGATCACCGAGCCGCTCCTGGATAACCCCTTCGCCATGAACGAGGTACTCTTTTTCACCGACGGCAACCGTGTTCTTGCGGGTGGTAACGTTGTTGACGATGGTCATTTTCTGGCGGGACATTTCGGAAAGAAGCCTGTCCCGGTATGAGTCCATGAGACTTTCGTCATGCCATGAGCTCACCAGGTTAACCATGAGCATATCCTGCTCCTCGCTGTAGCGCAGCATGAGGTTTCTTAAAAATCCGTCATGATCCTTTACCGCATAGGGCGAAAGCCCCCTTTCAAGAGCAAACTCCCTGGTTACGGCAAGCGCACGATTCATGCACTCCCGGGCGAGGTAACAACGGTCGATCTCAAGCACTTTTTCAAAATTTCCCGGCGCATGGAACCCGAGCGCAAAATCCTTGGGTTTCTCGAGGATTTCCATCCGCAGTTCTTCCGGCATGATGTAGCGTTTGCTGGAGCAGGAAAACTCCACCTTGTTCCGGTAATGCATGACCTCCGGAGCCGGCTGTACCGGTTTGACGGCAACGTTCTGCATCCCGCCAATATGCACAAGTGCATCATGAACCTTTTTCCGTTTGTATCGAAGCTGCGCCTCATAGTTCACATGCATCCACTTGCAGCCGCCGCACACCCCGAACACCGGACACTCCGGTTCGACCCTGTCTGAAGACGGTGAAAGCACCTCGTCAAGCAGCGCCTCGATGTAAGCCGGCCTGATCTTGGTTATGGTTGCTGTAACCCTGTCACCTACAGCCAGCACGCCACGTACAAGCACACCGGTCCCGTTTTCCAGCCTCCCGAAACAATGATCCTTTTCAGCGATATCGGAAATAGCCAGTTCAGCCGTTTCACCTTTTCTGTACAAATCCCGTAAGTTGCTTTCTCTCATTCAGTCTTCCCCAGAGTTAACAAAGCTGCCCTTATGACTCCAACGCTGCCTCCGAGCACCGGTTCCGACAAAACGGGTGCCCACACACCCTTTCCTGCTGCAGTGACACGGTTCTCCGTCCGGCAGCCGTTGCGTTATGCCCCTACTCTCCCGCAATACCGTGAGCTCAGTGAATCACTCTATCACCGCAAATAAGGCTGCAACAATTTCCGCGGTTGCGGAATATGCAGCAAGTCCTGGTGGATACTGCAGCAGTTTATGTTACCTGCCCCGACATCATCACGAAGTCAGGGCAGCTTGTCAATCGGGGGTTAGCGTTTTTTCCCGCCTTTTTTCTTTTTCAGCGGTTTCGGTGCAGGGTTTACAGGTGCTATGTCCGGCAGATCTTCCGTAGAGGTTGTTTTATTGATGTAAAAGGTCTGAATGATACTGAATACGTTGAACATCAGATAGTAGAGCCCGAGCCCTGCGGGGAGGTTGTTGAAAAAGAGCAGCATCATAACCGGGAAAATATACATCATGATCTTCATCTGCTCATTGGTCTGAACGGTCGGGGTTATCTTCTGCTGCAGATAGACTGCTCCGCCCATGAGAATCGGAAACAGCGCGATATGATCCCCGTACAGCGGTATGCTGAATCCAAGATCAAGAATGGAGTCCGGGACGGAAAGGTCTTTTGCCCAGAGGAACGACTGCTGCCGCAGCTCTATGGACGAACGGAACACGTAGAACATCGCAAAAAGAAGCGGCATCTGCAAGAGAACCGGAAGGCATCCGCCAAGCGGATTGACCCCTGCTTCCTTGTAAATTCGCCCCAGTTCGCTCTGCATTTTTGCAGGATTGTCCTTGTATTTTTCCTGCAGCTCTTTCATCATCGGCTGCAGTGCCGCCATTTTTTTCATCGACTTGGTCGATGCCATGGTCAGGGGATAGGTAACCAGCTTGATCAACAGGGCAAAAATGATGATAATCAGACCGTAGTTGGAGATGAATTTGTTGAGCAGATTGAAGATCGGCAGGATGATGTATTCTGCAAAAGGCCTGGTCAGCCAGTCCCAGCCGAAGTCCATGATCTTTTCGAGGTTCACACCCAGAGAATGAAGCACATTGTAATCGATCGGCCCCACATAGAGCACCAGAGATTCCTTATGGGTCTCTTCGCCGGGGGGAAGCGTGAACTTCAGTGCGGCGGTATAATGCTCGAATTTTTCCCCGGCTTTGTGGCTTCCATCGAGATAGACACCTTCGGTCGGCGAGGAAGGGATCAGTGCCGCCACAAAATATTTTGTCCTTACGGCAATCCATTTGGCCACCCCTGACTGCTCTTCACGATAATCCTTAGCAGGATCGTTTGCATCGAGCTTGAGAAGGCTTCCGCCCATATACGCCGATGCCCATGAGTTCTGCACTTCGTCCTCATGGTTTTTCTCGGAGTGTAATAACCCGCCGTCCCACTCAAGCTGGTATTCATTGCCCGGCAACAGGCCGTCAAAGCCTGTCATCTGCACATCATAACCTATTGCATATTTGTCCCCCCTAAACGTATAGACAACGGTAATACTTCTGCCCGGAGCAACATCGAGCCTGTAGGTCAGGGAATACGACTGATCTCCGGCAAGTGTTACCTCGTTCTGAGTGTCAGAAACCGTAAAAAACAGATCTCTTGTGTCGATCTTTTTACCGTCACGGGTTTGAAAGAAAAGAGAAAGCGCACCGCTGTCACTGTTTTTTACCAGATCAAACTGTTCCCTTTCCGAATTCAAATGCTCTTTCAATACCATAGACTTCAGGGTCGCACCGCGGGAAGAAAATACTGCCGTGAAGAGTTCATTGTCAATGGTGATCACTTTTTCCTCACCTTTTGCGACATCGGCAAACTCGCCGAAATTGTCTGTACCTCCTGCGTCCTGCATGGCAGATGCCGGTACGTTGTTACGGCCATTCACTGTTTCTTCAACAGCAGTGATATCAACCGCCGTCATGTCCTGGACAGGATTTCTTTCCGGCGCCATAAACTGCATCCATACAATCATGATGAGACCTATCAGCACAAGTCCTATGACAGAATTTCTATCCATTATCTCACTTCTTTAGAGTTTAATTTTTCGTCGGGCAGAGGTACCGGATCATAACCGCCTTTGGACAAAGGATTGCAGCGGAGCACGCGCCACAGGGTCAGCCACATCGCATAAAAGAAATTATGAATCCTGAACGCTTCCAGGGCGTAACTTGAACAGGTAGGATAAAATCGACAGGACGAACCTAACAGGGGAGAGATATATGACCGGTAAAACTTGATCAGAAGAATCGGCACCTGGTTTATAATCTTCCAGACAGCATTGAGTTCCATAATTTTTTGCTACTCTATTACCTACACACAGCTCAACCCGGAGCCACACTCTTTATGCCTTCAAGCAGCTCACGGATCTCTTTTCTGAAACGTTCTGACGACGGCAGGGTTTTGTTTCGCCCGATGTACATAAATGCTATACAAAGAACCTTTTTTCCGTCATCGGCATAGCTTCCGGCGCAATCGACAGCAACCGGCTTCTCATGCCTGTAAGCTTCTTTCATCAAACGCTTGACCCTGTTGCGGTCGACGGCATGCGGCCTGATTTTTCTCCCGACAACAAAAAGAACTTTCGGCAGCGACCTTTTTCCTCCGCACCCTGTTTCAAGCGGGGCAAACAGCGCTTTGATGAATTTCCCCCTGAAACTGCGGGCGGAACTGAAAAGTTTCGATACTTGCTTACTTCCCCTGAGTATCTCATGCTTTTTCAATGAATGCACACTGGCAGTATCCACAATGCCGCGGGACGGTTAATCATCAACTCTACTTTTTGCGAGGCCCCATATCGCTGCTGACACTGAGCGAACGGCGTCCTTTCGCTCTGCGCGAAGCCAGAATTCTCCGCCCGTTCTTGGTTGCCATGCGCTGTCGGAAGCCATGTTTGTTCCTTCTCTTTCTATTATGCGGTTGAAAAGTTCTTTTCATGGTAAAACACTCCTCAATGTTCTCATAGATCATTCAAAAATCACAGGGCATTGAATTTAGCACAATCATCATTGAAATCCAACCTTGCAAAACTGCATTTCGGGGAATTTACAAGTGATATCAACATCGCTTCCGGTATGAGATACCCGCAATGTTGATAACTTGTGGATAAAAAAATTTTCACTTCCCAAAACCCCTGAAAACCCTGACAACAAAACCCGCCAACAAATGTTGATAACCAAAAAACAAATGAACTTAACGTCATATAAAACAAAAAGTTAACCTGTTGGCAACATTCGTTGGGCAGGCAGCAAAAAGAGCCTGATCTTTTCGGATAACAATTTGTTTTTTCTCCACCGAAAAATGTAATTTATGAACAACAAATGTTGATGACCGGTCGCCCAAACAGCTTATCCACATCTCAAATGGCCCTATTCCATGCAGCATCAGCACAGTAACGTATTACTCGACAAACCATCAAATGGTAACAGTGCGGATAGAGGTGCTGCACAGCAGATATGGAATGCCTGTCTCGAAGCTCTTAAAGAGAAGCTCAACAATCAGGCATTCAAGACATGGTTTACACCGATTACCCCTTTACACTTCGCGGATAATGAGCTGACCATAGAAGTTCCGAGTCAGTTTTTTTACGAGTGGATCGAAGAAAACTACTCAACACAGCTGAAACAGGCCCTCAAAGATGTTCTTGGCTCCGAAGGAAAGCTGATGTATTCGATCGTTATGGACAAGTCACAGAGCCGTCCCGTTACAATTGAACTTCCCCATCAGAACATGGCAACATCCGAACCCCCTGAAAATGGTGGCTCCACGACGGTAGAGGTTTCTTCCGACAGAGATTTTCTGGAACGCTATCGAACCAAGTTTGAAAGTCATCTCAACCCAAAATACACTTTCGATACCCTGATCCGGGGTGACTGCAACTCGCTTGCATTTGCCGCCTCCAAGTCGGTATCACAGAATCCGGGACAAAATGCTTTCAATCCCCTCGTTATCTATGGAGGTGTGGGACTGGGAAAAACGCATATGACCCAAGCGATAGGCAACCATGTCCGTGAAAACAGTATTTCCGAATATGTTCTGTATGTATCGAGTGAAAAATTTGCGATCGATTTCGTCAATGCCATTCAGAACGGTAATATCCAGGAGTTTTCTGCTTTTTACAGAAAAGTCGATGTCCTGATTATCGATGACATACAGTTTTTCGCCGGCAAGGAGAAAACCCAGGAGGAGATTTTCCACATATTCAATACTCTCCACCAGGCAAACAAGCAGATCATTCTTTCTTCCGACAGGCCTATAAAAGAGATCAGAGGAATCGAAGATCGCCTTATTTCACGATTCAACTGGGGACTGTCAGCAGATATACAACCACCTGATTACGAAACACGAAAAGCCATCATTCAAAGCAAGCTGGAACAGAATGGTGTAACGTTCGACGCAAATGTCATTGATTTTATTGCAACCAATGTCACTCAGAACGTCAGAGAGCTCGAAGGGTGCATCGTCAAGCTACTTGCCGCTCACTCACTGTTTAACAAGGAAATTGACCTGCCATTTACCAAATCCACTCTTAAAGATATCATCAGAATACAGTCGAAACAGCTGACCCTGGAAACAATCGAAAAAGCAATCTGCTCCTACTTTTCCATAACACCTAACGATCTTAAGGGCAAATCCAAGAAAAAAGAGATTGCAACAGGCCGCCAGATAGCAATGTATCTCAGCAAGGAACTGACAGACTCGTCACTTAAAACCATTGGACTCCATTTCGGCGGCCGCGATCACTCAACAGTAATTCACGGTTACAATACCGTTAATAAAAGAATCGAGAGTTCTGCAGAAATGAGAAGCCAGGTGGAGGAACTGAAAAAGCGTATCGAGATTATGTCGATGTGACTGACGAATATTGCGTTCCAAAGCGTTTCCGTTTAGCTTCCAGTCAAGTCAAACTCGTTCGTGTGGATACATTGCTGATAATCTGTGGATTACCGAAAGAGAAGAGCTGTACTTATCAACATCCAGAATGGAAAAGAGAAAAAGCACCTATGAAGGTGTTGGTAAATGTGAGTAACTGTCAACAAGTTATCAACGTGCATCCACATACCAAAAAGAAAATTAAGCCGTTCAAAAAAAAAGACTTACGAGTAGAAATTCAGGGTGATCAAGATTTCCACACACTCAATAACAACAACAATTCTAATTTTTTTCTAATAAATAAAAGAATAAGAATACAATGAAATTTTCGACCTCTATCAAGCCCTTCCAAGATGCTGTAAACAAGGTAACCCAAGCAATCCCGAACAAGGTTCTGGATCCAAGATATGAGAGTCTGCATGTCACTCTCGAGAATCAAGGACTTACACTGTTCGCAACGGACGGGGAGATGTCCATAACAGCGTCAATGGAAGTCGAGTCGACAGATCAGGGAAACCTGGGAATAAAAGCACGTACTATTCTCGATTTTCTCAGAAGTATGTACGATACCGGTGTCAGTTTCGAGGTCGAACGCCAGCAAATGAGTGAACAAGGTATTGTCAATATAGCTACCGACAAAGGACACTATAAAATTCCATGTACGTTCGAGAGCAAAGCGGAAAAACAGGATAAAACCTACGATATCGAGTTTGAGCTTGCTTCTGAAGACCTCCTCAACATCGTTCACAAGACGATTTTTGCCTGCAGTGTCGATGGAATGAGACCTGCGATGATGGGAGTGCTTTTCGAAATTGAAAACAACAACCTCACTGCAGTTTCTACCGACGGTCATCGTCTGGTACGATTCAGAAAATCATGCCAAGTCACTCAACCGGAAAAACAAAAGGTCGTTATGCCTGCCAGAGCCTTATCTGTCTTGCAAAAACTGATTAGTGAAGGTACAGTAAGGATATCCATCGACTCGACTAATAAATCCATTCGTTTTTCAACAGGCAACCTTGTTCTCGATGCCGCACTCATTGTTGAACAGTACCCGAACTATGAAGCTGTCATCCCTCTTGAAAACGATAAAAGGCTGACCATAGAGCGATCTCTTTTCTATGATTCTGTCAGACGGGTAGGCAGATTTTCAAGTATAGGCGATATACGTTTGTCCATATCCTCATCTTCCCTGCAGCTTTCAGCCGAAAATATCAATGAAGGGGAATCAGCACAGGAGGATCTTTCCTGCACTTACGACGACGACCCGATAGAAATCGGTTTTAATTCAAAATTTGTCGAGGCAGCACTTGCACATATTGATGAAGACCATGTTGCTGTAGAGTTAAGCTCTCCAACGACTGCGGTTATCCTGAAACCGGAAAAGGAAAAAGATGATGAGAGCCTCATTATTCTGGTCATGCCGGTAAGAATCAACAATTGAGAGACCTGACCTATCGTTGCGTTTACAGGAGATAACACTCGTCAATTTCAGAAAACATCCCGATCTTACTTTTGCCCCGTCTGACGGGATCAATCTGCTTTACGGGCCGAACGGGTCAGGTAAAACCAATGTTCTTGAAGCTGTCCATTACTGTGCGCTTGCCAAAGGACTGAACAAGTCCCTCGACAGGGAGTGTTTGAATTTTGCGGCCGATTATTTTCTCCTGAGGAGCAAGTTTGTTGATGAACACGGTATAGAAATTTCTGTAAAAGTCAGCTATGCGAAAACTTCGGATAAAAAAATCCAGGTCAACAGTGAAGAGCTGAAGAAATATTCAGGACTTATCGGCCGTATTCCATGTATAACGTTTTCTCCCATGGAGCTTGCCGTTGTTAACGGAGCACCGCAGGAGAGACGGCGATTTATGGATAACGCACTTTCCCAGACAAACAAACGCTATCTTGACGATCTTCTGCGATACCGGCGGGTACTGCAACAAAGGAACACTCTTCTTGCTTATTCCGGGGATAACGATGTCAAAAGCGACAGCTTGGAAGCCTGGACGGAAAAACTGTCGCTTCTTGCAGGCTCGATTGTTTCGGCAAGACTGTCTTTTATCGAACATTTGCTCGGTTGTTTCCATCCACTCTATGAAAAGCTCGGTCTGGGAGAAGTTCCGGGATTCAGCTATCGGGCTTCTTTCGGCAAGCTGGTTCCGGGAATGGCCGAAGAAGAAATCACCAGGATCGTGATGCAGCGTTTCAGGGAGATCGGTAGCCAGGAACTGTATCGCAAACAAACCTTGCTCGGACCGCACAGAGACGATATCGTGTTTACACTCAATGACGTTGAAGTAAAAAGATATGCTTCTCAAGGGCAGTTACGGACTTTCCTTATTGCATTAAAGCTGGCGTTGCAGCAATTTGTTCAGGAGGTTAAAGGAGAGAAACCGCTTTTTCTGCTTGATGATCTTTTCAGCGAGCTCGACAGTGAAAGAGTTGGAAAGGTGCTCGAGTTGCTTGAAGGGTCAGGACAATCGATCATCACTGCGACGGAAAAACAGGATATTGAAGGAGTTCATTGTATGGCGGTCGAGGAGCTGACATGAAAAAATCACGAACTCCAAGAAAATTCAACGATATTGTCGATGAAGTGTATGCCGTTTACGGCATGAAAGGGGCCCAGGAAGAGCACCGCGCATTGAAAGTCTGGCAAAACGTTGTTGGGGAAACCATAGCAAAGATGACGGAAGTCGAAAAGTTTGTCAAGGGAATCCTTTACGTGAGGGTGCTTAGCCCTTCATGGAGGAACGAACTTTCTTTCAGGAAAAGGAATATCATCGGCAGGCTGAACGAGGCTGTGGGAAAGAGTATGGTGAAGGATATCGTGTTCAA
>JAKSDC010000097.1 GCA_022360275.1 Chlorobiales bacterium
AATGACAGATTAGTAACTTTTGGAGACTAAACCGTATTTCTCTACAATGGAAGACGTTAAAAAGATTATGCATGTGATGCGCCGGGCGCCTCACGGTTCAATTTATACCTACGAAGGGCTTGAAATGATCCTGATCATGGCTGCCTATGAGCAGGATCTTTCGGTTGCTTTCATCGGTGACGGCGTGTATGCTCTCAAGGAAGATCAGGATACTGCCGGCATAGGAATTAAAGGTTTTGCCAAGACATTCAAGGCTCTCGATATGTATGATGTGGAGAAGCTCTATGTCGATAAGGAATCGCTTGAAGAGCGCGGATTAACGGAAGACGACCTGCTTGTCGACGTTGAAGTTCTTTCTTCAGAGGAGATCGGCAGACTCATGAACGAGCAGGACGTTGTGGTTCCACATTAAATTTTTTCGACATGGCAGCCCTGTTTCAGGCTGTTGTATGTTTATCAAAACGAAACGTTAAGCCATACAATGTTACACACCATCAATAAATCTCCATTTGAAAACAGCACTCTGGAGACATGCTGCAGATTTTTACAGCCGGGTGACCCTGTGCTTTTTATTGAAGACGGCGTTTATGCCGTTCAGGCGGGAAACAGGTTTTCGGATTTGGTGGAAAATACCATAAAAAACAACCCCGTTTATGCACTACAGCCTGATCTCGAGGCAAGAGGCATCGCTTCGGTGACAGAAGGTGTAAAGGCTGTCGATTACGAAGGATTTGTTGAGCTTGTCGAAGAGCATCAGGTCAACAGCTGGCTCTGATTTTCATTCTCTGTGTTATGAATAAAGAGTGTATAAGGCTCATAAAGGAAAACAAGGCGAAAGTTCTCGGCCGTTGGCACGAATCCGTTCTTGCTTTTTTTCCTGAAAAAATGCATACTGGTACTCCTCTGGCACAAGCTCTTTCAAAAGTATTGGGGGACGTGCTGGACGCGATGGAAGGGTCCCCTGAAACACTCCATGAGGCATTGAACAAGGTCTCTCGAATCCTTGCGGTTCAGAATTTTCCGCCGTCAAGGTCGATGTCTCTTTTTTTTGAACTGAAATCGATTCTGCGAGAAACTGCTCCGGGAACTATAAGGCAGAAACACTGGGAAGAGTTTCAAACCGGTATGGAGCATCTCACACTCGAAGCATTTGATAGCTACATGGCACACCGTGAAAAAATCTATCAGCTAAAAGTCGAAGAAAGCAAACGGCAGACATTCATGATGTCAAGGAGGGCCAAAGCATGAAAAAAGCTGTAATGCCTCTGGTAATGGTTGTACTTTTAGCTCTTATTCCCTATGTGGCGGTACAATTTGCCGGGCTTGGTTTTCTGTTCGGTGTGATTATACCTTACATTGCAATCGTGATTTTTATCGGTGGGTTTATCTACCGGGTGGTTGACTGGGCAAGAAGCCCCGTGCCGTTCCGGATACCGACCACCTGCGGCCAGGAGAAGTCACTTGACTGGATTAAACGGGACAAGCTTGAGAGTCCTTCAAATTTCTGGGAAGCAGCGGCCCGTGTGTTGTCGGAGGTTTTCTTGTTCCGTTCGCTTTTCAGAAACACCAAAGCTGAACTGCATAACGGGCCGAAACTTGCCTACGGTTCCAGCAAGTGGCTCTGGCTTGCCGGACTTGCTTTCCATTGGTCGATGCTTGTTATTGTGCTCCGCCATTACCGTTTCTTTATTGAAAAAGTACCCGGTTTCGTGACGTTTCTGGAGGATGCCGACGGTTTTCTTGATGTGACGCTTCCTGCTTTTTATCTTACCGATGTTGTTGTCATTGCAGCGGTTACGTTTCTTGTGATCAGAAGGTTCTGGGATGCGAAAGTACGCCTGATATCGCTGCCTGCGGATTATTTCCCGTTGCTCATGATTCTCGCTATCGCCATAGTAGGAGTGTTCATGCGCTACATCACCAAGGTTGATGTCATGTCGGTAAAAGATCTCATGATCAATCTGGTTCATTTCAATCTCACGCTTCCCGAAGGTATCGGGGCGCTTTTTTATGTCCATCTTTTCCTTGTTTGTGTTCTCGCCATGTATTTCCCGTTCAGCAAACTGATGCATATGGGAGGGATTTTCATGAGCCCGACACGCAATCTCGCTAACAACAGCCGCGAAAAAAGGCACATTAATCCCTGGAATCCCGATATCAAGTTCAGGACGTATGCTGAGTACGAAGATGAGTTCCGTGAAAAGATGAAAAAAGCAAACCTGCCGCTCGAAAAGGAATAATTATGCCGAAATTTGCTCCAAAACTATCGGAACTGAAAAAAGAGTTCGAGGAGAAACCGAGTCTTGTAAAAGGCGACTATCCGGATAAGGAGTTGTTTGATACGCCTGTTGAGTTCCGGGATGGAAACTGGTGTTATCCCGCCAAGCCTGAGCTTATCGAGGAGCTTGGATTTCCGAACCCGAGAAAGTGGTCTCCCACGGATGACGACTGGAAGCTGCCGGATGGCTGGGAAAAGATCATCAGGGATGGCATGAAAGATCGCCTCGAGCGGTTCCGCTCTTTCAAGCTGTTTCTCGATACCTGTGTTCGCTGTGGGGCCTGTGCCGACAAGTGTCATTTTTTCCTTGGTACGGGAGATCCCAAAAACATGCCGGTAGCACGGGCTGAGCTCATCCGTTCCGTCTACCGTAATGACTTTCCGCTTGCCGAAAAAATCCTGAAGGGATTTGCAGGAGCAAGAAAGCTCACTCCCGAGGTCATCAAAGAGTGGCATATGTATTTCTATCAGTGCACCGAGTGCCGCCGTTGTTCGGTTTTCTGCCCGTTCGGTATCGATACGGCAGAAATAACGATGATGGG
>JAKSDC010000016.1 GCA_022360275.1 Chlorobiales bacterium
CACTGCTCATATCGGATCCTTTTAGGTCTTTTGTGCGGGCTGCAGGGCCTGGCCCATGCGGTCCAGGGTCTCCAGCGCCGGGATAAAATCGAAGTTTTCAATGTGCCGGGACAGCTCCTGAACCAGTGCGTTGTCAATGCCTTCAGGCCAGTGGGTGGTGATACAGTCCAGCAGGCCGTCATCATCCCGGCCCTTTTCAAGGGATTTTTCCAGATCATCCAGGCATTGGGCCAGGGTGACGTCACAAACCCCGGGCCGTGCTTCGGAATGCGTCTGGGACGGCGCATTGTCGTCATCATGGCCGGCGGACAGGTGGGCGTACAGGGCGGTTTTCAGGGCTGCGGCGGCACGGACCAGTCGCCGGAGCCGGGCCTTTGCCCGGTCCGCGTTTTTTGACCGGGCCGCGGATTCCAGTTCCGCCACAATCTGCTGGCACTGGGGCGCGCCGATATTTCCGCAGTTCCCCTTGAGGGTATGGGCCAGCATGACGGCGTTTTCCAGGGTCCCGCCTTCAAGGTGGGCCTCCAGCTCTTCCAGCTGGGCCGGGCAGCGGGCCATAAAATCCCGGCAGATGGAATCGTACAGCGCCGTATCCCCCCAGAGGCGCCGGATGGCTTTGGCGCTGTCCAGAACCGGTGTCTCCTTTTGGGGTCCGGCGGCAGGGGGCGGGGCCGTACCCGGCTGGGAGGGGGTTCCGGGCCCGGCCCGCCCGATGATCCGGGCCAGGTCCATGGGATCAAAGGGTTTGGAAATATAGTCATCCATGCCCGCCTCCAGGCACTTCTCCCGGTAGCCGGTGAGGGCGTGGGCGGTAAGGGCGATAATCCGGATGGACCGGTTTTTCTCCCCGGCTTTGCCGGCCCGGATCAGGCGGGTGGTCTCCAGGCCGTCCATCACCGGCATCTCCACGTCCATGAGGATCAGGTCAAAGGGCGCCTGCCGCAGCTGTTCCATCACCTCTGTGCCGTTGTGGGTCACGGCCACCCGGTGGCCCAGTCTGGCAATCATGGCCCGGGCCACTTTCACATTGTCGGGGTTATCTTCGGCCAGGAGGATCCGGGCGGGCTGTTTCCGGTCCGGGACGCCGGCCCCGGGGGCTGAACCGGTCCGGATATCCCCTGCAGCCCCCTTGTCCATGCAGACACTGAAGTGAAACACCGTTCCCCGGCCCGGGTCACTGACAAACCAGATATCCCCGTCCATCATCCGGATGATCTGCCTGGAGATGGTCAGCCCCAGGCCTGTGCCCCCGTATTTGCGGGAGGTGGTCACGTCTGCCTGGCCAAATGCTTCGAAAATGATTGATTTATGCGCCGCTTCAATGCCGATGCCCGTGTCTTCGATACGGAAGAGCAGCCTGGCCCGTTTTTCAGCGGGCGTCTTATCTGCCGGGACACAGGGGATGTCGCTGCTGCTGACGCTGATGGTGATCCCGCCGGTGCAGGTGAATTTTATGGCATTGCCGGTCAGGTTCAGCAGCACCTGCTGTAGACGGTTGGCGTCTCCTTTCAAAAAGGTGTGCAACCCTTTTTCAATCCTGAAATCCAGGAGCAGCCCCTTGTTTTTGGCCTGCTGGGACAGGGAGGCAATGGTGGTTTCCAGGGTTTTGGACAGGTCAAATGGGGCGTATTCCAGCTCCATGCGGCCGGACTCCACTTTGGACAGGTCCAGGATGTTGTTGATGAGACTCAA
>JAKSDC010000015.1 GCA_022360275.1 Chlorobiales bacterium
CCCGAGCAGAAGAAAATCGCGCACATCCTTTCGACGGTGCAGCGGGCGATCGAAGCGCAGGAGCGGATCATTCAAACCACCACCGAGCTGAAAAAGGCCCTCATGCACAAGCTCTTCACCGAAGGCCTCCATAACGAACCGCAGAAAGAAACCGAGATTGGGTTGGTGCCGAAGAGTTGGGAGGTAAATCGGGTTGATTCTACCTTTGAAATTCAACAAGGAAAACAAGTCTCGAAGAAGAATCGAGAGGGGACCAATCAGAAACCGTTTCTCCGGACTAAAAACGTTTTCTGGAATAGGCTTGACCTGACTGACCTCGATGAAATGAACTTCTCGGACGTCGAGGAGAAGCGACTAGAATTACGCCTCGGAGATCTTCTTACGTGCGAGGGTGGAGATATTGGCCGAACGGCGATGTGGAATGGTGAGGTCCAAAATTGCTATTACCAAAACCACCTTCATCGACTGCGATCCAAGAATGGAAAAGTAGACCCACAGTTCGCAGTCTATTGGTTTTGGTATGCGTTCAATGAAGCCAACTTATACTTCGGACGCGGCAACATCACGACAATACCTAATTTATCTCGATCTAAGCTCGCAGAGCTACCAATGGCATTACCCTCGCGCACTGAGCAAATAGAGATTGTTACTTTTCTTGATACAGTCAGCGATAGATCATCAACAGCAGAGAGAAAGAAAACACAGCTCGAAGATCTTTTCCGCACAATTCTTCACGTACTGATGACTGCGAAGATTAGAGTAGGACATATACCCGACAAAACTGGATGACGAGTTCCGATCAAAATCAGAAAATGAGCGAGTTTATTTCGCATTATGTGCAGAATGCCCCTCAATTTATGTGGTTTCTGGGGGCAGGAACATCACGGACTGCTGGAATGCCAACTGCCAGCGATATTACTTGGGATCTGAAGCGTCGTTATTATTGCCTTCAGGAAAATCAGGATATCAGGTCTCATGACCTAAATAACAAAGCTGTTAAAGATCGGATTCAGAGGTATTTAGACAGCCAAGGCTTCCCTGCACTATGGAGTGCAGAAGAGTATTCGTTCTATTTTGAACTGATATTTGGGAAAGATTACGCTGCGCAACAGAAATATCTGGTATCGAAGTTATCGCCCCAAAACATTTCCTTGAACATAGGTCATCGTGCTCTCGCTGCGTTGATTGATTTGGGCTTGACAAGGATGGTATTTACAACCAACTTTGATGAAGTGCTTGAAGTTGCATTTTCAAACGTAGCGGAGAAAAGCCTTACTGCCTATCATCTGGAAGGTTCATATGCTGCACTTGAAGCTTTGAACAGAGAAAACTTCCCAATCTACTGCAAGCTTCATGGTGACTTTCGGTATCAAAGCATCAAGAATCTTTCGGGGGACTTGCGCGACAATGATAAACAGATTGAAAAGTGCTTCTTGGCAGCAAGTAATCGATACGGAATGGTCGTTAGCGGATACAGCGGACGTGACAAAAACGTGATGGCGATGTTTCACTCCGCACTTGAACAATCGAATCCCTTTCCTCAAGGGCTTTATTGGACGACGACCTCATTTTCAGCTGTTTCCGATCATGTTCGCGACTTGGTAGCTTATGCTCTGGACAAGAATGTGAGAGCTGAGATCATTGAAACAGGAACGTTTGACATCATGTTATCGAAAATCTGGAGGCAGGTGCCATCCCGAAGCGATAAGCTTGATGCGAGAGTTCGAACAGCTGAGGCAAAACCAGTATGTATTCCACGTTCTCAAATAGGAATAAAACATCCGATTTTAAGGATGAATGCTCTGCAAATTTGTGAAATTCCAGAGACTTGTGGATCGATTGAATTCAAACCCGCATTGAATTTTAACGAGTTGAATGAAATAAAACGAAGCTCTCGACCGAACGCAATCATCACATGTGCTGAAAAAACTTTGTTTTGGGGTAGTTCTGAAGAGGTCAGTAAATTATTTGCTACTGATCGCATTAAATCCATTTCATCTTATCCACTGTGCGAGATCATCCGCTCGAAACCTTATTCGACTTTTTTGCACTCGTTTATTGAGAATGCATTATCTGAAGCCTTGTGTTATGATAAGCCATTGATGCTTCGTAAAAAAGGAAGGTTCTATTTTGCTGTTGTTGATCACGAAAAGATTGATGACCCACGACTTGACGCGCTGAAAAAAGCTGTTGGATTTGGAAACGCATCCAGTACTATTGTTGGAAACATTCCCGGCAGGGCAAATACGCTTTGGGCTGAGGCACTCGAAATGAAGGTTGAGCGCCGGGATGAAAAATGGTGGCTATTGATCGAACCAGATATTTGGGTATCTCCGCTTTCTGAAAGAAAAGAGGTTGTTGATTTCCTGGGCTATAAGAGATCGAAGCGTTACAACGTCCAAGCATTCAACATATTGAACGCCTGGATTGAACTGCTTTGTGGCTTTGTTGGACATGGTGAAAAAACCATTTTTGCAACATGTTATGGAAACACGGACTATCCTGCGCAATTTAGCGTGAACACAAGGACTGCATACAGTCGAAGAAGAGGAGCAAGTGGATAATTTTTCTACTCAACTTTCTGGACATTTCGCTTTGCCGGAACCACTGCTCCTCTTTGCGAAAGGCCGAAGGGACTTGCATCCTCTTCGAGGATTGCTTGAAGCAGGGCCCTACGGAATTGACCTTGGCTTTCCTAATCAATTGCGACTTGCATATTTAGCTCCAAGTGATTTGCTTCCCCGTCTCGACTCATTCCTATTGGAATTGTCGAAGCCAGCACAGCCGAAAGAAGCGTTGAACTATTACCCAAAATATCCAGGGTTTGAACCGCTGTTCCAGATCCCTCTGGTTGCGCCTTCGGAGGGCCTTCGATGTTCGACAAGTACTGAATGTTCGAGGTTGGCACAATGCCGAAGCGGTCCTGACTTGGTTAATTCGATTCTCCACTCAATGGGTAGCCTCATACGCCAAAAGCAGTCGTTCGATGTGGTTGTTTTGTATTTGCCGAGTTCTTGGGCGAGATGCTTTGAGTATGAAGGTTTTAATCTACACGACTGCTTGAAAGCGAGATTAGCACCTCTGAATATTCCTGTTCAAATTGTCAACGATGCTACATTCGAACGCCCTTGTCGAGCAAATGTTATGTGGGGAATTAGTGTTGCGCTTTATGCAAAAGCCGGCGGAATTCCTTGGAAGCTGACAGATTGTGATAAGGACGAGGCATATATTGGTCTAAGCTATGCAATCAAGAAACATTCAGACGGGAATGAATATTCGACCTGTTGTAGCCAAGTTTTTGATCCAGATGGAACTGGTTTCGAATTTGTGGCATATGATACCCGTGAATTTATCCTTGATCGGAAAGGGAATCCATATTTATCATACCAAGAGATGCAGGCTGTTTTATCTCGAAGTCTGCTCCTGTATCAGAACAGTCATAGTGGGCGAGTTCCAAAGAAGCTCTTTGTACACAAGACTTCGCATTTCACTGAAGATGAGATTCAAGGAGCCTATGATGCGATTGGGTCTAAGACTGAAATTGAACTAATTCAGATTATTCAGGGCAGTCGGTGGTATGGGCTGAAGCTTGACGGGCCAAAATCTTCACAGGACAAGCCTCATGCTGCTCCCTATCCAGTTGAGCGAGGTGTTTATCTGCCAATCAGTGACAATGAATGCCTACTATGGACTCAAGGGAGCGTTGCTAACATCAATCAAAAAAAATCCGATCAACCAGTTTTCAAGGAGGCTGCTTTAAAACCTCTTCCTCGTCCAATTATGCTTCGTCGGTTTTCGGGTGATGGTGGTTGGCACAGCACTTGTTATAGTGTTCTTGGCCTCACAAAAGTTGATTGGAATAACAATACTCTCTATAAAACTCTTCCTGCTACATTAGTTTATTCAAAGGTCTTCGCTGATGTTGTAAAATTCTCTCCGACCATCGCAAATGAAATCTATGATTACCGATTTTTCATGTAGACAGAACTTTTAAAATGCAAACTCCCTCCGAACATAAAACCGTTCAATCCCGCATCCTCGCTTATGCCGAGGAAATCGGCTGGACCTTTGTCCCTCGTGAGGAGGCTGAGAAACGGAGGAGTGGAAGTTTGTCCCTTTTCTTCGACGACTTGCTCGGCGCCAAGGTTCGGGAGTTCAATCCCCGATATGCTGAAGCCGAGGGGGCGTTGCTTGGGCAGTTCCGGCATTTTCATGCTGACATTTATGGTAACAGGGATTTTGTGGAGCGTCTACGCAACCGTGGCAAGTTCTTTGACCATGAGGAGAATCGCGAGCGGGACCTGATCCTCATTGATTACGACGATCCTTCGAGAAATGTGTACGAAGTCACCGAGGAGTGGGCATTTCACAACGGACACTACGGCACGCGGGAGGACATTGTTTTTCTCATCAACGGTATACCAGTACTGGTGATCGAGTGTAAAAACGCGAGCAAGGACGAAGCCATTGCCTTGGGGATCGACCAGATCCGCCGTTACCATCGAGAAACTCCCGAGCTCTTCGTGCCGCAGCAGGTCTTCACCGCTACCGATGCCATCGGTTTCTCTTACGGAGTGAGCTGGAACACGGTGCGCCGGAATATTTTTGAGTGGAAGGATGAGGAAATCGGCAAGCTAGAGGCAAAGGTAAAGAGCTTTTGTTCCATCCCCCAGGTACTGTCATTTCTGAAGGAGTATATCGTCTTTGCCGAAAAGGACGAAGAGCTGAACAAGTACATTCTGCGCCAGCACCAGACCAGCGCGGTGGAGGCCTGCGTCAACCGTGCATTCGATCCTCTACGATCCCGTGGCCTTGTCTGGCACACACAGGGCAGCGGCAAGACCTTCACCATGATCAAGGCTGCTGAAAAACTTTTCCGTGCACCCGAAGCGGACAAGCCGACCATCCTTCTGATGATCGACCGGAACGAGCTGGAAGACCAGATGCTCAAGAACCTTGCCGCACTCGACCTTAAGAATCTTGAGCATGCAACCAGCATCGCAAGGCTCAACAAGCTCCTGAAAGATGACTACCGCGGTATCATTGTGACGATGATCCACAAGTTCCGCGATATGCCTGCCGATATCAACACACGGTCGAACATTTTTGTACTGATCGACGAGGCTCACCGAACCACGGGCGGCGATCTCGGCAATTACCTTATGGCCGGACTGCCCAATGCCACTTTTATCGGTTATACCGGTACGCCGGTTGATAAAACCGTCTACGGTAGAGGCACCTTCAAAACCTTCGGATGTGAAGATGACGCAGGGTATCTCCACAAGTACTCCATTGCCGACAGCATCGAGGACGGTACAACATTGCCGCTCTACTACCAGCTTGCCCCGAACGACATGCTCGTTCCGCACGAAACGCTGGACGAGGAGTTTCTCTCCCTTGCCGAAGCCGAAGGAGTTGCCGATATCGACGAACTGAACAAGATCCTCGACCGTGCAGTGAACCTGAAAAACTTTCTGAAAGGGAAGCAGCGGATCGAGAAAGTAGCGCAGTTCGTAGCCGGTCATTACCTTACCAATGTCGAACCGCTTGGTTACAAGGCTTTCCTTGTTGGTGTAGACCGCGAAGCCTGCGCTCTTTACAAGCAAGCGCTCGACGGATTCCTGCCATCCGATTATTCCAGGGTTGTCTACACCGGCAATAACAACGACTCAGCCCTGCTCAAGAAATTCCACCTTGACCAGAAAAAAGAGCGGGAGATTCGCAAGAGCTTCGGTAAGCTCGCCGAGCAGCCGAAGATTCTCATTGTTACCGAAAAACTGCTCACCGGATTCGACGCACCGTTGCTCTATGCCATGTATCTCGACAAACCGATGCGCGACCATACCCTCCTGCAGGCCATCGCACGGGTCAACCGACCTTATGAAAACGAAGTCCAGGAGATGGTCAAGCCTCATGGTTTCGTGCTTGATTTTGTCGGCATCTTTGACAAACTCGAAAAAGCGCTTGCCTTCGACAGCAAGGAGATCAACGCTATTGTCAAAGACATCAAGCTCCTGAAGATGCTCTTTAAAAACAAGATGGAAAACATCGCACCGGACTACCTTCGCCTGATAGAGAGTAACTTCAACGACAAGGATATCGACAACCTTATCGAACACTTTCGTGATCCCGAACGGCGAAAAGCATTTTTCAAGGAATACAAGGAGATCGAAATGCTCTATGAGATCATCTCACCGGATGCATTTCTTCGACCATACATCGACAGCTATGCGACGCTTTCTTCTGCCTACGATATTGTCCGCAAAGCTTATGCGAAACGTATACAGGTCGATCGCGATTTTCAGCGTAAAACCAACATGCTGGTCCAGGAGCACATCGGCACCTATGGCGTCGGGGAGGTCCAGGATGTTGTTAAAATCGATTCGAACACTATCGACATCATCAATACGCAATCTGGCGGAGATGCAACGAAGGTAATCAATCTCATCAAGAGCATCGAGAGAATTGCAGAGGAACAAAGTGATGATCCGTTCCTTATCGCTATGGCTGCAAGGGCACAGGCCGTACAGGAAAAATTCGAGAACCGCCAGCCAACAACGTCCGAAGCCCTCGAAAAATTGATGCAGGAGATCGAAACCAACGAAGAACGAAAACGGGAACAGGCCGAAAAAGGATTCGATGGCCTGACCTTTTTCGTCTATCGTACCCTGCTCGATGAAAAAATTGAAAATGCAGAAGAGGTAAGCCGTCAGATCAGGACTGCGTTCGCGGAATATCCGAACTGGCTGAAAAGCGAAAAGTCAATGCGTGAGCTTCGAAAAAAAATCACGTTTACCATCTTCGCTCAATCAGACGACCTCGACCGGGTAACGGGAATTGTTGACTACCTGTTCCAACTCCTGGAACGGGCAAACCGTATTTGAATCATGACTGCCGAAAACCCGAAAACCAGATTCAAGCAGCGCGTCCGCGAGTGGGCTGAAAAGCTCGATGTCCGGGTAGTATGGCTAGGTGTCCGGCCCATGAAAAATAAATGGGCTTCCTGCTCCACCGAAGGTCGTCTGAATTTCAATGCCGAGTTGCTCGATATGGACGAACGGGTCTGGGATTACGTAATCGTCCATGAACTGCTGCACTTCTTTATACCCAATCATGGAATCCTCTGGAAAAGCCTGATGCGAGCGCATCTGGGCGAGTATGAACCGCATGAAGCGGAGTTAAAGAGATCATTGCAGAAAAACACGCGGTAAAAAACGTAATCACCACACATACGGCATCAACCGCCATTTGACCTTACGGCAATATTCTTCGTAGCCGGTGAGTTGCTCTTGCAGGAAGCGGTCTTC
>JAKSDC010000046.1 GCA_022360275.1 Chlorobiales bacterium
TAAGTATTTAACCCTCTTGCGGAGCAGTTTGATCTGGTACTTTGCCTCTTTGGCTTTCTTTTTCCAGTCATTCCTACTGTTTTCAAAAAATCTAATAAGTTTCCACTTTGGGCTTTTATATTTTTTCTCTGCTGTTTGAGATTCTTGGTCTTGTTCAGGGATATCCATCATACTTCCTCAGATTATAGGGATCTATTCTCCCTTAACACAGAGGAGTACGGTTGTCTACAAAATTTGAATAGGTCAGTTATCGCGAACGGAATTCCAAAACTGCACGGAATGTTTATGGGAACTTAATTCGGGCCCAGTTTTTTATGTTTTAAGTTCATTTTCATCACCCCAGGTGTCACCGATAACTATTACCGAATCGTCTGGCACAACACCTCCAAAAAAAATACATTGTGAAAGGGTACCGAAGGCCCCCTGCACGATCCCAACACTCCCCCCCCAGCCCACGCCGAAGCGGGTATCAAGCTTTTCTATGACTGGGTGGGCTTAGAAGAAAATTACTACGCCCTAATCGGAAATAACAAAAACCCGAAAAACTATTGACAAATAAAAAATGCACAATTATTATCAAACAAACGTTTGATTGAATAACTGGAGATTTTAACAAAATGCTTAAAACCAAAAATCAAAAAAGAATCGAAGAAGTTGAAAATGTTGCATGCCATTTGTTTGCCAACAACGGCTACCATTCCACTTCCATGCGCACCATTGCCCGAGAACTGAACATGAACCAAGCTACTTTGTATCATTACTTCTCAAGCAAGGAGGATCTTCTTTTTAAATTGATGGATGATGCCATAGAGAACTCTACGAATACCCTGAAGCGAATTTGTGCTGCTGACATTTTATGGGAAGATAAATTAAAAGCTGTTCTTAACTCATATACCCGATATTTTGCCGGATACAAAGAAGGGGAAATCCTGCTTCTCAATGAGATGAACTCATTAAGCGAACCCAAACGCGAAATTTTAATAAAAAAGCAAAGGCATTTCGTTGAGTTGTTCAAAACCATTCTCAATGATGCCTCGGCTGACCATAAGCTCGAGCAGATTCATACTACTGTAGCTATTTTCGCTTTTTTCGGCATGGTTCACTACACCGTCAAATGGTACAACAAAGATGGCGAAGTAAATTTGGAAGAACTAGCCGCCATGTTCAGTAAAAATCCTGGCCCAGAGGGCCAGGCTTTGGGTTGCCCCTAAAAGGGGCTTTGTTTGCCTTGCCCCCAGA
>JAKSDC010000093.1 GCA_022360275.1 Chlorobiales bacterium
ATTCCTACGCCACTTCGTGAAGCTAAATGGGATTCAGAAAAAGCAGGCGGATTTGCTTCTGGTAAGGAACAAACTCAATCACTTCCAACGAATCATGAGGATGTATTAAAGGGATTGCTCGGATCCCCCAATATTGCTTCAAAACATTGGATTGTCCGACAGTATGACCATGAAGTGCAAGGTGGGTCAAGTGTAAAACCGTTGGTGGGACCATGCCAAGATGGACCTGGAGACGCCTCCGTTGTTAGACCGAAACTTAGTAGCATGAAGGGGATCGCTCTATCCTGCGGCATGGGTGCACAAATGAGTGAAAAAGCAACAGCCGCAGGTGTAGCTAAAAATGGTGACTCATACTGGGCAACACTTGCGGCAATTGATGAAGCAGTACGTAATGCCGTTTGCGTAGGTGCGGATCCAACTCACGTTGCGATTTTGGACAATTTCTGCTGGCCAGGGTGCGATGATGAATACTTGATGGGTTCATTAGTACGTGCTGCGGAAGCGTGTTACGACGGTGCAATGGCATATAAAACGCCGTTTGTGTCAGGTAAGGATTCATTAAATAACCAATTCACGACTGACGAAGGTGTTCGTTATACGATCCCTCAAACTCTTTTGGTCAGTGCTATGGCAATGGTTGAGAACGTACAAAAATGTGTCACCATGGATGCCAAGGCCAGTGGAAATGTATTACTGGTTGTTGGCAAAACAGACAACGCAATGGGCGGCTCCAGCTACTGTACTGTTTTTAACGATAGCAATACTTCTCACAATATGATGATTCCACGCGTTGACCTTAAGGTTGGCCCTCAAACCGCTAAAGCTGTTGCGAAGTTGATTGATAAAGGTCTTGTTCAATCTGCACACGACTGTAGTGAAGGTGGTTTACTTGTCGCTGCAGCGGAAATGGCATTTGCAGGTCGTATTGGATTAGATCTTGATCTTCAAGGCATAGCATGCAATGACACATTGGATACTGTTTCAGCGTGTTATGCAGAAACGCCTAGCCGATACCTGATTGAAGTTGCAGCTGAAGATTTTGATGCTGTAATAAATAGTTTGCGTGAATTGGGG
>JAKSDC010000014.1 GCA_022360275.1 Chlorobiales bacterium
GAAACCCTTTCGGACGCTGAAAACCGTGCCGGAGCGCTTGCGATGGCTACGTCGCGCCTTGAAAAACTGACCGTTGAACACAAAACTTGCAGGAAAGATTTCAATACCCTTGACAGTGAACAGCAAGTAATGAAAAGTCGTCTTGAGGAAATAGCCGCTTTGCTTGCAGACAAACCGGAACTTGAAAAGAAGTTTGAGAGCGCCGAACAGGAAAAAAAAGATGCCGAACTTGCACTGCAGCAACTTCTTGTCGAAAAGCAGACCCTGAAAAAAAACCTTGACGATCTTGCCGAAAAAGAAAAACAAAGAAAAGAGCTATCCGCTGAGCTGGGAAAAAAAGAGGAGAAAAAAAATATTTACACCATTCTGCAGGAAGCGTTCGGGATCAGGGGGATCCAAAGTCTCCTGATTGAAAATGCCGTACCGCAGCTTGAAGAGGAGGCAAACACCATTCTGGGCAAGCTCACACAAAATCAAATGACGTTTGCAATCCGCACCCGGAAACAGCGCATCAATAAAAACATCACCGAAACCCTTGAAATTGCAATCTCAGACTCTCAGGGTGAAGTCAGGGACTACGACAGCTTTTCGGGCGGGGAAAAGTTTCGTATCGATCTTTCGCTCAGAATCGCCCTCTCGAAACTCCTCTCGATGCAAACCGGTCACGGCTTGAAGCTGCTCGTTATCGATGAAGGTTTCGGCACCCAGGATGAAGACGGTCTGGATGCAATCATCGACTCCATACACCGAATCACCGGAGAGTTTGAAAAAATCGTGCTCATCACTCATCTTGAAAAACTGAAAGACGCATTCGAGGTGAAAATCGCCGTCTCCCGCCTGCCCGAAAAGGGTTCCACCTTTTCCATTGTCACGGGAGATCATGGACTATCCGAACCGGAATATCCCCTGAATTGAACCGCAACGTATTAGAGAATCCGGTGATGTACTCCTGCGGAACAATCTGTATATTTCAAAAGTTGTTATTTGTTTAGTTAAAACCGTTCTCTATTCCTTGAAACGATCGATGGCCGTATGAATACTCTGCTCCTTTACCCGGAATTTCCCGATACTTTCTGGAGCTTCAAACATGCTCTGAAATTCGTAAGCAAAAAAGCCTCTCTCCCTCCTCTTGGCCTTATAACCGTATCAGCCATGCTGCCTCGTCAATGGTGCAGAAAACTGGTTGACCTGAATGTTTCCAAGCTGACGCAAAAGGATCTCGAGTGGGCTGACATTGCGTTCATCAGTGCAATGGGAGTGCAGAAAGAGTCGGCACAACAGGTTATAACACGATGCAAAAATGCCGGGCTCAGGATCGTGGCGGGAGGGCCTCTTTTTACTTCCGAACCTGAACACTTTCCGGAAGTCGATCACCTAGTGCTGAACGAAGCTGAGATCACACTTCCGCTCTTTCTTGAAGATCTTGCTCAGGGCACCCCCAAAAAAGAGTACCTGTCGGATGAATTTCCCGATATGAGAACATCGCCGGTTCCGCAATGGGAGCTGCTTGATATGAAAAAATACGCCTCTATGGCTCTTCAGTTTTCGAGAGGCTGTCCCTACCGATGCGACTTCTGCAACGTCACCACTCTTTTCGGACACAAAATCAGGATCAAAACCAGCGAACAGATCATCGGTGAGCTGGAAGCCATGTACGAGAGAGGATGGCGCGAAAGCATTTTCTTTGTCGACGACAACTTCATAGCGCACAAGTCTTACCTGAAAAAGGAGCTGCTGCCGAAACTCATCGCCTGGCAGGAGTCGAAAAAAGCAACGACAAAACTGTACACCGAGTGCTCCATCAACATCGCCGATGACCAGGAACTCATGGATCTCATGGTAAAGGCCGGCTTCAATCAGGTCTTTATCGGGATTGAAACCCCTGACCACTCGGCCCTGGAAGCATGCGGCAAGCAGCATAACACTTCGAGGGACATGCTTGAAAACATCAAGCGGATACAGCGTGCCGGACTGGAAGTACAGGGCGGTTTCATCGTTGGATTCGATACCGACACGCCTTCTATTTTCCAGCAGCAGATAGAGTTTATCCAGAACAGCGGGATCGTCACGGCCATGGTCGGGCTGCTTCAGGCCCTGCCAGGCACAAAACTCTATGAACGCATGAAAACCGAAGGGAGGCTGCTCAGCAGTTCAACCGGGGATAATGTCGATAATACCACGAACATTGTTCCAAAAATGGATATCGAGACGCTCCGCCAAGGATACAGAGACATGATGGATTATCTCTATTCGCCAAAAAACTACTACAGCAGGATCAAGACACTGTTGATCGAATACAAGCCGCCGAAGTCCAAGTCCCGCTTCCGTCCAGGGCAGATGATGGCCTTTTTCCGGTCCATGGTTATGCTTGGCGTTGTGGGCAAAGAACGGTTCCAATACTGGAAAATGCTCATCTGGACGCTCTTCCGGCAACACGAGTCGCTTTCTCTCGCTGTAACGCTTTTCATTTACGGTCACCACTTCCGTAAAGTCTGTGCACTGCATCTGAAAACAGAAGAGCGCCCTGCAGCGTCTACAGTATAATCGGCACCGCTATAAAATTGTCGTGAGCGGCTTGAGTGCGAGGCGGACGGAGCACAGGCCCCACCCTATCCGCTCAACGAAGCAATCAGGTCGCGGAACAAATTTATAGCGGTGCCTTAATGGTATGATCGACCCTTCATGATTTCCGATAATTTTCTTTTCCGTTCAGAAGGGGGGTTTATCCGGCTCCCTGTATGGGGTCATATCCCGCTCAATTCACCTCTTAAAAAAATTCTTGCACACCCTGCATTTCTCCGCCTGAAAGGCATCCGACAGCTCTCGTTTGCCCAGCAAGTTTACCCGGGAGCAAATCATACCCGCTTCGAGCACTCGATCGGCGTCTATCATCTGATGAAACTCATTCTGCAACGGATACTGACCAATCCGCTTGCCGAAAGCCTCCAGGGAGGCGATCTCATTTTCGATGACCGTGCCTGCAGGCTGCTTCTTGCATCCGCCCTGCTTCATGATATCGGCCACTACCCGCACGCCCACGTTCTCGAGCAACAGCCCCCCATTTACTATGACGAGCCTGTTTTCGACGTTCATGAGTCACTGATCGACCGATTTCTTTTTGAAAACCACGACGGTTTCCCACCCATAGCCGGAATTCTTGAAAACCAATGGCAGGTGAACCCTCGGGAAGTGGCGGATATCATCGGGGGAAAAGCATCAGGCAGGTTTAAAAAACTGATCAGCGGCACCCTGGATCCTGATAAAATGGATTACCTGCTGAGAGACGCTCATCATTGCAACATACCGTATGGCAGTATAGATATCGAACGACTTGTCGAATCGTTTGTTCCTGATCCCGAGCTGGATCGCTTCGCCATCACCGAAAAAGGTATTGCACCGCTCGAAAGCCTGCTTTTCACCAAATACATGATGATGCGCAATGTATACTGGCATCATACCAGCCGTGCTTTTGCGGTCATGTTGCGCAGAATGCTGCAAGATGCGGTCGATGAATCGGCTCTCTCACCTGAAGAACTGCGGACGCTTTTTTACGATAACTCCGATGACAGAGTACTCCATGAGTTGAGCCAGCGCCTTTCCTCAACCTGGCCGCCATCAGGCGAACTCCTGCACAGCGTCATGCAGAGAAAAATATATAAGCGCTCTTTTGCTCTTCCGCCCTACCGCAATGGAGCCAACGAACCTGTCACATGGATGTTCGCCTATGCAACGGACCATAAGCTCCGCAAGGAAAAGGAGATTGCGATCTGCAAAATGCTGAACAAACGGTACGCCTTTGACTTGAAAGGCCATGAAATCCTTATCGACCCGCCTTCCCTCAAAGATGTGTTCGACTATGCCGACCTCCGGGAACTCAGGATATACCCTACTCGTCATGAACACCTGAGCTGCCCACGAGTCACAGCGGAACGTTACATCCGTTTTGATGATTTCGGGGAGTCGGTATTTCTCTCGGATTTTATCCTCTCATTCGAGCGGTACACAAAAAAGTTCCGGATCGTCTGTCGCGATGATCTTTGCGAAAACATACTGTCACATAGGGACGAGATTCTCGAATTGCTGCACCAGGGATAACACGTATGCACCAGGCAGAAATTGAAAACCGCTCGACTCAGGTTATTTTTTTACATTACATATGCAGAGGGGTATCCGGAGTAACAAGAACAGTTTATACATGTTTTTCAAGATACCTTATACCCAAACAAATGAGAGAATATCATGGACAATCAGGACAATTATTATAAGGGACTTTTTTACGGTGCAGCTCTCGGTGCAGCTATCGGAACGGTTATGGGTTTGCTTTTCGCCCCCGACAAGGGTCAGGAAACGCAGCGGATCATTACAGGCAAACTGCGACACGCCCTTGACATGGCGACCGATAAGGCCGCTGAGTTCTATGATGGTGACGAACATGGCGATATCTATGACAACGAAGCAAAAGACCGTTCGAAAGAGATTATAGAAAATGCGAGGGATGAAGCACGCAAGATTCTCAACGATGCCAACGCCATTCTCAAGGAGATAAAAAATCAGGCGAAAGGTGGTGGTGGACAAACGAAATCCAGTGACTCACAAGAAAAGTAAAGCCTCCAAAACACAACGTCATGCTGAGCTACAAAGGAGTTCATCTTGGCTCTATGGCCTCTTCGGCTCATGCAGTATTGCTGCTGCACGCTTTCCCGCTCTCATCCGAGATGTGGTCGCCCCAGCTCTCCGCACTTGAAACCGAGGGAATTCCCGCAATAGCGCCGAATGTGTACGGGGTGGAAAGTTCGGAGCCGAGAGAAAACTGGGTCTTTCGCGACTATATCGAAGAAATTTCTTCCTTGCTGGCATCGCTGCACATCAACAGGGTAAACGTCGTCGGACTTTCCATGGGCGGCTACCAGGCATTCGAGCTCTGGCGAATGTTCCCGCAAAAAGTCGCGTCCCTGGTGCTCTGCAATACAAAAGCGGAACAGGACAATGAGGATGCTCTTGCCAACCGCAGAGACTTTATCGCTGCCGTCAGGAAAGATGGCCCGGAAGAAGCCGTCGTCAGGATGCTGCCCAACGTTTTTGCACCGGAAACCTATACATCAAAAACAGGCGTCGTCGACTCCTTCAGGCAAATTGTCATGCGGCAGCCCGGCAGCACCATAGCTGCTGCCATGCAGGCAATCGCTTCGAGGATCGATTCTGTAAAGTCGCTTGCAACCATCACCTGCCCCGTCACGTTTATTACAGGCACGGAGGACAAACTGACGCCGCCTTCCCTGGCGGAGTCCATGAACCAGCAGGTGCACGGCTCAACGCTGCATCTTCTCCCGGAAGCAGGTCATCTTTCCAGCATGGAACAGCCCGAGCAGTTCAATGCCTGTCTTATCGAGCATCTCAAAAAAATAGAACTCTCCGATTGATGTGTCGGCGGCTTGCCTGAAATAGTTACTGTGCAAAACTTTCGATAATCTCGTAGAAATTCGGGAAAGAAACCGCGATAATTTCGGCATCGGAAATGTCAAGTTCCGCAGCCAACACTTTATCAGCTATTGCGAAACTCATGGCAATACGATGATCGTCATAACTCTCGATAGAAACTTTTCCTTTCACCTCCCTACTTTTACCAGTAACGGCAAAACCATCGGAAAACTCCTCACAAACAAACCCGAGGCGCCCCAGGTTGTTTGTCACTGCGCTGATTCTGTCACTCTCCTTCGCCCGCAGTTCTGCGGCATTATGCAATTCAAATCTGCCGGTTGCACAAGCGGAAAGCACGGCAAGCATCGGTATTTCATCGATAACATTCGCAACCATGGCCGGATCGCCGATCCTTAAAGAATGCATGTCCGGACTGTATCTGACAAGAATGTTTCCGATCTTCTCCCCCCTTGTGAGGCGAATGTTCTCCAACTGAATTTCCGCCCCTGCTTCGTCAAGAATATCGAGATAACCGGTACGTGTAGGGTTCAGACACACATCCCGAAGAAGAATCTCGGAACCTGGACTCAGCAGACCGAGTGCAATAATGAAGCATGCTGCCGAAGGATCCCCTGGAATATGAAACGGCTTTGCAGGAACGTTCATTCTCCCCGGTACAACAACAGCCCACCTTCCGTCAGCGAGGCATTCGACCCGGAGTCCAAGCATGAGCTCCGTATGGTTTCTCGAAGGCAAGCTTTCGATGATACGGCTTTCTCCCTCGGCATGCAGGGCAGCAAAAGTGACGAGCGATTTCACCTGAGCAGAGGGAACCGGCAGTTCATAATGGATCGGCTCCAGGCTCTTTGTCCCTCGTATGACAACCGGCGCGGTACCTTCGGAAGAAAGTTCCACTTCGGCACCCATAAGACGCAATGGATCGGCAATCCGCCGCATCGGGCGCTTCGTCAAAGAGCTGTCACCCACGAGCGTACTCTCGAAAGGCTGAGCTGCAAGAATTCCTGAAAACATTCTCATGGTACTACCGGAATTATTGCACATGAGCTTTTTTTCCGGCTTCGTGAAGCTCCACAACCCATCCGAATCTATAACAACCTTCCGGACAGTATTTCCTCTGTCCGCAGTTACGGTTTCCTGGCGCACCCTGATACCACACGCCCGCAAGACACCAAGGGTAGACTGGTTATCGAATCCCGCTGAAAAATTCCATATCTCGGTTGTGCCTTCCGCAATAGCGCCAATCAATGCCGCACGATGGGATATTGACTTATCCGGGGGAAGAGTCCTGACTTCTCCTTTGTAATGCATCATATATTCCTGCATGGTTCAAAAAAAAAGCAACCCCGCCCGGAGCTGCTTTGTATCTCATTCTCTGATTATCGATCGATCAGGAGTTACGTTCTTCATTGGCTCTCTGAGCCCTGCGTTTGCTTCTCGAACGTTTCAGACGACCTTCGATCGAGGGCTTCACAAAATAGGCTCTTTTACGAAACTCCTTCAAAACACCTGCCCGCTCATATTTTTTCTTGAAGCGTTTGAGCATTTTGTCAATAGACTCGTTATCATTCGACTGGACACTTACCAACTTTTTCACCCCCTTATGGCACAGTTATCGTTTTAATTTCATTTTTAAAATTTCCGTCAGAGACTCGGTCTGGCCAGATTTGCCCTGGCTCACCTGTACATTTTCAAGCAGCTGCTTTTTTCCGCTTTTGACAAACTCTACTATAATAACATGCGCCCCGCTACCGGTAGCGTTTTTCTCGCGGACCACCCCTACCTCATCCAGCGACTTATGATATACCGCATCTCCCTGAGCATATATCCCGTGAGGAGAATACATCTGACAATCTTCGGGCTTCAGTTCCTGAAGATTCAACTCCTTGTCGATCTGCACCTGCCATTCCTTGAGCAGATAGACCTGGTTACATGAAACACACCTGATCCAGTACTGGTTCTCGGCAGCAGATTGCGCTTCATCTTCCGTCTTTTTCCTTCCCTGCTTTCCCGAATCAAGCCCGTAGAGAATATCGTAATCCTTGGGTTTGTCACTGGGCTTCCATTCGCCGACAAAGACCTTTTCGGTCAACTCTTCACATCCTTCGCAAAAACAGGGCTTTATTTTTCCTTCAAGTATGTATTGTCTTTTTCTCGATTCAACGGCAGGCACCTGCTGTTCGGTATTCACAGCCTTCTCCGTATACCCAACTGCTCTGTTTTTTCTCGTTTTCTTTTCAGAAGCCATACCTGTTATACCATATTTTCCCTATGGAAAATGAAAAATTGAACGGTTACTGTTAGGGCACCCCGCAGATAGTGACAGAGATAATGTATGTTCAGGATTGCTTAAATAAGTAAATCTCCCCAAAAAAACAACCACATAATTGCAACACAAAACCTAACTCAAGCGCTCAAAGGAAGATACCTGAAGTGTTTTTTTGACGTAAACAGCCCCTGCAACTGGCTACTTGTGTGTCAGCGCTTCAATCAGATCGGATTTGGTAAGCAGTTGAAGGCTGCCGTGAGAAAGTGTGATCAAGACACCGGAAGCGCTCTCCTGAAGCTTTTCGGACAGTTCGGAAATAGTTGCGTGCGAACTGCAGACAGGAAAAGACTGCTCCATGTAACCTACAACCTTGGAATTCATCGCTTCGTCATTTTCAATCAGGATGGAGAGAATTTTATTCTCGCTGATGCTTCCGATAGGCGTGCCGTACGAGACTATCGGCACCTGCGACACATCATGCTGGCGCATCATCTCGAAAACCTCGGAAAGGGTATGCTCGGGATGTGCGAAAATAAGATCTTTCCTGGTTTTCAGCCCAACAATATCTTCTGCCGTGATCTCATCTTTCGGGGAAGCAACTTTTCTGTAAAACCCTTTCTGTTTCATCCACTCGTCACTATACATCTTGCTGAGATAGTAGCCCCCGTAATCGCTCAAAACAACGACGATTCGCGCACTTTCATCAAGCAGCGCGCCAGCCCTTAACGCTGCAAAAAGCACTGCACCGGAGGATCCTCCGGCAAAAATAGCATCGGCACGAAGCAGTTCCCGGCCGCAATTAAACGCATCACGGTCACTGACCTGAACAATATCATCGATAACGGAAGCATCCCAGTGTATCGATTCCCATAGTCCACCGACTTCCTCAAGCTCGTATCCGTCTGTTTTACCCGGCCTTCCCGAATGGAAAAGCTCGCGGTAAATCGAACCTTCAGGTTCGACGCCTATAATTTTAGTCTCCTGACGTTTGGCCTTGAGAAAACGGCCAAGTCCCGAAATCATCGCACCTGAAATAACCGGAACAAAAAGATGAGTTACTCCGCCCTCGGTCTGCTCCCAGATTTCCGGCCCTGTTTTTTCCGTGTGCACCTGCCGGTTGTGTTCATTTTCGTACATATTGGCAAAAAAGGCATTCGGCAGATTGTGAACCAGATTTTCCGCGACGTTCACGCAGCTTCGTGGTTCACCGGGAAGCGCATCGGACGGGGTAATGACAATTTCAGCTCCCAGAGCCTTGAGCACCTGCTGTTTTTCCCGGGAGATCTTGTCGGGCACAACCAGGAGCACCTTATACCCCCTTGTTACGGCAGCCATGGCAAGGGCAATACCGCTGCAGCCGTATGTCCAGTCAACAAGAGTCATTCCGGGCGTTATAAGCCCCTCATTCTCGGCATGATCGACAATCGTGTTCGCGACACGACAGTAATGTGTCCCGGAAGGATTCAGATACTCCACTTTCGCCATAATCTGCGGCTTGATGTGCCGGGCCGAACGATTGACCTGCACCATCGGGGTATGATCTGTCCTGCTGAAAATGTTCTCTTGCCACATAGTGGTTCCAGGAGTTGATTTAACCGGCTGAAGACTCCTTACGCCTCTACAATGTAATGGACTTGAAAAACAAGAACAAAATATGTTTTTTACCTAAAAGGCACCGCAGACATCTCCTCGCATTGCCGTTCACGCACGATTAACGAACACAGAATATTCCATTGACAGCGAATACAACAACGTTTCCAGATGAAAATGCCCTGCCCGGAGAGTATCTGGCAGAAGCAATCATCTCTTCGAGCAACCTTGTGCACAACTACCGCAGGATTCGGGAGAAAATTGCGGACAATTGCCGTATCATGGGTATCGTTAAGGCCAATGCGTACGGGCATGATGCCCGTCAGGTCTCAAAAACCCTTGAAAGTCTGGGGACCAGCGATTTCGGAGTTGCAAATATTGAAGAGGCAAGGCTCCTGAGACAGCAGGGCGCTGTTTCCGGAAATGCTGCAATTCTTGCATTCTGCTCCCCCCTTCCTTCCCACCTGCCGCTGTATCTACAGCACGATATTGAAGCGACCATTTGTGATTTCGACATGTTTCGTGCTGCCGAATCAGTATCGTCAGCATATAATATACCGCTCAAGGTTCACGTAAAAATCGACACCGGCATGGGACGACTCGGCATACAGCCTGAAACAGCAGGTCTTCTCCTGAAAGCCGTCGAACAAAGCCCGCACCTGAGGCTTATGGGAGCATATACTCATTTTGCTCAAAGTACGCTACAGAACGATTTCACCGCCGGGCAGCTTGCAACATTCACCCAGGTTTGCTCCGAGTTCGAACACCATGCAGGAAGAAACATCTGCAAACATGCAGCAAACAGCGGAGCCCTGCTTTGTTTCAGGGAAGCCTGTCTCGACATGGTGAGACCGGGAATAATGCTCTATGGATACCCCCCTGACGATAGCGTGAAAAACCGGATCGATCTCAAGCCGGTAATGGAGTTACGTACAAAGGTGATTTTTATAAAAGATGTGGAAGCCGGGACAACGATCAGTTACAACCGTCGCTGGACCGCCCCGTCCAGAAGCAGAATAGCTACCCTGTCAGCAGGCTACGCGGACGGATACCATAGAACATTGTCGAACCAGACCAAAGTTCTCATCCGTGGAAACCATTATAATCAGGTCGGGACAGTCACAATGGATCAGATCATGGTCGATCTCGGCAAAAACAGCAACGTCCGTGTTGGCGACGACGCTGTCCTTTTCGGCTGGAACGGCCCTTCGGCCTCAGACCTTGCAAAAGCTGCCGGAACTATAAGTTATGAAATACTTTGTGCTGTTTCATCAAGGGTTGCAAGAGTTTTTGTGTAGAATGAAA
>JAKSDC010000055.1 GCA_022360275.1 Chlorobiales bacterium
GGTTATCATGCAGGATAATCTCAGCCTCATTGCTTCGCTCATTGACGGTTCGAGACGATGTTTCAGGATTATTCGCCAAAACCTCTTCTGGGCTTTTTCCTATAATCTCGTTGCATTGCCATTGGCGGGCGCCGGGTACCTGCATCCGATTATGTCGGCACTGCTGATGGCTTCGAGTTCTCTGATTGTGGTGGGAAATGCTTTAAGATTGAGAAGGTTCTGAAACACTGACAAGTAACGAGAGACAACTGGAGGGCACCTCTCTTTATTTATTCCGCGATTCAGTTGCTTCGTTTAGCGGATGGGAGGGGTTTCTGTGCTCCGTTCGCCTTGCACTTGAACCGCTGATGACAATAAATAGAGGTGCCCTGAGGAGAGAGTATTCAGCCAACAAGCAATCAAGCTGTCAAGCTATCCAGTTTTTTGATTTTCACCTTTCGAATTTTGACTTTTTTTCATGTACACCACTTACTTCCTGATATTTATCGTCTTTTTTCTGGGTTTCGCCGCATGGCTCTTGTTTGTCTGGGCGGTGAAAAGCGGGCAGTTCGAAGACCCGGAAGCCCCGAAATACCGTATGCTGGACGACGAGGATGACCGATCAAATGGACGCAAAAGTTCTGCCGACGCTGTCGATAATCGTAAAACACCACCAAAAGAGTAAACGATTATGGAGGAAAATGTCTGGGTCGTGATGCTGCTCACCGGTCTTGCGGGAGGCTTCGGACACTGTGTCGGCATGTGCGGGCCGGTGGTCGCGGCCTATTCGCTCGGAGAGCAGAATCTGCGCTATCTCCATCACATTCTGTACAACCTCGGGAGGATAACAACCTACATGTTCATGGGCGCAGTTGTCGGACTGACCGGATCGTTTCTGGTACTGACGGCTTCGATCGAGAAAATACAGAACGCCATTATGGCGTTGGCCGGGGCTTCGATCATTATCATGGGCATTGCGATAGGCGGGTGGATACCGGTAAGGAAAACCTCGAAAAACAGTTCGTGGTTGTCATCGATTATCAGCAAAACCATGCAGATGTTTAAGGGGCCCCGCACTGCCGGAGCCTATTATCCCATGGGCATCGTGCTTGGATTTCTGCCTTGCGGTCTAACCTACACAGCCCTGCTTGCAGCGGCAAGGGCGTCCATGGATGCTGAAAACCACCTGGCAGGCATGCTTCAGGGAGCTTCCATGCTGCTTTTCTTCGGGCTCGGCACGGCCCCGGCGCTCCTGCTTGTCGGCAAGGTTATCAATTACTTCGGTGCAAAAGCACGCGACAGGCTCTACAAACTTGCCAGCCTGATCATGATCCTCACGGGGGTCTACTTTGTCGTCAAGGTGTTGTAAAATGCAGGAGCAAGTAGTAGCTCACTTTGTTCGCAGGAGAAAGGAGCAAGAAGGTGTTAATTAAACTCGCTGTTGCCTTGAGCAAGAGGTGCCCTTTATGCGCCTCTTCGATGTATAGTATTATGCTGTAAAGCAATATTGCGGTATATTTGTCCCATAAACCATGAAATATGAAACCTGTCGGCATCATTCACACGCCATACAAGACCAAAGAGGATTGTCCCATTCAGCCGCTCTTTTCTTCTGCTTCTACAGGGCATGTTGAAGTGTTCAGAGAATACGAGGCAGGCTTAAAGGATATTGAAACGTTTTCCCACATTTATCTGCTCTATCATTTTGACCGGGCGGGAAAGATTGATCTTGTCCGGTCTACTTTTCTGGGGGACGTACCGCGTGGCATTTATGCGTCGAGACATCCATGCAGGCCAAACGGTATCGGCTTTTCAATTGTCAAACTTTTCGGCCGTAAAGAAAATATTCTTTTGGTCGAGGGGCCTGATATGCTTGATGGGACTCCGCTTCTCGACATAAAGCCTTATATCCCCAGGTATGACTGTATCAGCTCGGCATCTGAAGGGTGGACAGCCGGGCAGGAATGGCGGCCCAAACCGGAAGGCAGAGAGTGACATGTTCACCCATAGGCCATTGGAGGACAGGGATCTGGAA
>JAKSDC010000208.1 GCA_022360275.1 Chlorobiales bacterium
AATCGATTGGACTCTTTGGATTCTTCATCCAGCAAATCCCATGACTTTGTAATCTGCTTAACCGAATGCTCCCTGCCTTTTTTTAAATCTCCAAAGGTTTCATGTATGGACATGGCCAATGCCTCACGAAGTCCGCCCAGGATTGAATCCCTGATGACAAGTTGTGCGAACAGCTCAGCATCAACATTGATACTGAGCTGTTCACGAGATGGCAATGCGGCCTGTTCAAAACTTCTTCTCCCGGATAACATACTCATGTCCACGATAGCACCAATCGAGCGAACACCGTTTTTATATTCCGGGATTTTTATCAGGGCTCTCAGCACACCTTCATTGACGGCTAGTCTGCCTTGATTGTTAAAAATATGGCCGGCCTTTTTGTATAAAATCTGCCGTATAAATAACGCACGCCGTATATGAAAAAATCGGTCATCTGAGTCCACCGGATTCGGACCTTTGATATCGATAAATCCCCTTAACCGGCTGACGAAATCAGGTCCCTTTGCATTGATAAATAGAGGATCGTTGGTCTTTCCCCCTGAAAATCCGGAGAATGTCCTGCTGGTGCCGCCTGCAAAAACAAAAATGGCCTTTCCGATAGGATGATCCGTTTCCCCTTCCCTAAAAATCCCTTTTTGCATGGGGGCCAGGAAGTATTTAAGCCATCCCAGTTGTCCATTAAAACCGGAATCAAATTCATCAAAGAAAACAATGGGAATCTGCCCGGTCAAGACAATGTCCCGAATTTTGTGAAAGGCCGATATCAGGTCCCTGTCTGAACCGAACTGGGAAAGGTTAAACTCGATTTTACTCAACCTGTCAGGCATAATACTTTTCGCGACCTGGTTAACCCCGAATGTCTTGCCTGACCCTGGTGCCCCGAAGACAGCGATCGATATGGGTTGATTGTTTTTCGAGCTGACCAGGTATTCCCGAAACAGGTTTCGAATACTGCGGTAGCTCTCAATCTCTGATCTGTCATAGGTCTTGAAACTCCCGAACGTTGCCATGGGGACCCTGTCCAAACCCGGATCGAATCCATTAACAACATAGTTCGTAGCAATGGCTTCGGAATTCGTTTTTGTCAAATCATCCAATATGCACCAATACTGGGGATCAGGTGATTTGGGATCGGATGAGACTGGAATATCGATATCATAAACATCGGTTTCGTCCTTAAAAAGGGGCTTGAAAATTTTCCTTCC
>JAKSDC010000087.1 GCA_022360275.1 Chlorobiales bacterium
GTAGAAAAAACCATCATATTTCATAGACAATCAAGACCCACCTCTATAATATGAATAATATCGGAATTTTATACCTTGGAACACATATTGCTGTTATGCCAGTGACTGAACGCATAACCGGAATGAAAGGTGGAAATGATGAATTCAAAACTGGTAAAAGAGAGTCTTGGTAAATTCTCAGAAGTCGTATCTTTTAATTATCCGGCTGTTGGCTGGTATTTTTCATCCGAGGAAATCGAAGATTCATTTATCTTCAGGAAAAGCAGGTGGGTCTGCATGTTCATGTATACCAAAATGGTGATGAATAAAGGAAAAAGAATCCGTTTCTCCGGAGATCATGACAATGCATGCAACGGTCCTGCCGAATATTTCGGTTTTGTTGAGATCGAGGATGAGGGCGGGATTTTTCTCGCTGAAACAGAACGGATTTTTAAGACGATTAAAATTTCAAAAGCCTATACCCGGGAGACCGCCACCCTTATCCATCCGCCAAAAGACAAATATCTGTATATGGAAAGGCTGGACAATATCGATGACGGCAGGGAGATCGAGGTTGTAAATATCTTCCCCCGGAACCCGGCCCAGCTGCTGAAACTGGCAACCCTGTCAAGTTACGACAGGCTCTCCAACGATAATACAATATCTCCCAATTGCTCGGCCTGCCAGTGTCTGTTTACAATTCCGTACCATGAACAATTTAAAAACAACCCCAAAAGTGTCATCGGGCTGTTTGATGTGGTGGCCAGGAACTATATTCCTGACGATATGATCGCATTTTCTATGCCTTCAGGCCGCTTTATTGAAATGGCCAACCATATTGAAGGCAGCTTTCTCGATAAAAACTTTAAAAACCCGGCAAGTTTCTAACGCCTGGATTATTCGATAAGGAGATCGCGTATATGGCTGAAAACAGGAGAACCTATTGCCGCCTCTGCCACTGGAAATGCGGACTTGTCCTTACGTTCAAAGATGGAAAGGCCGTCAGTGTCAGGGGAGACAAGGACCATCCCGTCACAGGAGGAAAGATATGCGGCAGGGGCCGTTTGATGATCGACCACCTCTACCATCCCGACAGGATCAACACCCCCTCAAACGTACGGGAACGCGTGGGGGAGGAGAGTGGCGGCAGATCAGCTGGGACCGGGCACTGGATGAAGTCGCCGGCAAACTGGACACCTTCCGCAGGGAATACGGTCCTGAAACCCTGGCGTTTACCCATGGAACCGATCGCACCTATCACTGGGACCAGAGGCGCTTTTTCAACCTGTTCGGCTCCCCAAACACTTGCGGAGCGAACAATGTCTGTTACTGCCCCAGTGTTGCGGTGGACTATGCCACCTATGGCGGGGAGCCCTTTGGAGACATGGGCCGGGCAAAGTGCATCGTCATATGGGGGCACGCAAGTTCTCAATCTTATACCGGTGAATTCAAAGAGATTTCTGAGGCGAAAAAAAAGGGGGCCGCACTCATTGTCATCGACCCGCGCCGTATTCGTGAGGCGGAAATGGCGGACATATGGCTGCCGATCCGGCCCGGGACAGATGTTGCCCTGATGTTGGGATGGTTGCGTATAATCATTGAGGAAAAACTGTATGACCGGCATTTTGTGGAGCAGTGGACCGCGGGGTTTGAGGCGCTGAAAAGGGCTGTATCCGGTTATACGCCTGACAGGGTGGCGAAAATCACCTGGCTGGACCCCGGCCTGATCCTCAAATCGGCCCGCTGTTACGCCACGTCCGGGCCGGCCGTGATCACCTGGGGACTGGGCATCGACAA
>JAKSDC010000180.1 GCA_022360275.1 Chlorobiales bacterium
AATCATAGGAAGCATCGATATTGTGCTCGGGGAGGTTGACCGATGAGTACCGGAGCTCTTCTGCCAAACAGTTTTCCTTTTGTTATGAGTACAAGCCTCAATGCCTGGTCCGACGCACTCTCTGAGCTTTACCTGTTTGGACTACCGTTCGGGCTTATCATTATAGCCGCGATTCCACTGGTGTTTATCGCGCTCTACGCCCTTACCTATGGTGTATACGGTGAACGGAAAATATCAGCATTCATGCAGGACCGGCTCGGTCCGATGGAAGTCGGTAAGTGGGGTATTTTACAGACCCTTGCCGATATCCTCAAGTTGCTCCAGAAAGAGGATATCGTCAACAAGTCGGCTGACAAGTTTTTATTTGTCATCGGGCCCGGAATACTTTTTGTGGGAGCTTTTCTTGCTTTTGCGGTTCTGCCTTTCGGACCGGCATTCATCGGTGCCGATCTGAACGTCGGGCTGTTTTACGCAATAGGTATCGTCGCTCTTGAAGTTGTCGGCATTCTGGCTGCCGGGTGGGGTTCGAACAACAAATGGGCGCTTTATGGCGCCATTCGGAGTGTTGCACAGATCGTCAGCTATGAGATACCCGCAGCAATTGCCATTTTATGCGGTGCCATGATGGCCGGTACGTTGAGCATGCAGCAGTTCAACCTGCTCCAACAGGGTGAATACGGGTTTGTACATTTCTTCCTGTTTCAGAATCCTATCGCATGGCTTCCGTTTATCATCTATTTCATTGCATCGCTTGCCGAGACAAACCGTGCACCCTTCGATATTCCTGAAGCCGAGTCGGAGCTTGTTGCCGGGTATTTTACCGAGTACACAGGCATGAAATTTGCTGTTATTTTTCTCGCCGAGTACGGCAGCATGTTCATGGTCTCGGCGATCATTTCAATTGTTTTTCTCGGCGGTTGGAATTCTCCATTGCCCAATATCGGTCCTTTGTTACTCAATGACTGGACAACCGGTCCGGTTTGGGGGGCATTCTGGATCGTAATGAAAGGATTCTTTTTCATCTTTGTCCAGATGTGGCTGCGATGGACGCTTCCAAGGCTGAGAGTCGATCAGCTCATGCATCTTTGCTGGAAAGTACTTACACCGTTTGCTTTTCTGGCATTTTTACTGATCGCGGTCTGGGAAATTTATGTCAAATAGGGTTCAGGGATAATCATGAGTGAGTATTTCAGAGATATAGGCAGCGGTATTACAACCATTCTTACCGGAATGGGGATCACATTGCGCCATTTTTTCAATGCCGTGAAACGGAAAGGTGATGCCGGTATCGATGAGGAGAACTATTTCAGCCAGGTTGATGGTTTGGTGACTCTCCAGTATCCCAGAGAAGCAATCCCCACCCCAAAGATCGGTCATTACAGGCTCTATAACGAGATTGACGATTGCATAGGATGTAACCAATGTGCAAGGGCGTGTCCGATTGATTGTATCACCATTGAAACCATCAAGGTTACCAAGGATGATCTTGCAGTTTGCGGCAAAACATCGGGTGGTCAGCAAAAAAAGTTTTGGGTTCCGGTATTCGATATCGATGTGGCACAGTGTATGACCTGCGGTATCTGCTCTGCAGTCTGTCCTACAGAGTGTCTTTACCATACCCAGGTAAGTGATTTTTCCGAGTTCAGCCGTGAGAACCTGATTTACCATTTCGGCAATTTGACGAAACTGGAAGCCGAAGCGAAACGGAAGAAACTCGAAGCCGAGAAAAAAGCAGCGCCGGCACCGAAACCCAAGCCGAAACCTGCACCGAAAGCAGAACCTGAAAAAGGTTCACAATAAGCGCAGTTTTAACACTAATGGGTGTATAGCACATGACGAATACGACCTATACAGTAATCTTTTATTTGTTTGCCGCAATAACGGTCTTTTCCGCTGCTTTTGTGGTCTTTTCAAGAAACATCATTTACTCGGCATTTTCTCTCCTGTTTACGTTTTTCGGAGTGGCTGCGCTTTATGTTTTTCTGAGTGCCGACTTTATTGCCGTAACCCAGGTTGTCGTGTACGTCGGCGGCATTCTGGTGCTTCTGCTTTTCGGGGTCATGTTTACCAACAAGATCATGATGACCGAACTGAAGACGGAGGTGCTGAATATCATTCCCGGTGTGCTGTTGCTGTTTGCCATAACCGGTGGGCTTATCTATACCTTTCTGACGAGGGCGGACTGGTTTACGACGGCCAACCAGCTGCAGGAAAGTGTGGTGGAAAGAATCGGTTTCGAGACCATGTCCCGATACGTACTCCCTTTTGAAATGGTGTCGATTCTGCTGTTGCTTGCACTGATCGGCGCAGCATTTCTTGCCAGGTTTGACAAACCCCGGAAAATGAATCAAAAGTAGGTTACCATGGAATCTTTCAGCACAATAGGTCTCAACCACTATCTCGTCATATCGGCAATACTCTTCGGCCTGGGCCTTTTCGCGATCGTAACCCGCAAGAATGCTATTGTCGTGCTTATGGGAGTGGAACTGGTTCTTAATGCAGCGAACATCAATCTGGTTGCGTTTTCCAAATACAGCGGGGATATGGAAGGAGTGATGTTCAGCCTTTTTGTCATTGTTCTTGCTGCGGCTGAAGCCGCAATTGCTCTGGCGATTATCATCAATATTTATAAAACCTTCAATACTGTGGATGTCTCCAGTATTGATTCCATGAAAGAGTAGGCTGTAACGGGGGAATTTGGTCCCATTGTTTCTGTAAAGCAAAAAAGATATGCACAATTTAATCCAGTTATCAATAATCGTACTGCTGCTTCCGCTGCTTTCGTTCGTACTGTTGATATTTTTCAACCGTCGTCTGCCGCGAAACGGTGATTTTCTTGCCGTGGGTTTTCTGGGAGCGACATTTGTCATTTCAGCCTGGATTTTCTGGAATGTCATTGTGATTGGTTATGATCCGGCATTCAAGCTTGTCTGGAACTTTAACTGGATCGATTTTGGAGATGTGCCGGGTGTTGGCCCGCTCCAGATCAAGATGGGGATACTGATAGATAACCTGACGGCAATCATGCTTGCGATGGTTTCGCTTATCAGTCTGCTGGTACACATCTATTCAACCGGGTATATGTCCGGAGACAAATATTACGGCCGCTACTTTGCCTACCTCGGTATCTTTACTTTCTCGATGCTTGGCATCGTGCTTTCGGACAACCTTTTCTCAATCTATATTTTCTGGGAGCTTGTTGGTCTGTCCTCTTATCTGCTTATCGGTTTCTTTTTTGAAAAACAGAGTGCGGCAGATGCGCAGAAAAAGGCATTCCTCACCAACCGCGTCGGCGATATCGGCATGTGGCTGGGAATCCTTATCCTATACTCGCAGTTTCACACGTTTGGTTATGAAGAGATCTATGAGCATATCAAGGCCGGTGATTTTCACATGTCCCAGGCATGGCTGACAGCGGCGGGCATCCTGCTTTTCATGGGGTGTGTCGGTAAATCTGCACAGTTTCCATTGCATGTCTGGCTTCCTGATGCGATGGAAGGTCCAACTCCGGTTTCGGCGCTTATCCATGCAGCAACCATGGTTGCCGCCGGTGTCTACTTCGTGGCAAGGATCTTTGTCATTCTCACAGTTGACGCCCTGCACGTCATAGCATTTATCGGTGCGATTACCGCCTTTATGGCCGCTACGATCGCCATTACACAGCATGACATCAAGCGTGTTCTTGCATATTCGACGGTTTCCCAGCTTGGTTATATGGTGCTCGGCCTTGGCGTTGGAGCCTATTCGGCAGCCCTCTTTCACCTTCTGACCCATGCATTTTTCAAGGCATGTCTTTTCCTTGGTTCAGGTGCCATCATTCATGCCATGCACCATGAACAGGATATGCGCTGGATGGGAGGATTGCGCAAGAAAATGCCTTGGACATTTGTGACCTTTACGATTGCGACGCTTGCTCTTGCCGGTTTGCCTCTTACAAGCGGTTTTATGAGTAAAGATGCCATTCTGGCCGGTGCGCTGGGCTTTGCCGAAGTTGAAGGCGGAGGTATTTATTACCTGATTCCCGTTTTCGGATTTTTCTCGGCTATGTTGACCGCTTTCTATATGGGCCGTCAAATATGGCTGGTGTTTTTCGGGGAGAGCAGAGCGCATCTCAAGCCGGCAGGCGGGCATAACGACTATCACGGTCATGACGATCATGGTCACCATGAAGTTCACGAAGTGCCATGGGCAATGAGAATGCCGCTTGTTGTGCTTGCTGCACTGTCTGTCTTTGCGGTTTTCTCCCCGGATCCGCTTGATGGTGCAAAAGGCTGGTTCATGCATCTGGTGCAGACCCCGGAAACCGTTGTCGCCGCGGATATGCAGCACGACGAGGGCGTCAGTTCTCATCATGAGGCGTCGAAAGCCGGTAATGAGGGAGTGCATGAAGAGGCAGGTACGATGCTTCACACAGCAGAAGCCGGCAGTGAACAGGCCTTGTCGGCAATGCATGCCGCTGCAGATGCAGCAGGCCACACAACTGCAGAGGGGCACGGGGAACCGCATGAAGAAGGTTATGGTGAAGCGCATCACGGGCCGGTTTTCAGCGATCCCCGCCAGGCAGCAATTGCTCATGCCGCGCATGAAAACCACGATCCTGCCATCATGTATTCGAGCATTATGGTTGCACTCGGTATAGGGCTTGCACTGATTGTGTATGCATTTGGTTTTATCAACCCGGAAAAAACGGCACAGCGCATCAGGCCGCTGTATCTTTATTCGTTCAACAAATGGTATTGGGATGAAATATATGATGCAACGGTGATCAAAGGTTCATTATTGCTTTCAAGAATCCTGGCCTGGTTTGACAGTAATATTGTTGACGGTATCGTGAACGGGACGGGCGCACTGGTCAGGAAATTCGGAACCGCAAGCGGCGGGTTCGACCGGTATGTGGTTGACGGTCTGGTTAACTTTACCGCCTTTTTTGTGCAGACTTCCGGTGCGGCAATGAAAAAGATCCAGACAGGAAAGGTGCAGACGTACCTTGTTATGGCGCTTGTAGCTATAACGGGATATATCGTTTACTACTTCATACAGATAACGCCATAGCTTCATCGAAGGAGAGAGGTTTTTATTCAATCTGAAACTAACAGATAACTGAAGATGCTGAGTTTAATTGTTTTTCTGCCTATTATAGCCGGCCTGATAATTCTTGCAGTGCCGTCATCGCAAAAGCAGATCATCAGGATCGTAACATTACTTGCGGCTCTCGGACAGGGAGTTCTTGCTGTTCTGATATGGCAGGGTTATGATCCCTCTCTTCCGGGTATTACCGCTGCGGCAAACGGTTCTCTCGAGGGTTCGTTCCAGTTTGTCGAGAGGCTTCCATGGATCACGCTTGATCTCGGGAATTTCGGTACTCTGAATATCGAGTATTTCCTCGGAGTTGACGGTCTTTCCATCACCATGGTGCTGTTAACGGCACTGATTTCCATCATCGCGGTTCTCTCAAGCTGGACTATCCAGAAACAGGTCAAAGGCTACTTCATTCTGTTCAATCTTCTCAGCACGGCTATGATGGGTTGTTTCGTGGCCCTTGATTTTTTCCTCTTTTATGTGTTCTGGGAGCTCATGCTGCTGCCGATGTATTTTCTCATCGGCATCTGGGGTGGACCCAACAGGGAATATGCGGCGATCAAGTTTTTCCTTTATACGCTTTTCGGTTCGGTTTTCATGCTGCTGGTCATGATAGGCCTGTACTTCAGCGTTATCGATCCTGCTACCGGCAACCACACCTTCAGCCTTGTTGCGATGGCAAGTCAGGAAAATTATCTTCCCGATTCTATTTTCGGGCCGGAAAGCGTTGCATGGCGTTACGCTGCCTTTATCGTACTGTTTATCGGTTTTGCCATCAAGGTTCCAATGTTTCCTTTCCACACCTGGCTTCCCGATGCTCATGTCGAGGCGCCGACACCTATTTCGGTGATTCTTGCCGGTGTGCTGCTGAAACTTGGCACCTACGGCATGATGAGAATCAACTTCCCGTTTTTTCCTGAGGTTTTCCAGGCTTCGCTCTATGTGATTGCCGTTTTCGGCGCCATCAATATCATTTACGGTGCATTCTGTGCGCTGGCACAGTCGGATCTGAAGAAGCTCGTGGCTTACTCGTCGATCAGCCATATGGGGTATGTGCTGCTCGGTCTTGCGGCAAACAATACAGAAGGGATGACCGGAGCGCTGTATCAAATGTTCAATCATGGCACCATTACCGCCATGCTTTTCCTTCTTGTCGGGGTTATCTATGATCGTGCACATACACGCCAAATTGACAAGTTTGGAGGCCTTGCTTCCT
>JAKSDC010000012.1 GCA_022360275.1 Chlorobiales bacterium
AATAAATCGAGGTGCCCTAAATGGAACTTTGTCTCCGGATAATGATGGATAGAGATTTTGCCCGGCTGCTGAATCCTGCATTGCGGCATATAGGGGCTTACACGGTGGAAGGAGGACAGCAGGCGGATATTAAACTGAATCAGAATGAGAGTCCTTTTGATCTTCCTTTATGGATGAAGGATGCGATACTTGATGAATTCAAACATGAATCCTGGAACCGCTATCCTGATATTCTGCCTTTCAGAGGGATAAAGGCGTATGCGGAATTTATGGGTATTTCCTCCGAATCGGTGATGATGAGCAATGGCTCGAATGAGATGCTTTATACCATTTTTCTGGCCTGTCTCACAAAGGGCAGTAAGGTGGTTATTCCTGAGCCATCTTTTTCCCTGTATGAAAAACTGGCGGTCCTGCTTCAGGCCCAAAGGGTGAGTGTTTCCATGCATGAAGACCTGAGTTTCGATGTGCCGGAAATTATCAAGAGGGCACAGGAGGAGAAGGCGGCTTTTATTGTTCTTTCGACACCTAACAATCCTACCGGCAAATCACTTTCACTTGAAGAGATACGGCGGATAGTAAGCGAAGTTGACGCAATTGTGCTGGTTGACGAGGCGTATGTAGAATTTTCAAAGGAAGAATCCGCACTGGGACAGGTAGAGGAAATGCATCGTCTGATTGTTTTGCGAACCATGTCCAAAGCTCTGGCGCTCGCCGGTATGCGGATCGGTTTTGCGGTTACCAATCCATGTCTTATGGCTGAAATAGCGAAGCCGAAAATACCCTTCACTTCAAGCCGTCTCGCTGAAATTACCCTCAGCCATGTGCTTGACAACTATTACCTTGTTGACGAAGCGGTTAACTATATTTTGAAAGAGCGCGCGCGGATGTATGATGCCTTGAAAAAAATTAAAAGTGTCAAGGTGTTCGAAAGTGATACAAACTTTATTATAATAAGGGTTTCGGATGCTAAAAAAGTGTTTTTATCTCTTGCTGGAGAAGGGATTCTTGTAAGAAATGTTTCCGGTTATCCTCTCATGGAAAACTGTCTTCGATTCAACGTAGGGTTAAAGGAGGAAAACGATTTTCTCCTTGAAAAACTGAGTGCGCTCCGATGACCAAGTTTTTCAATAAGTTACGGGCCGACAAGATGTCACGTTTAACCGTTGAGGCATATACCCGGAAAAGCAAGCATCCTGTTACTGTTTTGCTGCATAATATACGCAGTATGTATAACGTTGGTTCTGTTTTTCGAACCGCGGATGCTGCTGGGATTGAAAGAATTATCATTACCGGTTATACTGCTACACCGCCGAGAAAGGAAATCGATAAAACCGCGTTGGGTGCTCAGGAAAGTGTGGAGTGGGAGTATTATTCTCATCCTAAGGATATTCTGGGGGTGCTCAAAGCTTCAGGGGTTACCGTTTGCGGGCTTGAAATTGCCGAAAACAGCAGGCCGTACAGCGACGTACGAAAGGAAGATTTTCCGCTCTGTCTTATTCTCGGGAATGAAGTCGATGGAATTGACAGTGATGTGCTGCAGCTTTGTGATCATGTTTTTGAGATTCCTCAATATGGCACCAAGCATTCCCTCAACGTTTCGGTTGCTGCAGGAATCGCACTCTATGAAATGGTAAAAATATTCAGACAACAAAAACCAGTTCAGGCATTCAGGGAAATTTCTAAGTTTTAGCTGTTATGCTGCATTACAGGACATACAAGCTAACGGAAAAGGAGCCATGGGTAGTGTTTGTTCACGGAGCGGGAGGGAGCTCTTCGATATGGTTTCTTCAGGTAAAGGAGTTTAAAAAGCACTTCAACGTATTGATGGTGGACTTGAGAGGGCATGGAAAATCTAAAGGGTTACCGCTTTCTCAGAGGAGGAAGTACAGCTTTGAGAATATTACTCATGATATAATCGAGGTACTTGACCACCTGGAAATACAAAAAGCTCATTTTATTGGTGTTTCACTTGGAACCATATTGATCAGGCAGATCAGCGAGCTTGTTCCTGAAAGGGTATGCTCGATGGTTATGGCAGGGGCAATCATACGCCTTAATGTGAGGCAACAGTTTCTTGTCGCCCTGGGTAACACGCTCAAACGTTTTGTGCCTTATATGTGGCTGTATAGTTTTTTCGCCTGGATAATCATGCCCAGGGCAAGGCACAAAAAATCTCGGCTGCTGTTTGTCAGCGAGGCTAAAAAACTTGCCCAGAAAGAGTTCATGCGGTGGTTCAAACTGACCTATGAGTTGAATCCGCTGCTTAAATATTTCGAGGAAAAAGATACCGGTATTCCGACACTCTACCTGACCGGAGACGAGGATTACATGTTTCTTCCGGCGGTCGAGTATATTGTTCAGAGGCACAGCAACTCTTTCCTTGAGGTAATCAGGAATTCAGGTCATGTCTGCAACATCGACCAGCCGAGAGATTTCAACGTAAGGGCAATAACTTTCATGTTGAGATATTCTGGATGCTCCCCGGTGCTGCAGGCAAGTGCCGCGGTTTAAATTGTTTTCCTGTTGAAGCGGTTCATGGCGTGTTCAATGCCATGTTGAACAAAGTCAAGAGCAGCGTCGGCGCACTCCGGAATGACACTGTCAGCAATTTTTCTCTCTTCATCGCTGAACTTCCCCAGTACGAACGATGAGAAGGAGCCGGTTGGCTGATCCCTGCCTATGCCGACACGCAAGCGGGCGAAATTTTCCCTGCCCAGACATTGAATGATATGCTTGAGGCCGTTCTGGCCGCCTGCCGAACCTTTGGCGCGAAGCCGTATGGAGCCCAGAGGAATGTTGAGATCGTCGCAGACCACGAGAATGTTTTCAATGCTGATTTTATAGAAGTTCATTGCTGCAACTACCGCATGGCCCGAGAGGTTCATGTATGTCATTGGTTTAAGCAAAATGACCGGTTCGCCGCGATGGGAAATTTTCGTATAGTGAAAATTTCCTTTTCCTGATATCAGGCCTGCCTGGAAGATCCGAACCATTTCATCTATTATCTCGAATCCAATGTTGTGGCGGGTGTTTTCATGCCTTTTTTCAGGATTTCCAAGGCCGACTATGAGTTTCATAAAGAACGTTAAGCTGTTGAATTGTTGAAATCAGATCACCACTTCATGAGCTGTCAGGTTTATCCGCTGTAAAAGAAAATCAGAGGGCTTGATGGCTGGATAGCTTGATGGCTGATAAGATGTTAAAAAATGTCGTAAATAAAAAAGGCCCCGAAAATTCGAGGCCTGCATTCGTTACTTGTCATTCGTCACTAAATAAGCGGTGCGATAACAAGTGCGACAACGGCGATAAGCTTCATGAGAATGTTCAGGCTCGGGCCGCTGGTGTCCTTGAACGGGTCGCCGACGGTATCGCCGACAACCGCCGCCTTGTGCGCTTCGGTCCCTTTGCCGTAAGTGACGCCGTCGAACTCGATGTTGCTTTCGATACGCTTTTTGGCGTTATCCCAGGCTCCACCTGCGTTTGACTGGAATATGGCCAGCAGAACGCCTGAAGAGGTGACTCCGGCAAGCAGGCCGCCAAGCATGTCCTTTGAAACAAATCCTACAACAACCGGGACAAGCACGCCGAGCGTTCCGGGAAGTATCATTTCGCGGATAGCTGCTTTGGTGGAAATATCGACACAGTGAGCGAACTCCGCAGGAGCGGTTCCTTCCCGGAGGCCTGGAATTTCATTGAACTGACGGCCGACTTCCGTGATCATATCTCTCGCAGCCCGGCCTACCGCTCCCATTGCAAGGGCGCTGAATACGAAGGGGAGCATGGCGCCCAGAAGCAGCCCGGCCATGATCACCGGTTTCGATATATCAATGGATTCCACCCCTGCCTGTTGACGGAAAGCCGCAAAAAGAGCGAGTGCGGTGAGGGCGGCACTCCCGATAGCAAAGCCTTTTCCAATTGCGGCTGTTGTGTTGCCTACGGCGTCGAGTTTATCCGTTCTTTCACGCACTTCAGGAGGAAGCCCAGACATTTCGGCGATACCTCCGGCATTGTCCGAGATCGGGCCGTACGCATCGACGGCGAGCTGGATGCCGGTAACCGAAAGCATACCGAGTGCTGCGATTGCGATACCGTAAAGTCCTGCAAAATGGTGGGAGCCGATAATCGCTATGGAAAGGACGATGATCGGAAGGCCGGTGGAAATCATGCCTGTGCCGAGTCCTGCGATAATGTTTGTCGCGGCGCCGGTGACACTCTGGTAGGCGATGCCCACGACAGGTTTGTTATGGGTAGAGCAGTAGTATTCGGTAATAAGCCCGATAAAAACTCCCGCTGCAAGGCCGATGATGACTGCGAAAAATACATTGAGAGAGGTGTAGGTGAAACCACCGACCGTCCAGGAAGATGGAAGAATGGTAGTGATGATAAAATAACTCAGCACGGCCATGATAAGGGACGCGCCGAATTCACCGGTATTGAGGCCTTTCTGAGGGTTGCCGCCTTCTTTCACCTTTACGAAGAACGAGCCGACAATCGATACGAGAATACCTATAGCTGCAATGACAAGGGGAAGGATCACTGCGGCGATCGGTGAGATACCCATGCTGTCGAACACAGGAACAAACGCTGCGCCGAGCACCATGGTGCCGATGATTGATCCCACATAGCTTTCAAAAAGGTCGGCGCCCATACCGGCAACGTCACCGACATTGTCACCGACGTTGTCGGCGATTGTAGCGGGGTTTCTCGGGTCATCTTCCGGTATTCCCTCATACACTTTGCCTGCAAGATCGGCACCCACGTCAGCTGCCTTTGTATAGATGCCGCCTCCTACACGGGCAAAAAGTGCAATCGATGAAGCGCCCAGCGAAAAGCCTGAGATGAGGTTGATAACCTGACTGATTTCGGAGAACTGGCTGTTGTAAACGATAAAAAGCGTCGAAAGGCCGAGAATTCCGAGACCTACTACAGACAGTCCCATGACGAGACCTCCGGAGAACGCAACGTTCAGTGCTTTTGACAATCCTTCCCGTGCCGCATGTGTTGTTCTGACATTTGCCTTGGTGGCTACTTTCATACCGAAGTAACCGGCAAGCCCTGAGCAGATCGCTCCGACGATAAAACTGACTGCGATAATGGGGGAGGAATCAGCCCTGCCGCTGTTCGCAAAGCCCAGCAGGATAGCAACGGAAATGACAAAGATGACCAGTACCTTGTACTCTCGTTTAAGAAATGCAACCGCTCCGTCAGCGATGTGTCCGGCAATCGTTACCATATCATCCGTACCTGCATCCTGTTTCGAGACCCAGCCGGCCTTGAATAATGCATAAAGCAGTGCAATGATACCGGAAAGGGGTACTGCATAAAGAATTAATTGGTTGTCCATTTTTTATTTTGCGTTAGAATTGCGTGGGTTGAGAAGCAACCTTGAGTTTGTGCGCTAAACAGTGTTCAGGCATGTCGGCAAGCTTACACGGGTCAGTTACGTATAGCCGTGAAAGGAAGTGACGGAGTGTATGTGGAGTACAATCATAAAGATCATAACGAGGGAGAATTTACAACTTCTCTCGAGTTCTTCAAAACAAGGTGCACCAGAGCGGCAGGATTTATGTTAACCGGTTTGCATTACTGTAGTTCGGCCTCGAAAAGCATGGGGAAATGGTCAGAATAACCTCCCAGGTGTTTTGGTCCTTTGTAGGTTGCATAGGGACGTCCTTTATTTCCGGTTTGCATGTGCGGAATGGAGAAACAGGAAAAGGCACTGTCCGTTATTGACAAACCTTTCTTATCGAAAAGCCCTGCCGAAGCCATAATCTGATCGAATTTCAACCATTGTCCCTTAAAGTAACAGCTTCCTTTGTTATCGAGTGCACCCCAACAGTTGAACAGTTTTTCCTCCGGGCTTTCCAGAAAAGCCTGTTTGTCGGTCGTAGCATTCAGGACTTTTCGTATCGAGGTGTCATGGGGCTCGTCGTTGAAATCACCCATGACGATGATGTCCGCATTGGTTACCGAACTCCTGAGGCTGTCTATTATTGACTTTGCGGTCTTCGCGGCAAGCAGCCTTTGCGGTTCCGACCATGCTTTGTCAAGTACTCTGGATGGCCAGTGGTTGACCAGCAGAAAAAACGGCGAGTCTTTTGCGGAAAAGCTGTAAAGAGTGATGTCTCTGGTGTTTTTACCCTTGAGGTTGACGTTTCGGGAGAGAGCTCTCCGGAGTACGATTTTTGTTGAATCGTAAGCGACCGCAATATCGATGCCCCTATGGTCGTTCGAGGCGCGATACGCAGTTTTGTAACGGTTTTCCGGCAGAAAGGAAAGCAGCCGTTTGAACACTTGGCGGTTTTCAACCTCACCGAGAACAAGGATGTCGGGGTAGGCGCCTTTTTGGAGCCGCACAACCTTTATGATGTGGGAGAGTCGCATACATTTGAGCAAGAGCTTTTTTTCCGTCCATCGTTTTTTGCCCTCCGGCGTGAATTCGCTGTCCTCGGTTGCAGGGTCGTCAGTTGTATCGAACAAATTCTCCACATTCCACCACAGAATGGTGAGCGTGTTGTCATTTGCGCAGGTGATAGCAGGGAAGAACATCGACAGCAGGACTCCTAACGCCATTGATATGATTACTGATGATTTTCGCATGGTTTTCGGGTGTGAATCTTCAATGTCGCCGCATGATGGTGAGATAAAAAAGTATATAAATATTGCGTTCCATTTAAATTATCTTTGAACTCTATCAGGGTATGAGGGATTCTTTGGGTGGTAGTATTGAAAAGGACAAAATTTTTTCTTTACAATAATGATATGTAACTTGTCCGGGATTTTCTGGAAGCACACTGAAGCATAAAAACATCCAACGATCGGCAGCAGTATGGCTAAAAGGATCGATGTCACCCAGAAGGCAAAGGATATTCTCGAGGAGGCGCTTGACAGGGAGGCTGTAGACGTTCTTGCGAAAATATCCCGGGAGATGCAGCAGATTTTCAGTGAGAATCCCGAGCCAACCCGGCCTGATGTGGTGCGAATCGTCAGCGAATATTTTGCCAGCGATGGCAAATCGGAGCAGTTTGTCACGAACTGGATCAATACGGCAGATGAGCATTGCAGATCCCGCGGACTGCGTGAAGAGGATCGGCCAAAAGCCATGCTTTCAGATCTGGGTGTGTTTCGGTTTATGAATTTTCTTATGGAAAAAGGGCTGACAGACGATCAGGTGAATATTGTGCTCCGGGGTGCCGTTCAGCAGGCAAATGATAAGGATAATAGATAAGGAATGTTTATCTTGATACAGTCTCACCTGCTGTAAAGGATCAATATTATACCTCCGACGACAAAAACCACTCCCAGCAACCGTATTACATTAAGCGGCTCGTTGAGAATAACGACCGCCAGTATATAGGTTATAAGAGGAGACGCTGCAATGACGGGGTTGACGAAGGTGACGTCGGTTGTTTTGATGGCCGAGAGGTAAAAGAACAGCATGATGGTTACGGCAACTCCCTGTAGTAGCGCGTAAACGGTGTATTTGACAGGAATGCCGGTTGATAGTGACGAAGTGCCGAACCAGACCACTATCCCGAGAATGAGCGTCTGTGAGAGGCTGCGGTAAAAAATCATTTGCGTGACATTCATCTTGGCCAGCGTTATCTTTTCAAGAATCGGCAACGAGCCGAGTATCGACACGGTTATGATCAACGAGAGGTGGAGATTCAATGCTTTCATGACCGGATTGTTCTGTATTGGTATCCGGTAGTTCCGGGAAGGATACTACCGGTAAAATTTTATAAAACGAATCAACAGATAAAATTGAACTATGAACAAGATTAAACTTCTTCACGAAGGCAAGGCGAAGAAAGTTTTCCTGACAGATGATAGTGATCTTGTCATTCAGGAATTCAAAGACGATGCCACTGCTTTCAATAACAAGAAAAAAGGTACGATCAGCAACAAAGGGATTGTCAACAATGCAATTTCCTGCAAGCTTTTCACCTATCTCGCCGAGAACGGAGTGCCGACCCATTTTGTCGAAAAACTTTCTGACAGAGATATGCTCTGCAAGTATCTCAAGATAATCATGGTGGAGGTTGTGGTCAGAAACGTTGCCGCCGGCTCCCTGGTAAAGCGTTATGGTTTTCAGGAAGGGACCAGACTTGAAAATCCTATTATCGAGCTCTATCTCAAAGACGATGATCTCGATGATCCATTGATGAACGAGAGCCATGCTGTGGCGCTTGGTCTGGCTACCTATGAAGAGCTTGAGACGCTCAAGGAACAGGCTGCAAGAATAAATACACTTATGAAAGGCTTTTTCGCTGACCGCAAGCTCAATCTGGTTGATTTCAAACTCGAATTCGGCAGACATAAAGGCCAAATCCTTCTCGGAGATGAAATAAGTCCCGATACCTGTCGTTTCTGGGATCTGGATACAGGCGAAAAGATGGATAAGGATCGTTTCCGTTTCGATCTCGGCGGTGTGGAAGATGCCTATTCGGAGGTTGAAAAAAGGGTGCTTGACCTGGACTGATTCCCGGTCATGAACCTCAGGAACAGATGCTCGAAAGCATTGTAGAATATCTCCGATCAGCCGATCCTGCTGCGATATATCTCTTCGTGTTTTTCATATCTTTTCTGGAGAATGTTGTGCCGCCTGTTCCGGGCGATGTCCCCGTAGCGTTCATCGGGTATCTGACATTCTCCAGCGATGTTGACTTCTGGTTGTCGGTAACGTTTGCATCTGCCGGGTCAACGCTGGGTTTCATGCTTATGTTTCTCCTCAGCCGGACGATCGGGCTCAAGATCTATGCCCGTGGAGAAAGCAGAATCAGGCATGGGCTGGTCAGAGCTGTTCACAGGATGTTTCCTCCGGACCAGATGGAAACAGCTCGTCTGCGTTTTTCCGCGCACGGCTACGTTGCGGTCCTGATAAACAGGTTCCTTTTCGGTTACCGTGCCATCATATCCGTGATGGCCGGCTTCATGCATCTCAAGGTGGCAGGTGTGTTTGCCGCAGCTTTTGCAAGTTCAGTTGTTTGGTATGTGCTGTTGCTCAGAGGGGGATATCTTCTGGGTGAAAACTGGCAGGAAATCGGCGCATATATGGCATTGTACAGCATGCCGCTCACCCTGGTTTTTCTTTTTGTTGCGGTTGTCGCTCTCTTCAGGTATGTAAGAGGGTGGAAAAAAAGACAGGGTATATAGTTTGTTGGATTTTTATGCCTTTGCAGTTACTTTTAGTTTCTGCATAATCGACGATAACGAAATCTTTTCAAGAAGTACGGGACTACAGTAATGGCAAAAGATATAAAGCCTTATCCGTCGGAGAGAAAAGGAAAGGCTGTTACACTGGAATCGGTGGAGGAGTTAAAGGAAATGGCCTGTCAGGTGCGGCGCGACGTCGTGCGTATGCTCACCAGGGCGGCGTCAGGTCACACAGGTGGTTCGCTGGGCATGGCGGATGTGTTTACGGCCCTGTATTTCAGAATCTTGCGTCACGACCCGTATGATTTCGGAAAGACAGCCGACCGGGATATGCTTTTTCTTTCCAACGGTCATATTGCCCCCGTATGGTATAGTGCGCTTGCCAGGAGCGGATATTTTCAGCTTGAAGAGCTTCACTCGTTACGCCGGATAAACAGTTATCTGCAGGGACATCCTGCTTCAGAAGCAGGGTTGCCGGGAATACACATGGCTTCCGGTTCTCTTGGGCAAGGGCTTTCAGCTGCCGTAGGAGCGGCACTCGGAAAACGTATGGACGGGTGTTCGGGAGATGTTTTCTGCCTGATGGGAGATGGTGAATGTCAGGAAGGGCAGATATGGGAGGCTGCGATGAGCGCAGCGCATTACAGGCTTGGTAATCTTGTTGGTATTGTTGATTACAACAACCAGCAAATTGACGGTGAAGTCAACAGTGTTATGAATGTCGAGCCTTTTGCCGGAAAGTGGCGGTCTTTTGGCTGGGAAGTCTATCAGTGTGACGGCAACGATATAGAGGATATTGTTGCTGTAACTGAAAAGATTCAGACGGAAAAAAGCAGAACAAAGCCATCGGTTATTCTGGCTGTTACGGTTATGGGCAAAGGGGTTCCATTTTTCGAGGGCACGATGCCGGACAATACCAACTGGCATGGAAAACCCCCCTCACCGGAGCATTGCGAGCAGGCTCTTGAAATACTTGGAGAAACTCCTTTCGGTGATTTTTAACCCTGAACGTGCAAATACAATCAGGCAGATACAAGGGAAGAAAACTTCAGCGTAGCACAACCGGCTCTATCCGTCCCTGCAGCAGCAGGGTAAAAAAATCTCTGTTTGGTATACTTTCCGTGCGGATGGACTTTTCCGGGACAAAGATTCTCGATCTTTTTGCCGGCTTTGGGTCTCTTGGGTATGAGGCTTTGAGCCGAGGGGCTGCGGAAGTTTGTTTTGTTGACAAGAGCACCCGGTCTTTGCAATCACTGCGGGAGACAGCGGCTGAACTGGGCGTATCGTCGCAGGTAAAGATTGTAAAAAAGGATGTGGTTCATTTTATTAAAACCGAAAAAAATACCTATGATCTTGTATTTTGCGATCCGCCTTACGACTGGCGGGATTACAGGAGCTTGATTCGAGAGATTTTCGGACGCGGTCTGCTTGCTGAAAGCGGCATGTTGCTTATCGAGCATAGCAATCGTTACGGTTTTGAAAATGAGCCGCAGTATGTTTTTCATAAAGATTACGGAATGACGAGAGTTTCTTTTTTTTCCTGAGCCGATTGCCGGACAGGTTACATGCCGGAGGATATTCTATGAAGCATCTTGCGATTTACCCTGGGACATTCGACCCGTTTACGAACGGTCATCTGGATGTTCTTGAGCGGGCGCTGACGATTTTTGACCAGGTTATCGTTGTTATTGCAGAAAACAGCAAGAAAAAAACGCTGTTTTCCATCGAAGAGCGTTGTGAGATGATCGAAACCGTTACGAAATCTTTTAAAGGAATCAGGGTGGAGGTGCTGCACGGCGGTCTCTTGGCCGAATACGCCCATGCTGCAGGTGCTGCGGCCATAATTCGCGGAGTGCGTCAGGTCAAAGATTTTGAGTACGAATTTCAAATGTCATTGCTCAACAGGCATTTGAACCCCGATGTCACCACGGTTTTCCTTATGCCCAATGTCAAATATACCTATGTGGCTTCATCGATCATCAGGGAGGTTGCCCTGCTCGGAGGAGATGTGAGCAAGTTCGTTCATCCCTGTGTTTTGAAAATGTTGCGGAAGAAATATGAAGAACAGAATGTCTGACACGGGCTTTCAGCAAGAAGTTTTCGGAATTTCAAATATTTAATCCTTACTGTTATGAGCACAAACAGCTTTCCAGAGGAAAAATACCTTGCCCGGCGGGTTCGGAGCATGCAGGAGTCGCAGACCATGAAAATAACCGGGCTTGCAAAGCAAATGAAGGCTGCAGGCAAGGATATTATCAGCCTCTCGGCGGGTGAGCCTGATTTTCCCACCCCGGACTTCGTTGCGCAGGCGGGCATCGATGCAATAAAAGCCGGTTTTACACGATATACGGCAAACGCAGGTATTCCCGAGCTGAGAAAAGCTGTGGTTGAAAAGTTCAAACGGGATAACGGCATCGAGTTTACACCAGACCAGATTATCATCAGCAACGGGGGGAAGCAGACGCTGGCCAATGCGCTGCTTGCGTTGTGTGAAGAGGGGAACGAGGTTGTCATTCCCGCTCCTTTCTGGGTCAGTTTTCCCGAGATGGTCCGGCTTTCGGGGGCTGAGCCGGTCATTGTGCCGACTACGCTCGAAACCGGTTACAAAATGAGGCCGGAACAGCTCGAAGCTGCAATTACGGAAAAAACAAAAGTTTTGATACTCAACTCTCCGTCGAATCCGACAGGTGCCGTGTATTCGGAAAGCGAGATTAGGGCGCTGATGACAGTGCTCGAAAACCGTGAGATTTTTGTGATTTCCGATGAGATGTATGACCAGATTGTATACGGGTTGGCCAAGCCGTTTTCTCCTGCCAGAATTCCCGAGATACGCGACCGGGTCATAGTCAGCAACGGTGTGTCCAAAACCTATTCAATGACAGGATGGCGCATCGGGTTTCTTGCCGGTCCCAAATGGGTAATTGATGCGTGCGGAAAAATACAGTCGCAGACGACATCGAACGCAAACTCGATTGCACAGATGGCGGCGGTTGCAGCGCTTACCGGTAATCAGCAGATTATTGAAGAGCGCAGGGCGGAATTTGAAAAACGCCGGGATTTCATGTACAAGGCTCTCAATGAGATTCCAGGTATAACCGCAGCACTGCCTGATGGTGCTTTTTACATTTTCCCTTCAATAGCCGGCCTGCTTGGGAAAACATTCGGCGGCAAAGTGATGAACAGTTCGACTGATGCGGCGGAATATCTTCTTGTAGATCATTATGTGGCTACCGTGCCGGGTGAAGCATTCGGCGCTCCTGAAAATCTCAGACTCTCTTATGCGGCCTCGATAGGCGAGCTGGAAGAGGCAGTAGGCAGGATAAGGAGAGCCTTTGAGTAACAAGAGTCTATGTTGACGGTCCGTCGAAGCAGAGCCTGCACCAGATGGTTCAGCTGGTACTCCAGGCGGCAGTTCAAAAGGCATTTTCATGCTGTCAGGGTTTCAGTTCCCCCTGAAACCCTTGACATGGAGCTTCACTATCCGGTAGTTTTCTACTGCAATCACGCTTACTGGTGGGACGGATTCTGGTCGCAGCTCTGCACGGAGGAATTTTTCAGACAGAATCTCTATATCATCATTGAATACCAGCAGCTTGTCAAGCACCGTTTTTTTACTCGCCTGGGTGCATTTTCCATCGACCGTTCCCGGCCGAGAAGTGCGGTTCGCACCATCGAGTACGCAGCCGAGCGGCTCATGGAGAAAAGTCATAAACAAAACGCTTTATGGGTTTTTCCACAGGGAATGATTGAGCATGTTGACAAGCAGCCCCTTCGTTTTTTAAACGGTACTTCTTGCATTGTTTCACGTGTACTGGAGGAAACCAACAGAGTATATCTGGTTTCAGTTGTCAGCAGGATTGAATATCTTGACGACCAAAGGCCGGATTTGTTTCTCTCGTTCAAAGTCCCTGAGCTTGTCGGAAAAGCCGACTATAGCGATCACAAAACATTGACAAAACATATGCAGGATGTGACAGCTGATCATCTTTCGTTTCTGAAAGAGAAAATAATTGCAAAAGAGACGAATGATTTTCAACTTTTAGTCAAAGGTACAGAGTCGATAAATACAAAAATTGAGAGGTTCAGGAAACTTGCCGGGTTGAGAAGGGAGTAGAGGACAGCATTAAGAAACCAGGAGCCGGTCAAAAAACTACCAGGCGGTCTTTTTGTTTGTAACTGGAAAAAGCGATAATGAGGACCCAGTGTCCGGAAAAATGTTGAACTGCCATGAGTAATGTAATATGCAGCTGTACGTTGGGCGATTATGCCAATGTACGGTTACAGCTTTCCAAGAGACTGCATCGTGAAATCGAGCAGTTATATGGTGATGTTGACGAGGTAAACAGCAACATATGCGAAATTGAACTCAAATGCAGTCATCGGGAGTTTTATGTGAACCTCACGGGAGAGTCTGCAGAAGTAGGTAAGGCGGTCATCGTCGAGGCAGACGGCGGTTATGACTATGGGATTGTTTATTCCTCAGGGGCCATTGCTGCCAAAAAGATGAAGCTGAAAGGCCTTGACGAAAAAAAGGATGATTGTGGAGCTATAGTCCGTTTTGCCGATAAGAAAGATGCGGAACAGCTTCGTTCGGTGCGAAAACGTGAGCCGGAGATTCGTGAGATGTGCCTCGCGAAAATCAAGGGACACGGACTTGATATGAAGCTGGTTGATGTGGAGCTCCGTCTCGACCAGCAGAAAGTAACGGTTTTTTATACTGCCACACACAGGGTTGATTTTCGTACACTGGTAAGGGATTTAGCCAGTGAATTCAGGGCGCGGATCCAAATGGTCCAGATCACCACCAGGGAGGAGGCCCGCAGAGCCAACAGTTTCGGCGCCTGTGGCTGTGTATTATGCTGTTCCAGCTGGATACAGAAAATTCATGCCAATCCGTTTGCTGAAAAACAACAGGCGTCCGAGTATTCTCATGGAGACAGTCATACCTACAATGTTATCGGTCAGTGCAACCGGTCGAAATGCTGTCTGGGTTATTCAAGGCATGAGAAATGCATGAAAAAATCCGTTGCCGATACGTATCCGGCGTTGGGAAGCAAAGTTGCAACGCCGGAAGGAACCGCAATCATCGAAAATATCAATCCTGTAAAAAAAGAGATTAGCCTTCGTTACCCGACCGACGGAAAAGAGGTATTGATCTCGTTGCAGGATTTCAAGTCGATGTTTGTCAAGAAATAAGCCTGAATCCACGTATTCCTCTTTTTTTACATGAACAACCATTTTACGCGAACACTTGTTACAACAGCTCTTCCATATGCAAACGGTCCTGTCCACCTCGGTCACCTTGCAGGTGTTTATCTGCCTGCCGATATTTATGTCCGCTTCAAGCGGCTGCAGGGTGAAGACATTATCCATATAGGCGGTTCCGACGAGCACGGTGTTCCCATTACCATCACAGCAGATAAAGAAGGTATTTCTCCCCAGGATGTTGTTGACCGCTATCATCGCCTGAATCTCGATGCGTTTGCCCGGTGTGGTATATCATTCGACTATTACGGCAGAACATCTTCCGAAAGTCATTGCCGCACAGCCCAGGAGTTTTTTCAGGAGATCAATGCAAAGGGTGTTTTTATCAAAAGAAAAGAACGACATTTCTTTGATCCTGAAACAAAAAGGTTTTTGTCCGATCGCTATGTGACAGGGACCTGTCCAATCTGCAGTAATCCCGAGGCAAACGGGGATCAATGTGAGCAATGCGGTACGCATTTAAATCCGCGAGAGCTCATAGAGCCCAGAAGTAAACTTTCCAACAAGGTGCCTGAGCTGCGGGAGACATTGCACTGGTACTTTCCACTCGGGAGATTTCAGGAGCAGCTCGAAAGCTATGTAAACAGCCATGAGGGAGACTGGCGCATGAATGTGCTGAACTATACCCGTACATGGTTAAAGCAGGGGCTTAACGACAGAGCAATCACCAGAGATCTTCACTGGGGAATCCCCGTGCCGGTCGACAGTGAGGAAGCCAGGGGAAAGGTTCTCTATGTCTGGTTTGATGCAGTACTGGGGTATATATCATTTACCCGCGAATGGGCGGAAAGGCAGGGAAGGCCGGAGTTATGGCGCGATTATTGGCAAAACTCCGACTGCCGGATCATTCATTTTATCGGCAAGGACAATGTGGTTTTTCACACACTCATGTTTCCGGCGATCCTCATGGCATGGAACGAAAGGAGAACAGAGGGTGTCTATTCGCTTGCCGATAATGTTCCGGCGTCCGAATTCATGAATTTCGAAGGACGAAAATTTTCCAAATCGCGAAACTACGCTGTTTATCTCGGAGATTTTCTCGACAAGTTTCCTGCAGATACGTTACGCTATACCATCGCCATGAATTATCCTGAAAACAAGGACAGCGATTTCAGCTGGTTGGATTTTCAGAACAGGACCAACGGAGAGCTTGCCGATACGCTTGGAAATTTCATCAAACGGTCAATTGATTTTACCAATTCGAAATTCAATGGTGAGATTCCCTATGAATGCACAGAAGAAGATTGGACATCTCTTGGAATCGACTGGCAGGAATGTTTTGAAAAGCTCGACAACGCCTATGAGCAGTTTCATTTCAGGGATGCTGCAGCGCTTACCATGCAGATTGCACGTTCGGCAAATCGTTTCCTTACCGATTCGGAGCCCTGGAGGGTGTTGAAATCAGATCCCGAAGCAGCAGCACGGACAATGGCGTTGTCGGTAAACCTTTGCTATACCCTTGCGATTGCGTGGTATCCGGTAATCCCTGACACCGCAAACAGGATCTATGCCATGCTTGGTTTTTCGGAAACCCTCGACGAGGCGTTGAAGAACGGTACTGTTTCCTGGGGCATGGCAAGATTTCCGAGGCTGGGAAAAGGCCACAAGTTATCCGCGCAGTCTGAAATTCTTTTCAGAAAGATAGACGACAAGGACATTGCTCCCGAGCTTGAAAAGATTGAGCGTCTGCTTGCGGAAATCGGGAAAGAAGAGGTTGAAGCTCAGGAAAGCATGCATTTCAAGCCGGAGATCCGTTTCGAGGATTTTCTCAATGTCGATCTTCGTGTTGCCACCGTGACAGCATGCGAAAAGGTGAAAAAAACCGACAAGCTTCTCAAGCTGCAATTAAAAGTGGGCTCGAAAAAGCGCCAGGTACTTGCAGGTATTGCACAATCATATACTCCTGAAGCCATTATTGGAAAAAATGTAATACTGGTGGCAAATCTTGCCGAACGGAAAATCAGGGGTGAACTCTCACAGGGAATGATCCTTGCTGTTGAAGGGAACGACGGCAAGCTTAATCTTGTTGAAGTTGACGGATCGGGGGTAAATGGAAAAATAGTGCAATAATCTTTTGCGTAAAGCAGGAAATTCTGTACATTAAAGTACATTAACATCGTGGGGTGGAGCAATTGGTAGCTCGTCGGGCTCATAACCCGAAGGTTGCAGGTTCAAGTCCTGTCCCCACCACCAAAGAAGAGGCCGCGCCAGGGTGTGCGGCTTTTTTGTTGTCCTCACCACACTCCGGCCGGGCTTTTCCCTCTCTTTTTCTTTCATCTCTATCAGCAGGATGGTATTTTCCATGACATGTGTTTGGAGAGTTCTGCTTTTGCTTGTGTTCATGTCGTTTTTTTCTTAGCCATGGTCTTCGATCTAAAAAAGCTCTTTCATATTCTGCTGATAATTGTCGGTACGCTATATATACCGATAGCGCTGCATGCGAAACCGCTGCAATACGGCATCGATGTGCTTGATGCCGACCGTTGCCGCGATCTGCAGGGAAAGAGGGTTGCTCTTATTACTAATGCTGCAGGAACAACCCTTACCGGTGAGCCTGACTATAAGGTTTTTCTCCGTCACGGTTTGAATCTGAAATATCTCATGGCCCCGGAACATGGTTTTCGTGCCATTGTTGAGGCCGGAGTTTCGGTAGAGGATGAAAAACTCGATGACAAACTCCAGGTATATTCACTCTACGGTTCAAGCAGGAAGCCTGATGTAACGTTGTTGCAGAATACCGTCGATGTGCTTGTTTTTGATCTCCAGGACATCGGGGCACGGTGCTACACCTATATTTCAACGATGCGATATGCCATGGAAGCCTGCGAGGAGGCCGGGGTTTCATTTATGGTTCTTGATCGTCCCAATCCTCTTGCTCCAGTTCCGGCAGACGGTTTCATGCTGGATCCAGACTATATGTCTTTTGTCGGTCTGGTTCCCGTACCATTTATCCATGCCATGACAGTTGGTGAAATTGCCCTTTTTTTGAAAGAGCGTTTTTATCCGGACCTTCGCCTTCAGGTTGTGGCTATGAAAGGGTATAACCGCCAGCGTTTTCTCGACGACTATCCCGGAACGCGTTTTGTGTCTCCATCTCCTAATATCCGCAATTTGGAAACCGTGCTCGTTTATCCGGCAACGGTGTTTCTTGAAGCCACCAATGTCAGTGAAGGAAGAGGTACGCCTTTGCCTTTCAGACAACTCGGAGCCCCGTTTATTAATGCCGAGTTTCTTAAAAAAGAGCTTGAAAGCCGCAAGCTTCCGGGAGTTTCGTTCCTGGCCGTGCAGTTTATACCATCATCAGGTAAGTTCAAGGGACTGCAATGCAGCGGAGTTAGGTTGCATGTCACGGACCGTTTTGTTTTTGAACCCTTCAGGACAGCGGTTGCTATTATACTTTCTCTGCAGAAGCTGTATCCCGGTCTTTTTGATCTTGAGGCCCGGGGGGATTTTTTCGACAAGCTTGCAGGGGGGCCGCTGTTTCGCAAGATGGTTCTCTCCGGGCGTTCGCTTGAAGAAATACTTGCCGCTTCGAGGCTGCAGGTACATGCCTTCGAGCAGGCCTATCCGGACAGGTATATTTATGAGTAGTGACTGCTGCCCTTTGCTACCGTGGAACGCGGAATTTACCTGTAACCCCTTGCGGTGAGAGCAGCAACTGCCATATCTGAAGCTTCCGTGCACGAAAAGCGCCTGCGCAACTGAGAAGGTAGTATTCCCACATTCTGAAAAACCTTTTACTGTAATTTGAAGAGAGTCTATCAAGGCTTCTTTGTACGTTTTTATGCCATGACTTCAGTGTGAGGTAATAATCGTAAGCGAAAACATGCCAGTCTTCCAAAACAAATATGCCCTCATATGTTGACGTTATCTGGCTCGCCGATGGAATCATCGAGTTTGGGAAAATATATTTGCTTATCCAGGGATCGGTACAGGTTGCCGGTTCATTGCCTCCTATGGTGTGAAGAAGACAGAGTCCTTTGGGTGAAAGGCATCGGTCGATGACCTTGAAATAGCGGCGGTAATTTTTGTGACCGACATGCTCGAACATGCCGATCGAGTAAACCCGGTCGTATTTGTCATTGAGGTCCCGGTAATCGCAGAGCTTGATTGAAACAGGCAAATCTCTGCAGAACACTTGTGCTAACTTGGCCTGTTTGCTCGAAACGGTAATACCGGTTACTTTTACGCCGTAATGTTTTGCAGCATATATGGCAGCTCCTCCCCACCCGCAGCCGATATCGAGGACATGCATACCGGGTTCCAGCCTAAGTTTATCGAAAATAAGCCGCAGCTTGTTCTGCTGGGCCTCCTCGAGATTGTTACAGTTCTCCCAATAAGCACAGCTGTAATTCATGCCGGGATCAAGCATTGCCGTAAAAAGGTCGTTGCCGGTGTTGTAATGTCTTTCGCCGACGGTAAAAGCTCTGGAGGGAATCTGAAAATTAAAAATACGTCCGGCAATCGAACTCGCTAAAAGCCCGAATGTGGCGATTTTTTTGTTTATGCGGTTGTGCAGGATTCTGAAAAACAGTTCATCGATTGCATCGCAATCCCACCAGCCGTCCATATATGCTTCCCCGAAACCAAGGTTTCCGTGAGCAAGCATGCGTTGGAAAAGCCTGTTATCGTGAACTCTGATATCCCAGGCATTTGTTCCATTGATAGATATGCCTGCGGGCTCGAGAAGTTTTTCAACCTGTCGTTTAAAGTGTGTGTCAAACATCTTCAGGGGAGATTGTATGTTGCAAAGCGAAAATGCCTGACGTACTTAGGGCATAGAAAAAGTTAAAAAACTTTTAGATAACGGACCAAACCCGGGATTATTAATTGTGAAACGGCCGCACAAGCAGGGCAGCGAGGCGCTGTTTCTCAGGAGAACTTTCATTATTAAGACCGATAGCCATGTTTTTGATATCCTCTTTCAACCTGAAACTGCCGAACAGCCTGTCCCACAGAGAGAGCAGACTGCCGTAATTGGAGTCATGTTCCGACCGTATAACGGAGTGATGGACGCGATGCATCGAAGGGGACGGAATAACGGTGCGCAAAAGTCTGTCGGCTGAAGAAGGAATGCTGACGTTGCTGTGATGAAATTCGATCACGGGCGTCATCAACATCGAGTAAAGGAGAAGATCCTGGATACTTGCCCCTATAAGGATGAAAACGGGGAAGCGAAGCAGCTCCGAAAACACTATTTCAACGTAATGAAACCGCCATGCGGTCGTGACATCCAGTGCGGGATCACTGTGGTGGATTGAATGAAATCTCCAGAGAAAATTGATTTGATGATTGAGCCTGTGCCACAGGTACATCCAGAGGTCTATAAGGAGGATGATGAAAGCGGTTTCAAAAAGAAACGGAAGTTCAAGTGCCTTGACTCCAGACCACACGGCCTTCGACTGCTCGAGAACCAGTGCCATGACAACTCCGGACGGCAGGAGAATCAGAAGATTGATCGCTGCAATGGAGAGATTCGCGGCCGCGTGTTTACCCCTTGACTTGCGCCCGGCAAAAAACGGGACTACACCTTCAAGTAGCCAGAGTAAAAGACCGCCTGTCACGGTGGTTATGTAGGAAAGGGCCTGAAGATTGTCCATTGACTGAAGCGTTGGTGAGGGGGCATTGATTGTACTATATAACTCATTCCGGGTTCACAATGTCGTAACCATTGTTTTATTCAGTTGTACGCAAGTGCAAAAACCTTTAAAAGGTTCCTTTTGAAAGTTGTCGGCGCGGGTGTGAGGGATAGAAGGACTGTTGTGGGGAAAAGATTATTTTTGGGCTTTTGGTCGGGAGGCAGAGACGGAAAGAGATTTTTTGGGCCGCCCTCTTTTTTTCTGGGTTTGTACCTGTTTGGGAGCTTTATCCTCGATGCTCTCCGGTTCGTTCATGATTTCTTCGTCATTGAAACCAGGCGACGGGACAAACTCAGGATCATTCTCTTCTTTGTTTATTTGCAGAGAAGGGGGGGATGGGCAGGCTCGTTTTTTAGGACTTTTTTTGTCTTTTCTCGGAGCCTCAACCAGGGTCATAACCTCATTGAGAGACGTAAAGATGTAAAGCTGCTTATCCAGTCCTGAAAGTTTGAGAAGATCTTTTATCTGCTGGCAGAGGGAAACAAAAATCGCTAATCCTTCACACTGGTTCGCCTTTCGATGGGCAAGAAGCATTGAACTGATGCCGCATGAATCGATTGCCTTGACAAGGGAGAAATCGATAATCATGTTTTTTTTCCCCTTGCTTTCCAGAACTTTGTCTATTGATTGACTGAATGTGTGGGCATGACGAATATCAAAGACCGTCTCTTCAATTTTGAAGATAATGAGGTTTTTGCGTTTTGATACTGAATATTTCATCTTTCCAGCCTTGGTGATAAGGCTTAACACCTATTATTGCAGCAACAAATTACAAGCTCGTTCAGTATGATTTGAGATTGGTGAAACTGTAGTTTGACTGTTCCCGTCTGCTTGAAGTTTCAGGAAAAACAGGAAATTTTCCAAGAAAAAAGCCGGGTATCGGCTATTAATCTTCGGCACCCTGACGGTCTGCTGAAAAAAGGGATGTAGTTTCTGCGGAAAAGCACAAATGGATTCAGCGGTGACCGTAAAAGCGGATCAAATCATTGGCCAGTTTGTCCAGGCTTTTTCTATCATGCGGAGCGGTTACCCATTCGAGATTCAGTCTGTTCCGGAAAAACGTTAGTTGGCGTTTTGCATAATTACGGGTATGCTGTTTGATGAGTTCCACAGCTTTTTCCAGGGTGTGTTTGCCTTCAAGGTATTCGAAAAGCTCTTTGTAACCCACGGTTTCCAGGGCATTGATTGTCTCACCGGTTTTATTTTTGCGGTACAGCCTGTAAAGCTGTTTCGCTTCATCGAGCAGCCCGGAGGTCATCATATCGTCTGTTCGCTTGTTAATTCTTGCATACAGTTCCCCTCTTGGCATCGAGAGACCGAGGGGAATGAACCTGATTGATCGGCAGCAGTTTTTCCCGAAGCCCTGAAGTTCGGTGACGGTTTTGCCTGTCGTTGCTATGATTTCAAGGCTTCTGACAAGGCGCTGGGTTTTCGATGGGTCGAGAGTTGCTGCTTGTTGGGGGTCGATAGATTTCAGGCGTTGATAAAGCACGTTGCGCCCCGCTGTCTTCAGCTCTTCTTCAAGTTCGCGCCTGATGTGCGGATTTTTGCCGGGAAGCTCAGCGAATCCGTGAAGAAGACCTTCGATATAAAGGGTGGAGCCGCCGACAACGATGACGTCAAACCCTTTTTTATGGATAGCACGAATTCGCAGGATTGCATCGGAAGCGAAGTCGCCGGCACTGTACTCTTCCTCTATTTCTTTCTCACTGATACAATGGTAAGTCACCTCTTCAAGCATTTTTCCTGAAGGTTTGGCTGTACCGATATCCATTCCGCGGTAAATCTGCCGGGAGTCGGCCGATATGATTTCAGCTTTGAGGATTTTAGCCGCTGTATGAGCTAAAACGGATTTTCCCGAAGCTGTCGGGCCGGTTATCACTACAACGGGTTTTCTTTCAGGTGATGTTTCTAAAATTGTCATTACACCAGTCCGATGGTGCGCATAAGCGAATAAATCCGTGAAACAGGAAGCCCGACCACATTGTAGTAACAGCCTTCTATGCGTCGGATAAAGCAGGACATGAAAGGATCCTGAATACCATACCCTCCTGCTTTGTCAAAGGGTTTTTGAGTTTCGATGTAGTGTTTTATGTCACTGTCGGTCATAGGAGAGAATTCAACACGGGTTGTTACGCAGTCCAGATGAAAGGTGGATTCCTGAAGCAGGGCGAAACCTGTCATAACTTCATGGGTACTTCCCTGAAGCGTTTCGAGCATTCCGTATGCTTCATCGAAAGCAGATGGTTTCCCCAAAGGCATTTCTCCGAGAACCACTGTTGTATCGGCACCGAGTATGACAGTATTTTCCTTGTCTATAACAGCCTTAAGTGCCGCGGCTCGCGCTTTTTTTTTCGCAATCCTCATGATGTTTTCGGCAATTGAACAATCGGGATCGAAAGTCTCATCGATATCTGCAGGAACGGATGAGAACGGTATCTGCATCAGCTCCAGAAGTTCACGGCGGCGGGGTGACTGCGAGGCAAGAACAATATTCATTTCAGACATGTTCACAGGTTTCAAAATGAGCTGGTCGGCAACTCAACGGTTCAACGTCCATCCTCTTCTGCTCAGGTCGGTGTAGATATAAATACCGGCGACCAGAGCTACTCCATAATACACAACGGCTTGCATCGGTGCCCCGAAAATGATTTTTCCTGTTCCGAACAGAATGGAATAAACCAGAGTTACACCGCATGCCCAGTCAGCGAAAAGCCGGAGAAAACCTTTGTCTGATTCTATATGCGGCAGCTTGTCGGACACTTTTTTCCAGAATATTCCCCCGACTCTCGTCACTGAATAAAATGCCAAAAGTTGTTTTTCCTCCGTAGGAGGGGTTGCATAGGTTGCAAGAAGTGTCACAGCAATCGTGAACAGCACGATAATGTAAATCGATTCAGGGAACGTGATATCGGTGAACAGAGCGATCCACGTATATGCTGCAAATGGAGCAATCATGGAAGCTATCTCCGACCAGGCATTCAGTCTCCACCAGTACCAGCGCAGGATCAGCACGAATCCGGTTCCGGCTCCACAGTGGATGATGAATTCCCAGGCTCCGGTGATGGTTTCAAGGACGGAGAACGTTATGAACAGCGCGAAAAGCGCGACAACGGAGGTGAAAATCCTGGAAATGATGACGTAATGCCCGGGTGAAGCTTCGGTTTTGACGAAACGTTTGTAGAAATCGTTCACCAGATAACTGGTTCCCCAGTTGAGATGCGTTGAAAGAGTGGACATGTAGGCGGCAAGAAAAGCAGCGATCAGCAATCCTTTCAGGCCTGTCGGCAGAATTGACTGCATGACATATACGAAACCGTCTTCTTTCTGTTCTGCCGGGAGGTCAGGGAAAAGCACCAGGCTTGCAAGGCCGACAATAATCCACGGCCACGGCCTCAGGCAATAATGTGCGATGATGAACCAGAGCGTAGCAAGCAGCGAGTGTTTTTCATCTTTTGCACTCATCATGCGTTGCGCGATGTAACCGCCGCCGCCCGGTTCCGATCCGGGATACCATGACGCCCACCACTGTATGAAGGCAAATGCGGCAAAAGAGGCAAATGTCAGTTCAAGAGTTTCCCCGAATTCTTTGCCTGAAGGATTAGCGGTTATTGCAGGGAAAAAGTTGAACATCCACTCGGGAAGAGCTTTTGTGATGCCGCCCGCTTGGGTGATTTCGGGTGCCTGGAGGGCTAGTACGGCAAGAACAATGCACCCGGCCATTGATATGACGAACTGTACCGCGTCGGTGATTGTCACTCCCCAGAGTCCCGAGAGTCCGGAATAAAGGGTAGTCAAAAGCACACAGGCAACAATTACCAGTTCAGGATTCAGTTCAGGCAGCATGATCTTGATGATCTTGTACATGGCAAGGTTAACCCAGCCGATGATTATCGCATTGATAAACAGCCCGAAATAGATGGCTTTGAAGCCCCGGAGAAACTGTGCCGCTTTACCGCTGTAACGCAGTTCGATGAATTCCAGATCGGTCAGGATGTTTGCGCGTCTCCACAATCGTGCAAAGAAAAAGACGGTGAGCATTCCTCCTGATACAAAAGTCCACCAGAGCCAGTTCCCGGCTATACCGTGTTTTGCGACCAGCCCTGTAACGGCAAGCGGCGTATCTGCAGCAAAAGTGGTGGCAACCATGCCCGTACCGGCTATCCACCAGGGAAGCTTCCGCCCTGAAAGAAAAAATTCTCCGACGTTTTGTGAAGCTCTTTTCGAAAAATAAAGACCGATAAGCAGGGTCAGCACCAGATAGCCGGCAATAATACTGAAATCAAGATTTGTCAGCTGCTCCATGGTTGTTCAGGCTCAGTTCCAGGGGTTTTCTCATTCCTCGATTTTCGAGAGTTCGAGGAAGCTCTGGTAACGGTCTTCTATTTCAAGAAGCTCAAGGTTGGCAAGCTTTTCCGTTCCGAATTTTTCAACGCAGAAACTTGCCATGGCACTCCCGTAAAGAACAGCTTTGCGGAGTTCTCTATCGTTGAGTTCTCCCGCTCTTGCAAGGTGTCCCAGGAATCCTCCTGCAAACGTGTCGCCTGCACCGGTCGGATCGTAGATGGATTCCAGCGGGTAAGCAGGTGCTGCGAAGATGCCGTTATCGGTAAAAAGGAGTGCCCCATGCTCTCCTTTTTTGATGATGAGAGTTTTCGGGCCCATGTTTCTGATGATCCTTGCAGATTTGACGAGATTCGGGTCGCCGCTGAGAAGACGGGCTTCACTGTCATTAAGAATGAAAATATCGACTCTCTCGAGCGTTTTCTTCAGCTTTTCGGGCTTGCCTTCTATCCAGAAGTTCATTGTGTCGAGTATCACAAGCTCCGGGTTTGAAACTTGGTCGAGAACCTTCATCTGAAGCTCCGGATCGATATTGCCCAGGCAAACGTATTTCGATTCACGGTACGGTGCGGGAATGTGCGGGTTGAAATCGGCAAACACGTTGAGCTGGGTGTCGAGAGTGTCCCGTGTATTCATATCGTAATGATAACGGCCGCTCCAGCGAAAGGTTTTTCCATCTTCGATAACCTGTATCCCTTTTGTGTCGATACCGTTGTTGTGCAGCAAGCGAAAATGGTCGTCTTCGAAATCATTGCCGACAACGCCGACAAGCTTGATCTCATCGGAAAAATAGCTGCTCGAAAGAGCAATATAGGTTGAAGAACCGCCCAGAGTGTTGTCTGATCGGCCGAAAGGAGTTTCAATGTCATCAAAGGCCAGAGAACCAACGACGAGAATAGACATGGTAGGTAGTGGTTAAAGATTGATGGGTAACGGTGAAAACTAAACAGGTACTTCGAAAAACAGACACTGCCCGGGACCGGTTTCCAGCTGTAACCTGTGATCGGTTACTTTGTAGATGTTTCCTGAAACCATATCTGTTAGCGTAAAGCTTTTCTGATGAAATTCCATGTAGCCCGCGGCATTATTTTCCCGATTACTGTTTCCTATGAACAGAAGGCTTGTTCCTTTCTTGCCCTTGCGCATGACTGCAAAAAGGTCGGGTGAGGATACGAATGGCAGCGAGAGAAACCCAGGACTGCCGTTCTGAATGATGTCGGCATACCTGCTGCGCAGAGAGAGCATGGTTGTGATGAAGTCCGTAAGCAGTTCCTGGCCGTTGCAATCGACCCAGTCGTAGCTGTTCGCGCTGAAAAGCGGAAGCTTGTCTGCAGACCATTGTTTTCTGTCTTTTTCGGTGAAGTTCAGCCCGAGGTTTATCGGTTTCGACTCACAGAGTTCCATACCGGAATGAATGAAAGGGACGGTAGGGAGAACGGTTGAAAGGCCGAATATAAACATGGAACGGTTCCTGCCCGTAGCTTTACCGGAAAGGTTATGGCATACTCTCGGGGTATTATGGTTTTCGCCGGTTCCAAAAAAAGGTACAACAACACCGGTTTTGTTCAGGTAGTTCAGCAATCCCCTGATGTAGATCGGATCCTGTATCACAAACGGCAGCGAGCCGAAGACCGCATTGAATCCCTCATTTTTGATGGAAGGGGAGGGATCGAAGTTTTCATCCCAGAACGCAAAGTCAGGGTCATTTTCTCGTGCTTTTTCAACAATGGAGGATTTCAGTGCCGAAGGAAGCGCATGACCCATATCGATCATCGCTCCATTGATGGAAAAGTGCTCCTGGTAATAGGGGATGATTCCGGCAAGAGTATCCCACAGTTCCCGGTTGACATATTTCGGCTGGTCGAGATCGGTGTCGTACATCCGTATCGTGTTGTAGGCGATGTAGTTGAACGATTCGTGCCGGTGCAGTTTCAGGTAGGCGACGTCTGTCCAGGGAGGCTGTTTGTCGTCAGGAGGCCAGTCGGAAAAAGCGCTTGCAACGACGCAAGTTTTTCCGTCGGCAGTTTGGCCCTGCACGCCTTTTTCTGACAGAATAACCGTTTCAGGTGTTCCGGTAAACTGTTTTCTGAATGTTTCCCGAGGCTCGGGAAGTGCCGAAAGGTCGTGTTTGTCTACTTTTTCATAAATGGTGTTGAGCGTTTCCTGGTCAAAAACAGGCGGCACGTAGGGTTCCGGGACAGAACCGTTCTCAGAGCTTGTACGCAGCCAGTAGTACCATTCAGGATGCTGCGTTACCCAGTCACTGTCAACAGATGTTGTTCTGAAAACAAATTCAAGTACGACCCGCATTCCCATATGCCGGGCAGTTTCCATAAAAGCTGAAAACTCTTTTTCGGCAGAAAGCCCGAGTGCCGGCTCCGCCAGCAGCGGGTCGATCAGGTACGGATTCTTCACGGCATAGGGAGATCCCAGGCACCCCTTTTTATTTTTCTGCCCCGGTGCGGTTACCGGAAGAAGGTAGATGGTATTGATTCCGAGCCGCTCGAGGTAAGGCAGCAATGCAATTGATTTGAGAAATGTCCCGGTCTCGCGAAAACCGCAAGGGAGCGGATCGACTGCAATGGCTCCGTCACAGTCGTGGTCGAACGCTGTGGTCAGACGAACGAACAGATTGTAAACAAAGCTGTTGCGAGTCCACTCATCTGCTGCTGCACCAGGAGTTGAGAGCGGGACAGGTTTGCGGGAGATGAGTGTTTCAAGAGTATCGCGGTAGTAGTCGTCCGGACAAACCTGCCGCTTGCCGGTACGGTTTTCCTGCCAGAGGTTCGGAACGAAGTATGGCGATGAGACGCTGTTTTTCTTTACACGTTCAAGTGCGCTGAGAATTATTTCAAGATGGTGTAAGCTCAAGTTCCAAATGGTTGTGATGGGCGCCTTTATTTGTCCAGCTTAGGTAACTAATGTACATAAAGCTATTTTAGTCCCCAATGAGGAATATTCGAGTAACCATAGAGTATGACGGTACGGATTATGCAGGCTGGCAGAAACAACCGGAAGGCGTGAATACCGTTCAGGGCGTGCTTGAGGCGACGCTGGGCCGTATTGTTCAGGAGCATGTTCTGTTAACGGCGGCTGGAAGGACTGATAAAGGAGTTCATGCAAAAGGACAAGTGGCGAATTTCAGGATAGCGTCAGCCATGAGCCTTCACCGTCTGTTTTATGCCCTCAACTCCCTTTTGCCGTCGACGATATGTGTGACGACGATGGATGAGGTTTCCGGTGATTTCCATGCCCGTTACAGCGCACGTGTAAGGGAGTACCGCTACTTTTTTCTTGAGAAACCTTCGGCCATTCGTCGAAGATTTGCCGCTTATTACCCAAAGCCTTTGAATCTCGAACGTTTGAACCAGTGTGCGAAAGAGCTTGTCGGCAAACATGATTTTTCCGTCTATTCCAGGGACAACGCAGGTGTTGGCAATACGTTCTGTACGGTATACGGCACATCGTGGTGGCGTCACGGAGAAAAGGTTGTTTTCAGGATTTCGGCAAACAGGTTTCTCAGGACCATGGTGCGTTTTCTGGTTTCCGCACAGCTCGAAGCCTCGCCCGGTGAATTGAAAAGAGCGCTGCTGACCGGAAACGCAGCAGAAAAACTGTTGCCGGCCGATCCTGCCGGGCTGTTTCTCTGGCGCATAGGGTATTAGGACAGTGGTAACCGGGAAGCCGGTTGTAATAATGGGGATGGCTGTTTATGTTTAAAGCGTATGTTCCCGATGTGCGGTGTCCGATCGCGGATTGATATAAATCTATCTTCTAAAGAGACGATGCTTGTGAAAGTTTCTCATCCCTATGTTTTTCCGGTTATTTTTTTCGTTCTGTCGATTACCGTTTTTTCAGACGGTTATGCAGGAAAGAAAGAGGCTGAAGCAGACGACACGATTGTCGCACAAATACTCGACAGCCTTGTAACGTCGGCATACTTCAGCGACAGGAGCTTCAGGGAGTGGAAAGATACCGGGAACTATGGTTTCCCGCCGACATTTATTCCCCAGTTTGACGACGAAACCTATTCGGAGAGAATTGCCCATCTGAACCGCAAAACCTCTCTCAGGCTGACCTACAACGGCCATGTGAAAAGTTTTATCAAGCTGTATGCGGTTGATAAACGTAAATTGACGGCAAAAATTCTCGGTCTTAGGGGACTGTATTTCCCGCTTTTCGAGAAGAAGCTGCGACAATACAATATTCCTCTCGAGCTGAAATATCTGGCGATCGTCGAGTCTGCACTCAATCCGAGCGCCGTATCATGGGCAAACGCAAAAGGTCTCTGGCAGTTTATTTACGGAACGGGAAAGATATACGGTCTCGAATCGTCGGCATTTGTCGAAGACCGTTTTGATCCTGAAAAGGCGACCATCGCAGCCTGCAGGCATATGCGGGATCTTTACGCTATGTATGGTGACTGGTTTCTGGTGCTTGCTGCCTATAATTCGGGTGCCGGGAATGTTAACAAGGCAATTCGCAGGTCGGGCGGAGCCAGGGATTACTGGGCTATCTGGCAGCATCTTCCGTCGGAAACAAGGGGATATGTGCCGGCTTTCATCGCTGTAACCTATATTATGAACTATCATCGCGAGCACAATATCCAGCCGATAGAACCGGTATATTTATATGACGATATCGGGTCTGTAAAAGTTACGGAGGTGGTGGCTTTCGATCAGGTGAGCGAGGTCATTGGTGTTCCTGTCGAAGATATTCAGCTGCTTAATCCGCAATTCAAACTGAACCTTGTGCCGGCTGTTGCAGGCAGCCCTTATTACCTGAACCTTCCGAAAAAATATCTCGGGAAGTTTGCCAGAAAAGAAAAGGAAATCTATGCCCACAAAACCAGGCAGGGTCTTGACGGTGCAGCTTTGCTGGCGAAAGCGCGTGAGGTGAAAGCACCTGCCCCGGAGAAACAGAGGAAAAACATACATGTGGTCAGGCGTGGTGAGACGCTTGCATCGATTGCAAGAGCCTATCGCTGTTATGTCAGCCAGCTTGTAGAGTGGAATGGTTTGAAAAGTTCAAAAATTTATCCCGGACAGAAGCTCAAGGTGTTCGGAACCCCGGGGTCAGGTGGCTCGAGGGCCTCTTCCATCGCTTATCACAAAGTCAGGCGCGGGGAAAGCCTGGGTCTTATAGCCAGGAAGTATGGTGTCAGTGTCAGCAAGCTTGTGTCCTGGAACAATCTTGGCCGAAAACGCACGATTTATCCGGGGCAGAGGCTCAAGGTCCAGGGTGTTGCTTCGAGGACTTCGTCACGTAAACCAAGTTATCACAAAGTCAGGCGCGGGGAAAGCCTGGGTCTTATAGCCAAGAAATATGGTGTCAGTGTCAGCAAGCTTGCGTCCTGGAACAATCTTGGCCGAAAGCGTACGATTTATCCGGGGCAGAAGCTAAAGCTCTTTGCTGCGGCAAAAATTCACAAGGTCAGGCGCGGAGAGAGCCTGGTACGAATTGCAAGGAAATACGGGGTCAGTGTGAGTCAGCTTGTGTCTTGGAACAATCTCGGCAGGAAACGGACAATCTATCCAGGGCAGAAACTTACAATCAAGACAAACCGATGAGCGACTCTATGAATGTAATTACGCGCCATGATTACTTCGTTTGGCGGATAGGATGACAGGCGTTCATGACAATTGATTGCGGTGCCATGAGCTGTGGTGAGGAGAGTTTCCGCAACATTTCCAGTGGCCGGTTTACAGGAGGGTCGATCGGGTTTTTCGAAGAATCAATGTTTGTATTATTCAGTTGTATGGAAAAAGGAGAATTTTATTATCTTTAGCCTTCTATAAAACGGTGTGCTCGGGATACGATACGAAAAGATAGCTTCAGGTGTTGCGATACAGGTTTCAATTTTCCATTAAATGAGAATCATTATTACGCATGCGAAATATCATTTTTACGGGTAAGGGGGGCGTCGGAAAAACCTCGGTTGCTGCTGCAACGGCATTGAAAGCCGCTGATATGGGCTACAAAACGTTGATCATGTCAACCGATCCAGCGCACAGTTTGGGAGATTCGCTGGACATCACGCTCGGTCCTTCACCTGTCAAGGTTGCTAAAAATCTCTGGGGGCAGGAGGTGAGTGTATTCGGCGATCTGAACCTGAACTGGGACGTTGTCCGGGAACATTTTGCACAGCTTATGGAGTCCCGAGGCGTAGAAGGTATTTATGCTGAAGAGATGGGCGTTTTGCCCGGTATGGAGGAGCTGTTTTCGCTTTCCTACATCAAGCGGTACAACGAAGAACAGAAAGATTATGATCTTCTTGTTGTTGATTGTGCACCGACAGGTGAAACCCTTCGTCTTTTATCTCTGCCTGAAACATTCGGATGGTTCATCAAACTGATTCGCAATGTTGAAAAATATATGGTGAAGCCGGTCATCAGGCCGCTTTCCAAAAAGGTGAAAAAAATCGACGCAATGGTTGCTCCCGAAGAGGTCTACGAGAAGGTCGATAACCTGTTTTCTTCCACCGAAGGGATTATCGATCTGCTTGCAGATGGTTCTAAAACCACGGTGCGTCTGGTTATGAATCCCGAAAAGATGGTTATCAAGGAGTCCATGAGAGCCCTTACCTATCTGAACCTTTACGGGATCACTGTAGACAGCATCACCATCAACAGGGTAATGCCTGACCACACGGAAGATCCTTATTTCAAGAAATGGAGAAGCATTCAGCAAAACTATATCAACCAGATCGAGAACGCTTTTGCTCCTATTCCGATCGGTCAGGTCCCTCTCTTTGATCAGGAGGTTGTCGGAGTCGACATGCTGAGGCAGGTAGGTGCCAAAGTCTATGGTGAAAAAGATCCGATGGAAATCTTCTTCAAGGAAGATCCTATTGACATCCGGAAGGTGCACGAGGGGCATTATAAGGTAAGAGTGAGGTTGCCTTTTATGGAAGATATAGGTGTCGAGCCGAAGATTCTCAAGCTTGGTGACGATCTTACTATCAGAATAGGTGATTACCAGAAGATCGTGGCTCTTCCTATCTTCATCGCCGGGCTGGAATCAACCGGTGCAAGCTTCGAGGAAGGTTGGCTGACCGTTGATTTCACAAAGGAAGAGGAGGAAGCCAAAGCATAGCAGGCGGTTGCCGCAAGATATTATTTGTAAGAGAAAAAAGCCTGCTCATGCGAGCAGGTTTTTTGTTTTCAGGGCGCCCGAGCCAGGGATGTCCGGGAGGTTATGACTGAGTATCTTCGGGTATTTTCACGTATTGGGAGGGTGGAATTTATTATTTCTATAGGCGATTATTTATTACTGAGTTTTTTTATCTTCCTTGCTATCACAGGCAGTTTTATTAAAACGTTGTTGCAGGCCCTGCATGAATATGACAGGCAGCCTTTATGGCGAACGTTAGATTTTTTTGTAAGCTGATGCATAGGTTACAGGATATACGGGTTTCAAACATTGCGCGGTTAACGACTCCACGCAGGCTTAAGGAAAAGCTCCTGGTGACAAGAGAGATTGCTGATACGGTTGTTAAGGGGCGCCGGGAAGTGGAGGATATCTTGACCGGCAAGGATGCCAGGCTTCTGGTCATCGTGGGACCGTGTTCGATCCACGATATCAATGCAGCCATGGAATATGCCCGCCGATTAAAAGACCTGCGCGAAGAACTGAAGGACGACCTCTGTGTTATCATGCGGGTATATTTTGAAAAACCCAGAACGACAATCGGCTGGAAAGGTTTTATCAATGACCCCCATCTTGACGGATCCTTCGATATAGAGCACGGGCTCTATTATGCCCGGAAGCTTCTGCTGGATATCAATGCGCTCGGGCTGCCTGCCGCAACCGAATTTCTCGATCCGTTTACACCCCAGTATGTTGCCGATCTTGTAAGCTGGGCTGCAATCGGTGCAAGAACAATAGAGTCTCAGACTCATCGCCAGATGGCCAGCGGACTTTCGATGCCGGTAGGATTCAAGAATTCAACGGATGGAAGGGTTCAGGTTGCAATAGACGCCATACGTTCGGCAATGCATTCGCACAGTTTTCTGGGAATCGATACAGACGGACACAGCAGTGTTATCACGACAACCGGCAACCCGTTCGGGCACATGGTGCTCCGTGGGGGTTCAGGGCGGCCGAATTACGATGCGAATAATATTGCAGATGCTGAAAAGCGCCTTGAAAAAGCAGGGCTTTCCAAAAATCTTTTGGTCGATTGCAGCCATGCAAATTCAGGGAAAAAACACGAGCAGCAATCCAAAGTATGGAACAGTATTGTCGAACAGCGTGTCGGTGGTACCATGAGCATTCTCGGTGTCATGATTGAAAGCAATCTTCTGTGCGGCAATCAGCCGTTTCCCGATAATCCGGCAGACTTGCAATACGGGGTTTCAGTTACCGACGCCTGTATTTCATGGGAGGAAACGGTCAAACTTCTTCGGGATGGGGCGATGAAGCTTCATGCCGCGTTTTCCGGTGCCGAAGCCTGATTTTTTTTGTGCGATGTAAAAGTTTAACCATAAGAAGAGACGCCATAATGAATATAGATCGTCTGGTTTTTGCAGTAGCCGGCTTTTTTGTGCTGGCAAGTGTCTTGTTATCAATATATCATAACCAAAACTGGTTGTGGTTTACCGGCTTCGTCGGGCTGAACATGTTTCAGGCAGCTTTTACCGGTTTTTGTCCTTTGGCCAAAATACTCAAGGCTGCAGGTGCCGAGCCTGGAAATGCCTTCAAATAAGAATGTACTCCGGCAAGGTTGTTTCAAGAGCCCCCTGTTTAAAAGGGGGCTTTTGTTTCACCAACCCCCTTTGTCAAACTTAATCCCGCGTTATTATGTCTGTCGAGATCAGGCGTGTTCAAAGCAAAAGAGAAAGAAAACAGTTTATAAAGTTTGCCTGGGGAGTGTACGGGAAAGATCCTGAGCTCAACAAATATTGGGTCCCGCCTGTTATAGCTGATTACATGAAAACGCTTGACAAAGAGAGATACCCGCTCTATGATCATGCTGATATCGCTTTGTTTACCGCCTGGAAAAACGGAAGAATGGCCGGGACTATTGCAGCAATCGAAAACACAAGGCATAACGAGATTCATCATGACAAGACGGGTTTTTGGGGCTTTTTTGAGTGCATCGACGACCAGGAGGTTGCCAATGCGCTTTTTGACGCTGCATCGCAGTGGTTGAAAGCGAAAAGCCTCGATGCCATGAGGGGACCGGTCAGCCCCTCAATGAACGATCAGTGCGGGATGCTGGTGAAGGGTTTCGACAGTTCACCGGTATTTTTGATGCTCTACAATCCTCAGTACTACAACAATCTGGTGACAAATGCCGGTCACAGGATCGGGCAGGAACTCCTTGCATGGTATATCGATCAGGATCTCATTGATATCGAGCGCCTCAGCAGAATTGCCCGGCACGTCATGAAGCGCGAGCAGCTTTCGGTCAGAACCATCAATATGAGGGATTTTGAGAACGAAGTTGCGATAATCAGGGATATTTATAACAGGGCCTGGGAAAAGAACTGGGGTTTTGTTCCGATGACCGACAGGGAGTTTGCTTTCATGGCAAAAAACATGAAGGCGGTTGCAAAAGAACATTTTATCTACTTTGTCGAAGATAAAGAAGGTAAACCTATCGGTTTTTCACTGACCCTGCCCGACATGAACATTCCGCTCAAACATGTCAACGGCAACCCCTTTACTCCCTGGGGGCTTTTGAAATTCTGGTGGTACGGCAGGAATATCTCGGCATTCAGAACCATTACGATGGGAGTGCTCCCCGAGTATCGCAACAAGGGAATAGACAGTATTCTCAATGCCCAGATTTCGCAATACGGGGGAAAATACGGCCTTTACTCAAGCGAAATGAGCTGGGTGCTGAAGTCCAACGAAGCGATGAGCAAGCTGGCGAAAGTGATCGGAGGAATTCCCTATAAAGAATATGTTATTTACGAAAAAGAGTTGTAGAGGTAAGTCAAAGGTCAAAAGTCAAAAAACGCAGCAATTATTTCCCACCTCTTTTCAAAAAACCGATTTTCCTTCTCAGCATTCTTCCAGCCTGTTGTTCAAAAGTCGGTGGCGGCTGGTGCAGAGGCTGTCAAGAAATGTCTTGTCGTGTGACGAGATCAGCATCGTTCCTCTGAAATCTTTGAGGTAGTCGAGAATTATGTCGATCACCTCATCATCCACCCCCGCCGTCGGTTCATCGAGCAGCAGCAGCTCCGGCTCAGTTACGAGGGCACCGGCAAGCGAGACCAGCCGTTTCTGTCCCCAGGAAAGGTGAAAGGGGACTCTTTTTTTCAGGTGTTCTATATGAAAGGTTTTACAAAGCCTGTCAACTTTTATGACGGCATTTGCTCTCGATACTCCCCGGTTCAGGAGCGCAAAGGCGATATCTTCCTCGACCGTGGGCAGGAAGAGCTGATCATCCGGATCCTGAAAAAGAAAACCGGTTTTCAGTCTTGCTTCTCTGAATTCTTTGGCTGATACAATCTTTTTGCCCCAGAGCGAGATGCTGCCGGAGCGGGGTTCAAGCAGGCCCATCAAAAGAAGAAACAGCGTGCTTTTTCCGGCCCCGTTCGCGCCGGTTATGCCGGCCCTGTCTCCATTACCGATTGACAGATTCAGGCTATGGAACACCTTGACATTGCCAGGATAGGAAAAATTCAGATTGTTGACCGTTATGCAGTTCATAGCAGGGTGATTACCAGGAAAAGGCAGCCTGTGAGACAGCCAAAAATCAGATCTTGTCGGCGAAAGTTGAAGTGAGCAAGAAGGGGAAATTTTCCGCTGAAGCCTTTCATCAGAAGAGCATTATAAGCCTTTTCCGAGCGTTCATGGCTTTTGATGAAGAGCATGCCGGTAAAGAATGCGTATACCCTTATGGTATGGAGACTTGTTTTTGATCGGAACCCTCTTGCATGCAGCATTCGAAGCATTTTGGAATACTCGTCCGCAATAACGCCGATGTAGCGGTAGAAAAAGTAGAATACCGTGACGAGTTTACCTGGAATCCGCAGATGAAGCATTGCATGCGAAAGTGACATGATGGTGCTGGTGCCTGGCAGTGAAATGGTGTAGAGCGCAATGGCGTTTGCTTTGAGTGTTATCAGAAACGGCAGCATTGTGCCCTCCCTCGATGCCGTCAGAGGCCCGGCACTCCAGAGAGGATCGCCGGAAATGGAAAAAGGCAGGGTGATCCAGAGAAAAATCATGAAAACATTCACGACAGCAATTCTCTGAACCAGAAGACGGCTGTAGAGCCTCGCAATACCTGTCAGGATGATTCCAACGGCAAGGGAGGCCGAGACCTGATATATGTTGTTGCTCAACGCCGCCTGCATAATCAGGGGCAAATACGCCAGAAGTTTAGCACTCGGGTGGAGGCTGTGCATCGGACTCGTGCCATTCGAAAATACTTCAAGTTGCATGGCGTTGTTTCCAGAAATACAGGATTCCGAAAAAAACTGCTATGGCTATCAGTCCTGCAGCTATGATTAGGATGGGATTTTGGGCATCTGCAAGGTTGTTTTGGGATATCCCGGCCTCTTCAGATGTGTTGTCCCATGTCCATGTCGCCCGGTGTCCCTGTCCGGCATCAAGCACAACTTGTATCGACGGTTTCTCTTCAAGAGAGACAGCAAACGTTCCTTCGTCGGATGTCATAGTCGAGGCAAGCAGGTTGCCGTTTTCAAGGTCAAAAATGTTTATTGAACTGTTTTTTACCGGATTCCCCCCTGAGAAAAATCCTTCTCCGTGAAGTGTTGTCCCTTCGAACCGGCAGAAAAGATTGATCTTGTGTGCATAGGCATCGGGAGACAGAAGCAGGAAACAGCTCGGGATGAAGAAAAATACAAACACCTCTGACAAAACCAGTAAAAAGGGTTGAGGTTTGTGTTTTACAGGGCTTTTCATGAAGTCAGCATTTCAGGTTTAACCTTCTCAATGAAC
>JAKSDC010000077.1 GCA_022360275.1 Chlorobiales bacterium
CCAGGTGGTTGCGGCGACGGTGCGAAGCTCGCCCCGTGCCAGTGCAGGCTTGAGCAGGTTTGCGGCATCGCTGCCCCCGGCCCGGTCTCCCGCGCCGACAAGGGAGTGCGCTTCGTCGATAAACAGGATTACCGGCTTTTCAGACGCTTTTACCCCGTCTATGACCTTTTTGAGCCGGTTTTCAAATTCCCCTTTCACACCGGCGCCGGCCTGCAAGAGACCCAGGTCAAGCCCGAGCAGCCGGACTTCGCGAAGCATTTCCGGAACATCCTTTTCCACAATTCGAAGCGCGAGTCCTTCAACAACGGCCGTTTTACCGACACCCGGCTCCCCAACGCAGATCGGGTTGTTTTTTCGCCGACGCGCAAGGATATCGATAATCTTTCTGATCTCATCGTCGCGACCGAAAACCGGATCGATTTTTTTCTGCCGGGCCTTGAGGGTAAAATCCTCACAGTAAGCCTCAAGCGGGTCTTTTCCCCGTGATTCTGTCCCCGCACCTTCATCACGCGCGGAAGCACCCCCGGCTTCATGGGCTTGGGCACGTTCAGGGGACGTCGCCGTGATGGACTCAAAGTGTTCCAGCAGTTCTTCGCGCCGGACTTTTGTCAGCATGTCCGCCCATGTGCCGCCGCCGTAAACGTGAGGCCTGGCGAGAAACGCGAGCAGAAGAGCCCCCGATCCGATAAGACGCTCCTGCAGGTCGATGGACGCGGTCATCCAGGCGTCCTGCACCAGTTCGATCAGTATCGGGGAAAACACCGGTTTGCCGGCGTTGCCCGTTTTGAAATCTTCGAGTGTGTTGTCCAACGCCTTGAGCACTCTGGATGTTTCGATGTCGAACGAATTAAGAGCAAGGGTCATCTCGCTTTCCGGGCTTTCGATCAGCACCGAAAAAAGATGCTCGACACCGACCTCGTAATGTGACCGGGAAACACAGATTCCCGCCGCTTTCTGCAACATGCCCGCGCAATAGCCGTTGAGACGCAGGAGCAACGTTTTGGTATCCACCTGTATCATGATTCAAACACTTGCTGAATGTTGCCGCAATGCCGGATTGAGCTGATGCGGGTAAAAACGTACCTTTGACGAAGACGCAAAGGAACCGGAGGCTCCCACCCAGGAATCTTCACCGAGGCGCGACCATACTGCTTTTCCCAGCGTAACTCCTTTGACCTCGCAAGGATCGATGCCGAGATCCATGTCCCAGCGCAGAGGCTGGTCAAGATAGAGCTGGACATAGCGCTGAAGCATAACGGCTTTCTCGGTTCCCGGCAGGAGAGCATGGTATCCTGCATGGTCGAGAGGTCCGATCACTATCCTGAACGAACCGGAGCGCTCGTGGATCCGGCTGCCTATATAACCGTCGGTTCCCAACCTGTTTGCACTGCTCCCGAGACGGCACCGCTGCTCCTCGGGAATGGAGGCGCAGGACGCAATACACTGCTCAACCGTGACCGAGCCGGTACCGACAAGGCTCACCACAAGGGAACGAAGTGCAGAAGCCGAACGGGGAAAATGGGTAAAAAGACCGATGTATCGCAACATGCGGTATGCCGAAGGCAGCGACTTCCGCATTGTCCGGCCGGCGTAACCAAGGAGGCTGTAGAGACGCTCCAGCGTGTTGCTGTCTTTTTCCTCGACTACCTGGAATGGCAGACGGTAACGCGTGGCCGCACGAAAAAAAAGTCTGTAAACCGGAGTATGGAAAATATCCAGAAAGTCCCTGGTGATGACAATGTCTTCGGAAGCGTCTTCGAACAGCTCCTCCGTATAGAATGACGGGAGCGGAGAACTGGTGCCGTAAAGCCCCAGAAAAGTTGCCGTAACCCTGTAACGTCCGCCCTTTTCATCGAGTACCTCGATGGTGTCGATATCGGTGGGAGGGAAATCCAGCGAGAGTTTCGGCCTGAACCTGATAGTGGCTTCTTCGGCGAAAGACGGCTCACCGTTTTGCCCGGAACGTGCTTGCGAGCGCAGAAGCTTGACTACCTGGATAAACGAAAATTCACGAGGCTTCTCAAGGAGCTCCCTTATCAAAGCAGGAATCTGTCGCCGATTCTTGGTTTCCATGAGTACACATTACCGGTTATCGTTTCCTCGACAGCAAGCATGGTATAGGTATTCATGCTGCTGTAGACCCCAAAAAAATAATCAAGCACCGACCCGAACAGGAACATGTCACCCGGCGAGCTGAAATGGTCCTGGCGCACTTTCAGCCTGATATCGGTACCTCTCATCATATATCCGTCAACAAGCCTCTGGGAAGCCTGTTTCTCGAGCCCTTCAAGACCACCGACCTTCCTGATATTGGATGCGACACGCGATTTGTCGCGCTCTTCCGGAAAGATATAGAGATTGAGCAGCTCGCGGGTATTGTCGAGTGACGCAATGGAAAGAAAGTTCAGGGAAAGATGCGAAAGAAACTGCCAAAGTTTGTTGCTGCCCAGAGGCGGTTGTACCGACGGGGCCGGCGTCAGGATATTGCGAAAATTCAGCAGCTCGGGAGAGGTTGACGTCGGTACGCAGATATCACCCGGACCAAGATGTTCCGGAAGAGCACCGTTGGAACAGGTGAGCGTTATCGAAAGTGTTTCCCCGGTGTAGCGTTCGACCCGCTCAGGATAGATAAGCGCGATGGATACATCGAGATCGCGGCCAACTTTGGACGGACGCCGCCTGACTTCATAAACGGGTGAAGCGGAGTTCTGATCCTGAAAGTATTTAAACGGAGCGTATTCCCGCTGCTCCACACTTCCCGGACGAATGCCCACAACCCGGTCTATGGAATGGATTTCATAGTTTCCGCGATTACCCGACGCAGGATACAACCCATACTCTTCATGCTTCTGGTCGACGCTTACCGGTTCGGCATCCATCGCAAAAAGGTTGACTGCGGGCACAACATTGAGCAGAAAACTTTCCTTTCCCACTTTCGGCGGGGCAAACGGAAACTTTCCTAACCGGAACGTTATGCTGAAACTGTCCCCTTTCCCCTTGCTTTTCCATTTGTCCCGCATGTTCAGATCGAAGAACATGAATTTTTGAGGAAAAAGAAAATACTCCTGCAGGATACGGTACCCTGGAAACGTGTGTTCGGGGAAGGGCAGAAGCTGTTCCAGGCGGTCAAAACCGGCCAGTTGCAGGGCTTCGGGGCCAAGGCAACAGGTCTCCCCTTCTTCTTCCGGCGCTATTGCAATGCTTTCGGTATAGAGCAGCAGCAGCATCAAAAGATCGGCTGATTCGGAAAATGCGCCTGCAAGATGAAAACGGAGGCATGACGGATTCCATGAGTCCAGCGACATTCCCCGAAGCTGCAGGGAAAGCCGTATGCTTCCTGGATGGCCGTCGTCCCGGACATAGTCCGCCCCTGTCAGCTCAAGAGGATGGACATGCAGGTCGGAAATGGTCCTGAAAAAGCAGCTTGTACCCTTGACCTCTTTTGAAGCAAGCTGCACCCCGGCCTTGACGGTAGCAACCTCTTTCAGGGCGGGTTTCGGAGTGAACGCCATGAGTGTGACCGAGGGAAGCGGCCTCAGGAAATGGGGAAACACAAGGTCGGTCAGCCCATGAATTATTTCCGGAAATTCATCATCGAGCTTCTCGTGCAGCATGCCGTTGAGAAATGCAATGCCTTCGAGAAGACGCTCCACATCCGGATCAGGAGACTGCCCTACCAGCAAGGGCGCCAGAGACGGATAAGCGTTCGAAAATTCTTTAGCCAGTTCCCTGAGATTGCGAAGCTGCTCGTTGTAATAGTGCCTGAACATATATGCGCTGCGTTTTCCTGTTATGCTCAAGGCTGGACGTCCCTGAGAAAAATCTTTCCGTCGGAACCTACCACGGTATCAAAATCGACATGCCTGGAGTCTTCGTCCCCGATATCGGCGTCAATCCTGAAACGCATTCCTTCGGAAGACTTACCGGAGCTCTCGAAACTTACGTTTACACGGCTCAGGCGAGGCTCGAATTTCTCGATGAACTCGCGCAGCTGCTGCTCGATATCCCGGCGGGCATTTAACGACAGGTTTTCGGCGAACTCACTGAAATCAGGAATACCGCTCTCCCCGAAAAGCATGGAACTGCCGCGCCTGGTATTGAAAAGATCCTGCAGATACCATTTGACCGACTCAACCAGGCGCCGGGCATCATCAACACCCGTATCATGATACGCCGGGTCGTGCATGCGGATTCTTTCGAGCAAACGTAATTGAACCATGATGACGGTTATGAGTGCATGTGCATTACCCCCTGACCTGTCCGCACGACCAGAACATTGTGCGGACAGAAAGCGCAAGGAAGCATTATTTGGGCGCTGTCCAGCTATCCTCGGCCTCGATTCCGTCCGGCTGCCATGTCCAGATGATCTTTTCATAGGTGAAGGCAACCTTTTCCATATGGCTGTAATTCTCGTTTTCCTCGAGGAATGTTTCAGGGTAATAGGTTTCCAGACTCACAACGATCGCTGTGTCGAGCTCGATGGTATAGTACTTCTCCTCGTTGCCCTGTGTATTGATCCTCCAGTAATCCAGAATAACCTGCGAAAGCTGCTCACCGCTGGTCAGCGCCTGGTAGAGTTTCGGCGAGCTCTTGTCGATATGCTTGACAATGACCAGCGGTTTGTGGATGCGTTTACCCGTGGGAAGTCCGGTATGAAGATCGCGTGGAATTTCAATGGGATGTTCCATTGCCCAGACCTCGATAGCTCCATCATGTCCCTGAACATTGCAGGAACCCTCTATTTTCCCCTGGGTGGTCCCGGTTACCTGTAGATATGACGGCATTGCCATGTGTCAGTTCCTCCTATGGTTTGTTGATAGTAGCCTTTTGACGCGAAGAAAAACCTGCGCGCCTACTCCTTGTCCAGCTTGCCGACAAGAGAAAGTGTGAATGACGCTCCCATGTACTTGAAATGCGGGCGTACCTTGATGGAAACACGGTACCACCCGGGATCGCCTTCGACATCCGACACTTCGACCTGCGCCTGACGGAGCGGCCTTCTGCTGCGGACACCCGGAGCCGGGTTGTCCTGGTCGGCAACGTATTGGCGAATCCAGGTATTGAGCTCGCGCTCAAGATCGATACGCTCTTTCCATGTGCCGATATTTTCACGCTGCAGCACCTTGATGTAGTGCGCCAGACGACTGATTACAAACATGTAGGGAAGCTGGGTACCAAGCTTGTAGTTCAGCTCGGCTTCTTTTCCCTCTTTCGAGATACCGAAGAACTTCGGCTTCTGCGTGGAATTCGCCGAAAAAAACGCTGCATTGTCGCTGCCTTTGCGCATGGTCAGGGGGATGAAACCCTGTTCGGCCAGCTTGAACTCAACGCGGTCTGAAATTTCCACCTCGGTAGGAATCTTGGTCTGGATTTCACCCATGGCTTTGTACTGATAAACAGGAAGATCCTCGACCGCTCCACCGCCCGTAGGCCCGATGATGTTGGCGCACCAGCGGTACTTGGCGAAACTGTCGGTCACCCTCGAAGCCAGCGCGAATGCTGCATTGCCCCAGAGAAAAGAACCGTCACCGCCAGAAACATTTTCAACATAGTTGAAGTTCTTGGTGGGATTGGTATCC
>JAKSDC010000126.1 GCA_022360275.1 Chlorobiales bacterium
ATGCTGAACAGCGCACCGAGGTTTGAGCATGAAACTCACAGCTACTGCACTGCATGCTTTACCGGAGACTACCCCATACGCATGACCGACGCAACAACCGATAAGGAAGAGTATGATAGCGGGGAATAGGAAAGTCAAAAAAGTTGCGGCAGTCTTCATCCTTCCTTGATCCTTAATTCTTCGCAAAAAGTGCGTTATCCCTCTATAGAAGATTTTTGGCTATAAAAGACTGATTGATTTTGCCTTTTGACCTTTGACTTTTGCCTTGATTTTCTCTCAGCCTTTCTTCTTGTTCTCCTTGAACTCGATTCGGACGGAGGTGTGGGGAACGGCTTCAAGGCGCTTTTTTGGAATAGGCTTGCCGGATTTTGCACAAACGCCGTAGGTTTTGTTCCTGATCCTTTCAAGCGCCTGGTCTATATACCCAAGATATTTCTCGTCACGGGCGATAAACATGAATCGCTGTTCGCGGTCCATGGTTTCGGTACCGTGGTCAGCCATATGCATGGAGTAGTTCGAGTTGATCGAATCTTCCACACTCTCTTCCGAGAGCGAAGATCGCAGGATATCGAGATCACGCAGCACCTCTTCACGACGTTTCAGAAGAATCTGTTTGAAATGCTCCAGCTCTTCATCCGAAAGGTAGGTATGGATTACCTTGGTCGGACCTTCGGGAGTTTCTTTTTCCTTTTTACTGGTACTGCTGCTTTTTCTAGGCATGGTATCTCTATCCAGTTTACTGGTTCAAACTCTACAAGGAATAACCTGAGGTAAACGATTGTTACATGATGACCGCCGGGGGACCAACGAAAGATTTATCTCAGGTAAAAACACGGTAATTATAACATTAGCTTTTGGATTTATCAAGCACTAAACGGCATAATTCGCCGTTTACGTTTTCTTCACGGCCATCCTGAACAGCTTCAAAAGGAACGATATCGAGAGCTACGGCAAGTGTTTCCTGACTGATATACTCACGGTTCGTTTCAACTGCCCGTACCACTTTTTCACTCCCTGCAACCTGTAATATAATCCTGTCGGTTATCTCCAGGCCGCTGTCCTTTCTGAGCGCCTGGACCCTGCTGACCAGTTCTCTGGCCAATCCGTTCATCTCCAGCTCGGGTGTAATCTCGGTATCGAGCGCCACCATGACGCTGCGAGCATCATCGGAAGCAACAAGCCACCCTTCGATATCTTCACGGCTGATTACAACATCTTCACGGGTAATCGTATAGCGTTTGCCTTCAACCTCCAGGTCAAGAGAGCCTGCAGTCTCGAGAGCGGAAATCTGTTTGTGGGTCAACATCCTGATACTTTCGGCAACACGTTTGACCTCTTTACCGTAACGGGGACCTAACGACTTGAAATCAGGTTTCGCCCTCTTGCTGACCACCGAACTTTCATCCTCGATGTACTCGACTTTTTGCACGTTGACCTCATCGACAATGATATCCCTGACTTTTTCATACTCCATCCTATCTGCTGCATCATCGACCGCAAGCATGATACGCTTCAGCGGCTGACGAACCTTGATGGAGGCTTTCTCCCGCAAGGTACGAACCAGCGACGTCACGACCTGGGCTTTTTTCATGCGATGCTCCAGCGGCTTGTCGATCGCACCCTTATCGACAGATGGCAGTTCACAGAGGTGTACCGATTCCCAGGCCTCCCTGCCGGTAATACCGTTTAAACTCATGTAAATCCTGTCGGCAATAAACGGCGTAAAGGGTGCAAGCAGTTTGGCTACAGTTTCGAGACACTGGTAAAGGGACTGGTATGCCGCAAGCTTGTCCTGTCCCTCTTCACCTTTCCAGAAACGTTTTCTCGACCGGCGAATATACCAGTTGGAAAGATCATCTACCGTAAAGTCGTTGACCAACCGTATCGAGCCGGTGAGGTCATACTGCTGCATCCGCAGTTCCACACCCGCAACCAGGGAATTGAGACAGGAGATGATCCAGCGATCCAGCTCGGAACGCTCCGACACCGGAATTTCTTCTTCAGCAAAGGTAAAGCGGTCAACATTCGCATACATGACAAAAAAATTGTAGCTGTTGACGAACGCCCGAAAGAATTTGCGCTGCTCCTCCTCTATCTCATCCGGATTGAAGGACTTGGGCCTCCATGGAGGGCTTGAGAGCATGAGGTACCATCGCAATGCATCGGCACCGTATCTTTCCATTGTTTCAAAAGGATCGACAACGTTTCCCTTCGATTTGGACATTTTCTGACCGTTACGATCGAGAATGTGGCCGTTAACCACGAGGTTCCGGTAAGCCGGTTGGTCGAAAATCAGCGTTCCGATAGCGTGAAGCGTGTAAAACCATCCCCTTGTCTGATCGACGCCTTCGGCAATGAAATCGGCTGGGAAGATTCTTTCGAAAAGCTCCCTGTTTTCAAAAGGATAGTGCAGCTGGGCAAACGGCATTGAACCGCTGTCGAACCAGACATCGATCAGCTCCGGCGTACGATCGAACCTTTTTTCATCCCGGATGAAATAGATCCTGTCAACAAAAGGTTTATGCAGATCAAGCTCGACAAGTCCTGCAGCAAGCGCGTCTCCGAGACGATACTGTTCAGCATCGATATCGATAAACCCATCCTCAAGCTCCTTGATGGAACCAATTGCAAAAACTTTTCCTGAATCAGGACCGTCACCAATCTCGAAATCCTCCGCAACCCATATCGGCAGGGGCGTTCCCCAGAACCGTTCACGTGAAAGCGCCCAGTCCTTGTTTTCTTCAAGCCAGTTGCCGAACCTTCCTGCCCCGATTTCCGGAGGACACCAGTTGATATGGCGGTTATGCTCAACCATGCGATCTGCTATGCTTGTCGTCCTGATATACCAAGATTCGCGTGCATAGTAGATAACAGGCACATCGTACCGCCATGAAAACGGGTAGGTGTGGGTAATGGTCTCCTTTCTGAACAGCTTGCCCTCTTCCTTCAGCCGCCGGATAATAAGCGGATCTGCATCCTTGAAGAACATCCCTTCATACTCGGGAACCTCAGCCGTAAAACAACCGTTACGCGCAACCGGCTGCAGCATCGGCAGGTCGTACTTTTTCGAGAGCTCATAGTCGTCAGCGCCGAATGCCGGTGCGATATGCACGATACCTGTTCCATCCTCCGTTGAAACAAAGTCACCTTCAGCCACATACCAGCAGGGTTTTTCAGGCTCCGCCCAAACAAAAAGCGGTTCATACTCCAAACCGGCAAGCAAACTGCCGCTGAATGAATCCAGAATGACAAGCTCTTCTCCCTCGCTCAACTGCTGTTCGAGCACCTGAAGGCGGGACTTCGCAAGAATGTATACGTCACCTTCAGGGGTTCTTGCCTTCACATACTCGATATCAGGACCGACGCACAGCGCAACGTTCGAGATCAGTGTCCACGGCGTAGTTGTCCATACCAGAAGATACTCATCGGCATCCCGCACCTTGAACTTCACGTAAATACTCGGATCCTTTACCTCTTTATACCCGAGGGCAAGCTCGTGCGAACTCAGCACTGTTTCCGATTTCGGGTCTTGCGGAACAATCTTGTAATCCTTGTAAATGAGCCCCTTGTCGAAAATTGTTTTCAAAGCCCACCACACCGACTCGATGTACCCGTTGGTACAGGTTATATAGGGATCGTCCATGTCAACCCAGTATCCCATCAACTCGGTCAGCCTTCCCCATCCTTCACGGTTGTCATCGATATGATGATACACCAGTTTCTTCGCTTCGGCATTGAATTCACCGGCGCCGTACTCCTCGACTTGGGCCTTGTTTTTCAGGCCGAGCTTCTTCTCTACCGCAATCTCAACCGGCAGGCCATGGGTGTCCCAACCGGCCTTGCGCGGAACCTTGTATCCCTGCATCGATTTGAAACGACAGACAATATCCTTGATCGTTCTGCTGAAAACATGGTGGACGCCCGGCTTGCCGTTCACCGTCGGTGGACCTTCATAAAAGGAAAAAATCTTTTCACCCGGCTTCTCAAGGCTTTTTCGGAAAATGTCATGTTCTTTCCAGAACTTCAGTACCTCAGCTTCCATGCTGCTGTATGACGCTCCGGCAGGATACTCGGGAAATTTATCAGGCATTGTTGCTTTGTAATAGATAAGCTTGCTAATCGTCAGGCATGGAATATAGCGTCGGAAAATACCAAAGGCAAGCCTTTAAAAAGTAAAAGGCTTGCCTTGGCAATTTCGACAGTATATATGACAGCCCGCGAGAGTACAGGCTAATCAGTGGATCAGCTTAGTTACTGATTTCCCTGATTGTTGTTGAGGGACTTGCTGATACCTTCAAGGATCTGCTGGGCAACACTGTTAGCCGACTCCAGAGCCTGTACAAGCGCATTGCCAAGCGGAGTAAGTGTTGTATCAAGAAGGTTACCCACGCCTAAAAGGATTGTAGAAAAATCCCCTTTAACGTTCTGGCTTCCTCCGCTTTGCTGCTGGGACTTCATTTCTTCTGCCATATGCCACAGTATTTTAGATTATATCGATATTCAAGTTTCAACAACCTAAAAGTAAAACATTTCTGCAAGCATTCAAAACAGCTTGACCCGTCATTTTTCCCCCATCCTACCGCCTTCGATACATCTCTTCATAGTACCGCTGGTACTCGCCTGAGGTCACATGATCGAGCCACTCCTGATTGTCGAGATACCACTCCACGGTTTTTTCGAGCCCTTCCTCGAACTGCAGCGAGGGAACCCAGCCCAGTTCATGCTGGAGCTTTGAAGAATCGATGGCGTAACGGAAATCATGGCCTGCACGGTCGGTCACATAGGTGATCAGTTTTTCAGACGACCCTTCCCCTCTCTGGAGCTTGCGGTCCATAATCCTGCACAGCAGCCGTATCAGGTCGATGTTCGCCCACTCGTTCTGACCGCCGATGTTATAGGTCTCACCTTGCTTCCCGTTATGATAGATCACATCGATCGCCCTTGCGTGATCGACCACCCACAGCCAGTCCCTGACATTCTCTCCTTTGCCGTAGACCGGCAGCGGCTTGTTGTTGCGAATGTTGTTGATGAACAGCGGGATGAGCTTTTCCGGAAACTGGTAAGGGCCGTAGTTGTTCGAACAGTTGCTGATCACTACCGGCAGTCCATACGTATCGTGATAGGCCCGCACGAAATGGTCCGAGGAGGCTTTGGAGGCCGAGTAGGGGCTGTGCGGATCGTAAGAGGTCTCTTCGGTAAACATGCCATTATCGCCTAACGCGCCATAGACTTCATCGGTCGAGACATGATAGAACAGTTTCGCGCTGAAGCTTTCTTTCCAAACAGCCCGGGCGGCATTGAGCAGGTTGACCGTACCCAGCACATTGGTCATCACAAACTCGGTCGGGCTTGCGATCGAACGGTCGACGTGCGACTCGGCGGCAAGATGAATCACCCCGTCGAAACGTCCCTGCTCAAACAGCTCCAACATAGCTGTGCTGTCGGTTATATCACCTTTCACCAAGCGGTAATTCTCTCTGCCTTCGACATCCCGCAAATTTTCCAGATTGCCCGCATAGGTCAGCTTGTCGAGGTTGGTAATGGTATACTGAGGGTAGGCTGTCACGAAATGCCGCACAACATGCGATCCGATAAACCCCGCCCCGCCTGTGATGAGTATGTGCATTGTTGTAAAGTCAAAATTCAAAAGGCAAAAGTAAAAAGGAGGTAGTGAATAGGAGGAATATAGTATAACCTATTACCCAAACTTTGCGAGCATTTTCTCCAGCGAGTCTTGCCAGTGCGGGATATCCAGTCCCCAATGCTCCTTGATCTTTCCTTTGTGCAAAACACTGTAATGAGGCCGTTTTACCTTTGTCGGATACTCCTCGCTCCCGACCGGCAACACCGTGCAGCGCAATCCCTTGAACTTCATAATTGCCCGAGCAAAATCATACCATGAACAAACCCCTTCGTTCGAGTAGTGATAGGTCTCGGCGTAGGTATGCGCGCTGTCACATCGGGCAAGAATCGACAGAAGAGCGCCTGCAAGGTCTGCCGCATAGGTCGGCGAACCAACCTGGTCGAACACTACCTTCAGCTCTTCACGCTCTTCTCCCAAACGCAGCATGGTCTTCACGAAGTTGTGACCATGGGTAGAATATAACCACGAGGTACGCACGATCATATAGGAAGGCGCTATACGACGAACCTCCTCTTCGCCCTCCCACTTCGATCTGCCATACACACCGAGCGGGCTCGGCAGATCGTTTTCACGGTAAGGAACACACGACTCTCCATTGAACACGTAATCTGTCGAAACATGCATCAGCAAGGCACCACACTCTTTAGCGGCCCGGGCCAGCACTGCCGCCCCATCACGATTGACACGGAATACCGTTTCTGCGTCTTCTTCAGCCCTGTCTACAGCAGTGTAAGCAGCACAGTTTACAATCACCGTGATGTCATGCTTCCGGCACACCTGAGCAACTCTCTCTTTATCCGTTATATCGACGTCGGGCAGATCATGAAAGAAAAAATGCATTTCCTCTTTCTGAACCGCCAGTTTTTTCAGCTCCGACCCCAACTGCCCATCGCTCCCCGTAACAAGTATGTTCATGTAGAAAGTCAAAAGTTAAAAGGCAAAGGTCAAAAACGCTGTTGAATCGTTGGTTTGCCAAGCAAAGTAAACAGACAAGCGGTTTTTGATTTTCACTTGTTGCCTGTAACCAGAGGTGTTATTTGTGCAAACTTTGGTTGTCGCGAATCTTTTTCGGAAACGCGAATATCCTCGCAAGGAAGCATCCAGTCGATCCCCAGTTGCGGATCGTTCCAGAGAATCCCTGCATCATGTTCAGGGGAATAGTAGTTATCACACTTGTAGCTGAAAATCGCTTGCCCGCTCAACACAACAAATCCATGAGCAAAGCCATGGGGAATCCACATCATCAGCCTGTTCTCGTCGCTGAGAATCCTGGAAACGTGTTGTCCAAAAGTCGGTGAGTCTTTGCGGATATCGACAGCCACATCAAGGACTTTTCCCCTGACAACCCGGACAAGTTTGCCCTGCATGAAGGGTGGTTTCTGGAAATGCAGCCCCCTCAGAATGCCATACTCTGAAAAAGATTCGTTGTCCTGCACAAAAATGACTTTTCCTGCATGCTCTTCAAAAACATCCTGACGAAACGATTCAAAGAAATAGCCCCTTTCATCACCAAACACGCGAGGCTCGAAAACCAGCACCTCGGGAATCGCTGTAGCTGTATATTTCATATACATCAAGTCAAAATTCAAAAGGAAAAAGTTAAAAATGAAGAACTAAAATCCGGATTATCCTGAGCCAGTAGCCAGTAGCCAGTAGCCAGTAGCCAGTAGCCAGTAGCCAGTAGCCAGTAGCCAGTAGTAGGATGAAGATAGTAACTACTTGCTACTTCAATACTCAGTTTAAAAAACAGTTACTCCTTTTTATCTAACTCACTGTTCCTTATTCCTTTCATATATGCGTTTAACAACCTGCTAACCTCTGAAGACAAACTCTGCATTTCAGCCAATTCATCGGATAAAAACCCGAGATCTGAAGCAAGCAAAAAGTAATATCGACACTCTTCCAGAGATCCTTGTGAAATATTGAAATAACGAAGTTTATCAGCGTCTGATTGCTTAACAAAACCCTCAGCCCCGGTGAAATAGTCTCCTATTCTCATACCTTACCACTATCATTATCATTCCTAATTATTCCTAATTCTGTTTTTGAGATAGCGGTGGCCATAGGCACTCTTGAGATACTTTTCCCGATGAATCGCGTCTCTACTGGTTCTACATGCCTCATAATACACAAGATCCAGAGGCCGGCGATGTGCTGTAGATCTTGAAAGACCCATTCTATGCTCAGTTATTCTTCGTTCTAAATCTGCTGTATATCCAATACAAAAACGATTATCCCTTCGGCTTTTCAGCACATATACGTAATACATCTTTATTTCACGGGGTTTGCTGGAACAGAGACCGCTACCCGACGGAGCTGAGAAGTCAAACCATATATTTCTTCCTTTGGAAACCCCTGAGTAACCCTATAAACACGAAGAACCAATTCATGGGCCTTTTGCCAAACAATTAAATCCTGAAAACACCGGCTGCTCATTTTTTCCCCTCCTTGATTCTGGCTCCTTGCTCCTCTCTCTAATTTGACCTTTGACTTTTGCCTTCTGCTTCAGCGACGGAGGAGCTGAAGCAGATACTCCCCATACTGGCTTTTCATCAACGGTTTTGCCAGTTGCTCAAGCTGCTCATTGTCGATCCATCCGCTCCTCCAGGCAATCTCTTCCGGACAGGCGATCTTCAACCCCTGCCGTTTCTCCACCGTCTCGATAAAGTTACCGGCCTCCTGATAGGAATCATGCGTCCCCGTATCGAGCCATGCAAAACCCCGCCCCATGATCGACATGCGCAATTGCCTGCGGCGAAGGAACTCTTCATTCACCGAGGTGATCTCGAGCTCGCCACGCGCCGACGGCCTCACATTTTTTGCAACCCTAACGACATCGTTCGGATAAAAATACAATCCAACCACCGCATAGTTCGACTTCGGATTCTTTGGTTTCTCCTCTATCGACAGGACGTTGCCGGATTCATCAAACTCGGCCACTCCGTACCGTTCCGGATCGTTCACGTAGTACCCGAAAATGTTAGCCGCACCTTCTTCGCTGACACTTCGCACCGCTTTCTGCAGCATACCTGTAAATCCGTAACCGAAAAAGATGTTGTCGCCAAGGATCAGACACACATCGTCATCCCCGATAAACTCTTCACCAAGCAGAAAGGCCTGCGCCAGTCCATCCGGTGAAGGCTGTTCGACGTAAGAAAGCCTGATCCCCCAGTCGCTCCCGTAACCCAACATTCGTTCAAACAATGGGAGATCCACCGGTGTTGAAATCACCAGCACATCACGAATTCCCGCCAGCATCAACGTACTCAGCGGATAGTAGATCATCGGCTTGTCATACACCGGCAGCAGTTGTTTCGATATGCCTCGCGTCACCGGATAGAGCCGGGTACCCGAGCCTCCGGCAAGTATAATTCCTTTCATTGATAGTGAATAGTGAATAGTGAATAGTGAATAGTGAATAGTGAATAGTGAATAGTGAATAGTGAATAGTGAATAGTGAATAGTGGAAGATAACAATCGGTTTATTTGTTGAACTGTTGAGTCGCTGAAATGTTCAAACAGCTTGAGAGCGAGATAGCTTGCTGACCTGATAGTTATTTCCCAAGTAATCAATATTCAATAGTCATTATTCATTCGACAATAGTCATTCTCCCGACTCCTTACTCCTGCAGCAAAGCTGCTGCTTCTTTCTCCTCCTATTCCTTTTGCCCTTTGACTTTTTACTTTGCCTCCTATTCCCCATTCACCGATACTTTTCTTACATTACCGGGCAGTGACCGTAACGACACAGGACAACAAACAAATCCAAAACAGAATGAGTGACGAAAACAACAAACAGCACCGTATAAATTTCGCGCTTGTCAATATCAAAACCGAAAAACTGGATATTCATCCCGATGCTTTCGAGGATGGGAAACCGGTAGCGATTCAGGCAGGCATCAACTTCGGCATCGATAAACAAAAACACCTGGTAAAAACCGTGTTCAACCATAATTTTGTACACCCGGAAGAGGAACAGGATGGACAAAAGAAAGCAAAGCCAATCATCGAACTGACCATAAGCTGCGTTTTTGCTTTTGATCCCGAAAGCTGGCAGATTCTGGAAAAAGAAGAAGAACAGATCTTTATTCTCCCGAAAGGTCTTGCCAGCCATTTTGCCATGATGACCGCAGGTACTGCAAGAGGCATTCTCCACAACGAAACAGAACATACCGAATACAACAAGCTCATCATCCCGGCACAAAGCGTCGGCGACATCATTCCAAACGACGTCCAGATTTCTCTTTCACAACCCCCAACAGCGTAAAAAGCAAAACGCCCCGAAAAATCGGGGTGTTTCAGATTTCTGTCCACTAATTTTCACGAATTCTCACTAATTGTGAAAAAAAATCAGGGCTTTGTTGATCCGGTGCAAAGCGGACAACAAAGCCTTGGACAAAAATCTCACCAAGCAACGGCTCACCGACACTTGACAAGTCCGCAAGATCCACTGGCCGACCTGTAATGGCTGCAAGCTGGCCGATCAACGCCATCCTGTCAGAAACGTCCAGGCTATGGTTAGCTTTTACCAAACAATAAAATACGGGTTCAGGAGATCTTCCTTGTTGTAGTGCAGTTCCTTGCCGCTTTCAGCCGCAACCATACAGATTTTCAGTGAACTTCCCCGCTGTACGATTTCAAGGTCGGGATACTCGTCCCTTATTGAATCGATAAAAGCAACGGTGAGGCCGTTCATGTGGGAACGGCTGCCCACCACCCGGTAAGGTCTTCCATTTTTTTGCAGCGGCAGGCGGTAAGCGGTTTCAAGCAGCCGCTCCTTGCTGCCGAACCAGCTGTTAATACCACTGAGATAATAGCCGCCCTGCTCCACGGCTCCATAAAAAAGCTCATCGAGAACCGGCACATAGACAACACCAAGCACGGGCACGCCATCTTCGATCAAGGCAATATTCACCGTAAACTCGCCATTGCGCGAAACAAACTCTTTTGTACCGTCAAGAGGATCGACCAGCCAGAACCGCTTCCACGCTTTTCTTTTACCATAGGGTATCGACTTACCCTCTTCGCTTAAAACCGGCAAACCCGATCCTTCAAGCTCCTGCATGATAACCTCATGCGCCGCCTGGTCAGCTCTCGTCAACGGCGAATTATCCTCTTTCTTCTCAACCACGAAGTCTTCCGATTCGTACACGTCCATAATTACCCGGCCACCCTCGATCGCAGCCCTCACCGCCAATGTCAGTTCATCATGTACAACCATTATTCCTCAGTTCGAATATTTTTGTCGATTGTCGATTGTCGATTGTCGATTGTCGATTGTCGATTGTCGATTAAAATATGTAATGCAATAACTTTGTATTCACAAGGGATTAATCAAATAAAACACTTAAAATTAATCACTTAACTGCTTCCTTGCTGTTTTTCGCGAGGATATGAAAATTGAGATCAACTCTTTACTCTCTATCAACAAAGGAGAGACAAGAGATGCATCAAGAAGCTTCTCATCAAGAATAAACTCAAGCCAGAACGAAGACTCATCAGCTTCTTCGATAACTATTCCAAGCTTGGCTATGAAGGAAGGTTTTGAACCTGCAACACATGCTGCCCTGTAATTAGCAGCGACTGAAGTTGCACAGCGAATCAACTGATTCTCGATATTTCTTCCAAGAGCATTCTTTGGCAGGGATGATGCAAGTTTAACACATTCATGCGCAAAATCCTTCGACCTCTTTTTCAGGTCGATCGAGTCGATCCTACTCATTCAATTCATCAATTAACAATAATCATTCTCCTTTCTCCTGCAGTAACGCTGCTACTCCTACTTTTCCTTTTGACCTTTGGCTTTATTCCCCATTACCCAATACCGATTGCCCGTCCTCCATTCTTCAATATTCATTCGACAATAATCATTAGTCATTTGTCATTCCGGATTCCTATTTTCCCCTCATTATTCAATAGTAAATCGTCATTACTCATTTCCTAACCGGATTCTCGGCATCACGAAGTCGACGATCTGCCTCACGCATTTCTCGACGCTTCGCCCATCAGTCTGGACATGAATATCAGGATTCACAGGGGCTTCGTAGGGGGCGCTGATACCGGTGAAGTTCGGGATCTCTCCGGCTCTCGCCTTTTTATAGATTCCCTTCACATCCCTTTCTTCACAAACCTCAAGAGGCGCGTCGACAAACACCTCGAAGAAATCGTCCGGTCCGATAATTTCCCTCGCCATATCACGCATTTCCTGGGAAGGACTGATAAAGCTGTTCATCGTCACCACCCCGCACTGCACGAAAAGTTTCGTTACCTCGGCAATCCTTCGGATATTTTCGGTCCTGTCCTTTTCCCCGAAGCCGAGATTGTTATTGATCCCGGTCCTGATGTTGTCCCCGTCCAGAACCTGAGTCAGGAACCCTTGCGAAGACAGCTCCCTTTCAGTATGTCGTGCAAGCGTCGTTTTTCCCGAACCGGACAAACCGGTCAACCACAAGGTACAACCCCGCTGCCCGAGCATCCGTTCCTTGTCCGCACGGCACAAAATCTGATCAAAAACAGGATGAATATGTTCCATAGTTACAAGTATTATTAGCTAGGGGAATATAAGTCTATAGTGCTAAGGAGAAGATAGCAGATTGTTGAGATGGCTTGATGGCAAAACACTGGGAACCAAGAGCCAGTATACAGTTGGCAGTTCCCAAATTCAGGATTCTTAATTCTTGCTTGCGGGATGGTTTTCTGGCCGGATAGCTTAACTATTGTTCAATCCGAATAATCTCCATTTTCAGCGTCGGGAGATCATCTTTCACGATCTTCCAGATAATGGCAAACTTATTCCAAAATATTCGTGCGCTATCCTGTTCCTTAAACCGATAATACCCGTCCAATCAACGGCTTGATGACAAGCCCTTACTTCCAGAGAAATTGATTTTGCGGCTTCACCTATGATCTCGAAATTTCTCACAACAGCATCAACTGTTTTCCTATCCGCTGCAAATGAATCGGCATCCATACCTTCAACATAGCTCTCGATCAATTCTATGGATTCGAGAATATCCTCGAGGAATAAAGTCCAGTCCCGCTTAGACATATTCCAACTCATCCATAATATCAATATCACTACCCGACTCTTGCTCTCCGCGCACATATGATCCAAAAAAAGCAAGAGACTTGACCTTGTACTTATGCTCCAGTATGTCCTGGTTCTGAACAATAATTGCTTTAATGTCTTCAAGCGACTTCATAATAGCCGACTTTCCCCTGTTGAAATTGTCCGATTGAGTTTTTTCAATTTACTCTGTTCAGCAATCAAAGAAAAATAATGTTTGTAACTTTCACCATATGAAAGTATCTTGCATTAATGGGAACGCTTGCAGAACATATTACCAAGGCCGGGCTGGGCGAACGCGTTGTCACAGAAGCGCAATTGGCCCGACTGCTCGATGGCACCCGGCAGCGCCGTTACAACCTGGTCAACCGGGCTCTGCATTGCGGTGACCTGTTGCGCCTGCGACGTGGCCGTTACTTACTTTCATCAGCAGTAAAGCAAGGCAAAGTACATCCATTTGTGCTGGCCCAGGCAATGCTGCCGGGGTCATACATCTCTTTCGAAACCGCGCTCAGCTATCATGGATGGATTCCGGAATCCACACAAATCACGATGTCAGTCACACCTTATCGCCGACGCCAGTCTCTCGACATTCCGAAATTTGGTCGATTCCTTTATTACCCGTTGGCTTTGAACACCGGCTGGTTTCTGGAAGGCGTCGATCGGGATACTCATAGTGGACAGAGCTGTCTGATAGCTCAGCCGTTACGGGCGTTGCTCGACATATTCTGCCTGCGCAAGCTTGATTATCAAGGCCTCAGGAGTCTGACCGAAGGAATGCGCATCGATGGATACGAACTCGCCTCGATTGATATAAGTAATCTTGAGCGGTTACGCCCGGTCTATCAGCATAAACGCATGGCAAGGTGCATCTCGGCTATACAAGGAGAATTGAGCCAGTGATCGATATTCTACGCAAACGACTGGAGAGTTATTCCACCACAGATGCAAGGCAGGAGGAGCAGGCCCTTAAGGAAATCCTGCAGGAAGTAGCGCTTTACGGTTTATGGCGTGCTGACTTTTTTGCGGTTGCCGCCTTTCAGGGAGGCACATGTCTGCGTATCCTTCATGGACTGCCTCGTTTTTCAGAAGACCTTGACTTTATTCTGCGTACCCCGGACAGGGAGTTCCAATGGAATCCATTTTTTGAAACTCTTGAAATGGTTATGGCTGAATTCGGTATCCGCTGTGAACTTGCTGATCGGGGCAATATGGACAGGGCTGTCCGTCAGGCCATATTGAAAGATGATTCCTTTGCCGGTCAGCTCAACCTTTCTTTTTTCAGCAGTCAAAACAAACGCAAATTGAAGATCAAGCTCGAAATAGATACCCAACCGCCAGATGGCTCTGAATTCAAGTATCATTATCTTGATTTTCCTCTCGACTTCGAACTCTGCGCCCAGACGCTGTCAAGCAATTTCTCGCTCAAAACTCATGCCCTGCTTTGCCGACCTTACATCAAGGGTCGGGACTGGTTCGATTTCAACTGGTACGTATCCCAAAACGTTATTCCAGACCTGCCGCTGCTTGAAAACGCACTGCATCAATACGGCCCCTGGTCAGGAAAGTCCATACATATCGACCATGATTGGCTCAATACCGCATTAAGCGAAAGGATCCGTTCCATCGACTGGAAGAAAGCCGCCGAGGATGTCGCCCCTTTCCTGCCAGACGTCTTCCAGCAAAGTCTCAGGCTGTGGAGTCGTCAATTCTTCATTGAAAAGCTCGCAACCCTGATAAAAAAAATTCAGATACCATAAAGCAACTGCCCACCTGAGACGGCCAACTGTCTTTTATCCGCTCCCACATTTCTTGCCAACCAGCAAGCCAGCTATCCAGCTAAAAAGCAATCTTCACAAAGAACTTAGAACCGAGAACCAAGAACCCAGGACTTTTCATCCTAACACGTAGCACGTAACACCTTCTTCCACTCATTGCTATCTTCACTCAGAACTAAGCACCGAGAACTCAGAACTGCGCTCAACGAGCGCTACTCCTGCGCAAGAAATGCGCTACTCCCTGTAGTGTATAAACAACCCTTTGTCCTGAAGAAACGACAGCCGCCAGACATGCACCTGCAATTTTTGGACTGCTGGGGCGCAGATCATGTCCAACAATAATACACTCACCTTCACCTGCAATGCTTTGCAAAAATGCTGAAGCAAACGAATAACAAACCGGATTGGTCATATCCGACACTAATCCCCGAGCCCCGTTTGTACCGAATTTCAGATAGGAAATGCTGTTGAGACTCATGGGAGAAAATGTCATCCGTTGACTAAAATGTTTTTTAATAAACAAAAAAACTACTTTTCGATACTTACAAAAATCAATCACAAACCTTTTTAATATAGAATGAACTTGGTTCTTGGTCCATATTGATTGTTATAGATGGAGCCACTCTTTTGAGCTGATCATAATAATTATGATATAAATAATTTAATCCACCCACAACCCTCCAACAATCATTTCCTGATAAAAAAGCCTCTAATAAGTATTGCTCATTCCAAAACCTAACCTCATCCTTTATCCATTTCTCAGGATAATTTTTTGGAGAAAAAATATCATGAATGTGCACTATTACGCCTTTCTTTAGTGTTGGCAATATCTCCAAATATTCATATATAACATCTCCTTGAGGTCTTATAATATGCGAAGAGTCAATAAAAAGAATATCATTCTCCTCAAGGTTTTGAAAAAAATTGAGCTCAATATCCTCCACTTTTCTTCTAATTACAGAAACATCATAACTTTCAAGCCAAGATCGCTCAAACGGCTCAATACAAACATGCTCACACACATAACCGATTTCATTTTTCAAATTGCTCTCAATAGCTTCAACAGCAATTATTGTAGAATATCCTGAACCGATTTCGATTATTTTCTTTGGCTTTAGCATACGAATAATTTGATACCAATACTCAGCATCACCTTCTTTAAAACTATTCTTTGGAATATCTATCTTTTCATGAGTGAATGAAAATTTTGAGATGAATTCCAACTGCCCTTTAACGTTAAAATTTACTCCAGGAAGAAAACGATCACTTGATAATGGTTTTACCATTTCCCTAAAATCAAATTGAGGCTCGTAATAATTGTTTCTAATAGGAAACACTCCCATATTCAATAAAGCTTTTTTACATCTTGACAATCTTTGAACTCCAGCCCTACGAACATTTTTTAACAACCATGCAGCAGGAATAACAATTAAAAGTGCCAACACATCCAATAACGGATATATCCTCATAATCAATGAAACGAATGTGCTCTTTTTTTTATCGTATAAAACACCCATGTTTTTTTATCCTTATAATCATATATTGAAACATGAATTTCTGACTCTCCCCCCAGATCATCACCAATCAATAAGCTTCATGTAAAAACCATAGTTTACTGAACACATCAATGTGCTGCAAAGCAGCATTCATACAGCACGTGGCATGATATCGAAAAGCTATGTTCTTTCAGGAGTCTGAGTTTCGAGCTGAACCATGCGATAAGGCACAATAATGTAACCGAAAGCCACCGCTCCAAATTCATCACCAGGAAAATGATCACAATACCATCGTCTGGCTGCTTCGGGCCAGTCTTGGCATCACTATAGGGCACCTCTAATAACTGAGTTCTGATATATCATTGGCGCCGGATTATTCCGGCAGGATCATTGTTGATCCTGAAAAACCTGTTCTTTGACATCTTTTGGGCTGTAAAGCTCCCTGAAACCGACAGTATGGGCGTACTTATCCCATGAGAAAGACATTGTACACACGCTTTTTCAACTGGACACAACGCATCATGTTGTAAGTCAGATTCGACAGGCCGATTTTTGCTGCTGCTCGTAAGATACCGATGGTTTTGATGAACATGCCGTTCATCGAGTAGGCCATGTAACCGAAGACATGCTCTACCCGAGCTCTGGCTTTGGATTTCTTGCGGTTTGAGGCTTTCTGTTTGTCTGTCAGTTTACTCTTACTCATGCCTTTTTCATGGACATCGGCCTGCATGCCGCACCATTCGATGCTTTCTTCTTGCCGGGTGTAAGCACTGTCACCGTAGAGCTTCTGACCGACATCGTCTTTATCGATCAGGGTTTCGAGTTCCTGAGAATCATGAACTGATGCATCAGTGACCATATAG
>JAKSDC010000056.1 GCA_022360275.1 Chlorobiales bacterium
ACCACACATTGCAGCGGAAGTCTGAACTGGGAACCAGACCATCCGTGTTCTACATCATATAATGATTCCTCATGATCGAGAAAGCACTTAAAGGAGATCGGATGTACTGGGGCTGGATCGTGCTCCTCCTTGTCATCATTTCGGCAGGCGTCTTTTCCTACATCAATCAGCTGACCACAGGTCTTACCCTTACAGGGATGAGCAGGGATGTCAGTTGGGGCGTCTACATTGCACAATTCACGTTTCTTGTCGGTGTTGCGGCATCTGCCGTAATGGTTGTTCTGCCCTATTATCTGCACGATTATAAGGCTTTCGGAAAGATCGTCATCATCGGCGAGTTTCTTGCGGTCGCGGCAACGATAATGTGTGTCTTGTTTATACTTGCCGATCTCGGCCGTCCGGACAGGGTACTTAATGTTATACTCTATCCGACGCCGAACTCGATGTTGTTCTGGGATGCCACGGTTCTTAACGGCTATCTGCTGCTGAATATCGTCAGCGGCTGGGCGGTCCTTGGCGCAGAAAGAAAAGGCGTGCCTCCGCCAAAATGGGTCAAACCCGTCATTTACCTTTCCATTCCTTGGGCGATCAGTATCCATACTGTGACGGCGTTTTTGTATGCAGGTTTGCCCGGCAGACATCTCTGGCTGACTGCTGTGCTTGCTCCCCGTTTTCTTGCTTCGGCTTTCGCGGCAGGCCCGGCGATTTTGATTCTTGTGTCATACATTCTCAAGAAAACAACCGGATTTGATGCAGGAAAGCAGGCCATAAACAAGCTTTCGGTCATCGTAACCTATGCGGCGATCCTAAATTTCTTCCTGCTGGGGATGGAGTTTTTCACGGCTTTTTACAGCAACATACCAGGCCACATGCATGGTCTCCAGTACCTGTTTTTCGGACTTCATGGTGAAGGCCAGCTTGTTCCCTGGATGCGGTTGTCGATCATTGTGGGCCTCGGTTCGCTGCTTGTGCTTTTGATTCCCAAGCTGAGGACGTCTTCTCCATGGCTGATTGCTGCATGCATCGGTATCGTCGTTTCGATATGGATAGACAAGGGGGTCGGTCTCATTATCGGTGGCTTTGTTCCTTCACCGCTTGAAGAGATCGTCGGGTACATACCGAACCTTAACGAAATAATGATAACCATCGGGATCTGGTCAATCGGTATTCTGATCCTGACCGTGCTGCTGAAGGTTGCCATTGCGGTGAAAACACAGGATCAGGCGTGATGGACTGCTGATAGAGATGTGAAGCTATTGCTGTCGGACAGACAGCCGAAAAGCCCGAGATGTGAGTCGGGCTTTTTTCTTTCTTTTATATACATGCAACATAATGTGAAAAGCTCAATTCAGGATGAAAGTTTTTTTACCGGTCAACGTCAGGATAGACGACAAAAAAATTCTCTTTGTCGGAGGTGGCAACATCGCTATGCACAAGATACAGACCGTCGAACTGTATACACGGAACATTACCGTCGTCGCTCCCGAGATACATGACGAACTGAAGGGCAGGGGATTTGAACTTGTCTGCAAGGAGTACGAAGAAGGGGATCTCGACGGTTTTTTTCTTGTTTATGCGGCTACAGACAGCATCGAGGTAAATCGCAGGATAAAAAAAGATGCTGCAGCGCGGGGCATTATGGTCAATGTTGTCGATAACAGGGAACTTTCGGATTTTATTTCACCGGCAATTTTTAAAGAAGAAGAGATGACCGTTGCAATCTCGTCAAACGGACAGAATGTAAAAAAAGCCGTTGCGTGGAGGAACAGGATAAGGGAAGTGCTGGAGAAGAGGGAGTAAGGAGCCAGGAGTAGCTCACTTCGTTCGCAGGCGCAAGGAGGGTGGGGAGACCAGCCGATCACTAATCACTATTAATAATTATTACAGGAAATAATGAACGAGAAGAACGGATACGTCTATCTCATCGGAGCGGGGCCGGGTGACCCCGGGCTGCTGACTGTGAAGGCCGAAAGGGTACTGCATGAGGTGGACGTGATATTGTATGACAATCTTGTCAGCGCAGAGTTGGTCGGGCAGTTTGATGCTTTGAAAATTTACACCGGCAAAAGAAAAGACAAACATCATTTTGAGCAGGACGCTATAAACGAAGAGATTGTTTCCCATGCACGGCAGGGCAGGAAGGTTGCCCGGTTGAAAGGAGGCGACCCCTATGTTTTCGGCAGGGGAGGTGAAGAGATAGCGTTTCTGAGGAAACATGGAATCGAGTATGAAATCATCCCCGGGATTACTGCAGCTCATGGTGCAAGTGCCTATACCGAGATACCGCTGACCATCCGGCATGTTTCATCGTCCGTGGCATTCTGTACAGGCCACCCCCTGGACAAGATACATGTACCTGATGCGGACACCATTGTGTATTATATGGTGGCATCGTCGGCAAGCGACGTTGCAAAAACCCTGATAAAGAAAGGAAAAGAAGAAAAAACCAAAGTCGCCATTGTTCAGAATGCAACGAGGTATAATCAGAAAGTATTTGCCGGGACGCTTGGCGAGCTGAAAAACAGGGACAAAAAGGTTGTCTCACCGGCACTGCTTATTCTGGGTGAAAACATTACCGAGTTTATCGAGGATTACTGGTTCGGTAAAAAGAAAAGGGTGTTGATGGCCGGGGAAGGTGAGGACAGATACGAAAAAGGAGAGTATGTTATTGTTCGATATCCCTGCAATAACTTCCGGGACATTGACAGAGGGATCATACGTCAAAGGATTGATGATCCTGCGGCAGAGATGATGCTTCTTTTTCCGGACAAGTATGCGGTACGCTGCTTTTGTACCTATTTGTCGGAGAACAGTATCGATATCCGGGACTTTAATAATGCGGCTCTCTGCCCGGCGGGAACAGATGCTTCCGCTGAGCTTTTGAAACACGGGATGCTTCCTGACCTGTGTCTCGATGCCTGCACATCAGAAGATATCGTCAGGGAAATGATGGAGTTGGGGATTACCGGTGAGACAGTCGTTATTCCCTGCTCGGGTTTCATCAATGAAGATCTCGTCAATAAGTTGACGGCACTGAAAAACAGCGTAGCACTTCTCGATGTCCCTGTTGAAGGGACTTTCGAGAAGGGTGAGAAAATAGACCTTGATTTTATTGACGAGATCTTTTTTGCTTCACCGGCGTGTGCTGAAAAATTCAGGCGTCATTACAAGACAATCCCCGAAAAGATTACAGTAACAACCGCTGACACAAAAACCCGTGCCGTATATAAAAAGCTTTTTAACCCCTGAACACCGACAGGTGTTTGAGAGCTGCCCGGCTTGATGGTTAAATCGTTTCCCCTCTTTCTGAAAAAAAACTATATTTCCGTGTTTTTTATCCAACGGGCGATAGTGTGTTCGGATAAAGGGTTACTGTCAGCTGTGACAGTGAAGGTACGCATGATTAAACCAATTACATGATGGCAAGTACAAGCGTTACAAAAAAGAAGCCCTATCTGCAGACAATACTGTTCGGTGCACTTTCACTTGCATCGTACATAGTACTGTTCACGCATGAAGAATGGGTCACTGACAATTTTACCAGAGGGGGATACTATGTTGTTTATCCGATAGTTACAGCTTTCTGGTTTTCATTTATTCACGGTGCGTTCGGAAGTAATCTCCTGAGTGCTCTGGGGCTTGAAGCAAAAGTGACAAAAAAGAAATAGTATCAAGGTATTTCTGCATTCAATCGAAATGATCAAAAGGGGAGTTTGTGTAATGAGGATTTTTTCTGCTCTTGTTCTGACTTTGTTTATACTGGTTTCGGCGTCAACAGCGGTTTTTGCCGGGGGAGGGGGCCCTTCAAAAAACTTCACGAAAGGTGTTTTTCTTGAAGTGGACAAAGTGGCGGGAACGGCTGTTTTTCAGGCTTCAGACTCCGATGTGCCGGAAACACTGATGCTGGGGGAGGACGTCGATGCCGGGAAGATCTCTTTGGATCAGAAAGTTATGGTTACACTGCAGGAAAAAGAGGGCGGGGTTTATGCAAGCAACATTGAGATCATGTTTCTGGACCTATCGGTATCCAAGTTCATCACACTTATGGTTGTCGGTCTCGTCGGTGGTATGCTGAGCGGTTTCATCGGATCAGGGGGCGCATTTGTGCTCACTCCTTCCATGATGTCTTTGGGCGTCCCGGGGGCTATAGCTGTCGCAAGCAACATGTGCCATAAATTTCCCAAGGCGCTTGTTGGAACCTACAAAAGATACAAATACGGCCAGGTGGATGTGAAACTTGGACTGGTGATGGCATTTTCAGCCATCTTCGGTGTACAGGTGGGTGTAACGGTCCAGAAAGCGATTCTGAATGCATGGGGTAATGCAGGCTCCAATCTCTATGTGAGTCTTGTGTTCGTGGTAGTACTCGTGGTTGTCGGAGGTTATGTGTTTCGTGATGCCATCAGGCTTGCAAAACACGATGCCGATGATAAAATCTCTCCACTTGCACTGAAACTGCAGCAGCTTAACATTCCGCCGATGATGCACTTCAAGACCGCAGGCGTAAGGATTTCCGCATGGGTAACACTGCCTCTTGGTTTTGCCACGGGCATGCTGGCCGCAACGATTGCCGTCGGTGGTTTTATCGGTGTTCCCGGTATGATCTATGTCGTAGGGGCATCGGCAATGGTTGCAAGTGCAACGGAACTGCTCATTGCATTCGTAATGGGCACATGGGGTTCTATCCAGTGGGGATTGAGCGGGCTTATTGATATACGGCTGACGTTGCTTATTCTCTCTACTTCACTTATAGGAGTACAATTGGGCGCTCTGGGCACAACATATGTCAAGGACTATGCTATCAAGCTCGTCATGGCTTCTGTAATGCTGATTGTTGCAATAAGCAGGGGTGCCAAAATACCTGGCTATCTGGGAGACCTCGGATTGATAGCGCCTCTTGGGACCGCTACGGCGTCCGTACTTGACTTCATCAGTTTCTGGGCGCTTGTTGCTGCCCTGGGTACGGCCGGTGTGATCATAACGGCAGCCATGGTCACGGGGATGATGAAAGCAAGGAGAGAAGAAAAGGCTCTCGCCACGGAGGAGGTATAATATCATGGGAAGATATGCAAGAATCCTTGTTGCATATGATGGTTCAGAATCCGGAAAGAATGCCCTGAAACAGGCAATAAAACTTGCACGTGAAGAACAGGCGGTTCTGGGGGCTTTGTCGGTTCTGCCGTCATATGAAGGCAATATTGAGTTTATCGGCGTCAAGGACATAGAAGGTGTTCTCAGAGGTCCGATGGAAAAAATGGGGGCCGAGGTGAATGAAATTGCTTCCGCTGAAAACGCTTCAGTTGAAATGTTCGTAGAACATGGCAAGGCTTATGAGCAGATCATTGCAAAAGCCGAAACCGGTGCATACGATCTTATTGTTATGGGACGAAGAGGTATCCATCGTTCTGCAAGAATGCTTATCGGAAGTGTTACTTCAAGGGTTATCGGACATACCGGCAAGGATGTTCTTGTCGTACCAAGAGAAGCGCAAGCGGAATGGAAGCATATCGCTGTTGCCGTTGATGATTCGGAGTGCAGCCGTGCGGCGGTTGACAGAGCGATCTCTTTCGCCAAAGCTTACAATGGCGTTATTACCGCTGTTTCTGGAGTTGACCTTGCAGATGAGTTTTATGCGGAAGTACCGGAAGCGGTAGAACAGATGGTGGGCAAAGCTGAATCATCTCTTGACGAGATGAGAAAGGTGGCAGAGAAAGAAGGGGTCGTTACGGAGGTTGCCATAAAAGAAGGGAAGGCTTATGACGCGGTTTTGGAAGTTGTGGAAGAAAAGGGCTGTGATGTGATTTTTATGGGAAGTCATGGGAGAACAGGTCTTAAAAAACTGATTATGGGAAGCGTCACTGAAAAAGTTATCGGGCATGCAGGGTGCCCGGTAATGGTGGCCAAACATCGTGATTGATAAAGTCCTTTATTTCTGAAATTGTCCGGATGTGTTTGAGGGCGTTGAGTTCGATTGAGCGGCCATGTTTCTTGAGTACGCGGCAGATGCCGATAGACAGTTTTTTATGTAACATTCCGGTAGAAGAACTCTGTGTAGGAGGAGTAGAGAATAGTGCTTCGTCTTTATATAAATATTTTGCATTTTACGATCGTTAATTCCGGCAGTTGACCGGAAGAAAGGGTTCTTGTTGCTGGTGTCGAGAGATTTCCGTGGGCGCGAAGGGTAAGTTTGGTTTACTTGTTTTGTCTCGATGAAAAAGAAAGAAAATCTCGATTTCAGGACGATTTTTTTGTGCAATGTTTGGTAATTATTGCAGGATTCGATAACATCATTATTCGTCCGCCGATCTTGTTTGTTAAGGCGGGTTTCCTCAAGGGTATTTTCTCGCGAAAGCCACTGAAATACAAAAAACGGAATCACATGTCGTTAGTTAATCCGCATGGAAAGGAGAAAGTTTTAAAACCGCTGTTATTGACCGGTGAGGAGTTACGGGAAGAAAAAGAAAAAGCAAAATCGCTCAAGGAAGTGCGCATGTCTTCCCGCGAAACCGGTGATCTTATCATGCTTGGTATCGGAGGTTTTACTCCCCTTGAAGGATTTATGGGACATGACGACTGGAAAGGCAGTGTCGATAACTGCACGATGTCTGACGGAACATTTTGGCCGATACCTATTACGCTTTCTACAAGCAGAGAAAAGGCGGACAGCTTGAGCATCGGTGAAGAGGTCGCTCTTGTCGACGATGAAACAGGCGAACTGATGGGCAGCATGGTTGTCGAGGAAAAATACACTATTGACAAGGCTCATGAATGCAGGGAAGTATTCAAGACCGATGATATAGAGCATCCGGGTGTTCTCAAGGTGATGGAGCAAGGTGAAGTGAACCTCGGCGGTCCGGTCAAAGTTTTCAGTGAAGGCACTTTCCCGACGGATTTCGAAGGTATCTATATGACTCCCGCCCAGACAAGAAAGCTGTTTGAAGAAAACGGGTGGAGTACCGTTGCGGCTTTCCAGACAAGAAACCCCATGCATCGTTCTCACGAATACCTCGTAAAAATCGCGGTCGAAATATGCGACGGTGTTTTGATCCATCAGCTTCTGGGCAAGCTCAAACCCGGCGATATTCCTGCTGATGTCAGAAAAGAGTGTATCAACGCTCTCATGGAGAACTACTTTGTGAAAGGCACTTGTATACAGGGCGGTTATCCTCTCGATATGCGATATGCCGGACCGAGGGAAGCGTTGCTTCATGCGCTTTTCAGGCAGAATTTCGGATGCAGTCACCTGATTGTCGGCAGGGATCATGCAGGTGTCGGTGATTATTACGGGCCCTTCGATGCACACCACATTTTTGATGAAATTCCAGAAGACGCGCTTGAAACCAAACCTCTGAAAATAGACTGGACGTTTTACTGCTATAAATGTGACGGGATGGCTTCCATGAAGACTTGTCCCCACGACAAGGAAGATCGGCTGAACCTCAGTGGCACCAGGCTCAGAAAAATGCTTTCCGAAGGCGAGGAGGTGCCGGATCATTTCAGCCGTCCTGAAGTTCTTGCAATCCTCAAGGAGTACTATGCAGGACTTGCCGAGAAGGTCGAGGTCAAAATGCACTCCCATGCAGAAGGAAAGTAAGGGGGTCCGTTTTTCACTGCTGATGGGTGCTTTTCCCGCCGGCAACACTGATTTTTTCTTTGTAACTATACTTCCAATGGTTTTGTAAATCGCAGGCGTTGCCTGCAAATATTCGGTAAAGGAGGACCAATTATGCCGAGTTTTGTAATTAAAGAAAAATGTGACGGCTGTGAAGGACAGGAAAGGACAGCATGTATGTATATCTGTCCGAATGACCTTATGACGCTCGATGTCGGCAGAATGCTGGCATGGAACCAGGAGCCTGATCAGTGTTGGGAATGCTACAACTGCGTGAAGATCTGCCCGCAGCAGGCAATCGAGGTCAGGGGCTATGCTGATTTTGTCCCTCTGGGCGGAAATGTTATTCCTCTGAGAGGTACCGATGCCATCATGTGGACCATCAAATTCCGTAATGGAACCCTCAAGCGGTACAAGTTCCCGATCAGGACCACTGCTGAAGGTTCGATCGAGCTCTACAAAGATAAACCCGAGCACGACTACGCCAACCTCAAGAAGCCGGGCTTCTTTAATATGCCGGAATATCCAACACTATAACACAATCAAAATTGGTTAAGGAGGAATCAATGGAAGTGGAAAAAAACGAATTTAAATATTGCGAGAAGCCTGAAGTTGTTACTGTAGATACGGATATTCTGCTTATTGGTGGTGGAATGGCTTGTTGCGGTGCTGCTTATGAAGGTGCAAAATGGGCCACACCGAAAGGGATCAGAATTACCATGGTGGACAAGGCTTCTACCGACAGAAGCGGCGCGGTTGCGCAGGGTCTTTCAGCCATCAATACCTACTGCGGCGAAAACGATCCGGCTGACTATGTGAAGTACGTCAGAAAAGACCTTATGGGCGTGATCCGCGAAGATCTCGTCTATGATCTCGGAAGACATGTGGACAACTCGGTACACCTTTTCGAAGAGTGGGGACTTCCGGTCTGGAAACGTGCTGAAGACGGTTCCACCCAGGACGGTTCAAAACCTGCTCCGAAACTGACCGAAGGCGGTAAGCCGGTCAGGTCTGGAAGATGGCAGATCATGATCAACGGTGAGTCCTACAAGGTTATCGTCGCCGAAGCAGCAAAAAAAGCGCTTGAATATAACAGAAAAGAAACCGGCGTCGATCAGAACCACTTTGAAAGGGTCTTTATCAGTGAGCTGATTCATGACAAAAACGATCCTAACAGGGTTGCCGGCGCTATCGGTTTCAGCGTCAGGGAAAACAAGGTCTATGTTTTTACCGCCAAAACAATGCTGCTTGCCTGCGGCGGAGCGGTTAACGTCTACAGACCGCGTTCGACTGCCGAGGGCCAGGGTCGTGCATGGTATCCGGTCTGGAATGCCGGTACAACCTATGCATTGGCTGCTCAGGCCGGTGCCGAGCTGGTTCTTATGGAAAACAGGTTCGTGCCTGCACGATTCAAGGACGGATACGGTCCTGTCGGCGCATGGTTCCTGTTCTTCAAATGTAAGGCA
>JAKSDC010000127.1 GCA_022360275.1 Chlorobiales bacterium
TGTCCGCTACAACAACTGGATGGGACGGGTCTACCTGTACCCGGTCATACCGTTTCACCACCTGGTGGTGAATCGCATGGCGAAATATGCGCTCAGGCCTGTCAGCTAGATTCGAAAGGGCAGGCGCAGTTCGTCAAAGCACTGGATGACGCGGTCCGCTCTTGAATGATCCTGATCGCCGGAATTCGGGTTGTTCAAAGCGACAACGGTCATGTTCGCGGCCTTGCCTGCGAGAATTCCGTTGGTCGCGTCTTCGATAACCAGGCAGTTCTCCGGGGCAATATCAAGGAGCTTGGCTGCCTTGAGAAAGATGTCCGGCTCGGGCTTGACGTGTTTCACGTCGTCCGCCGTGACAACGGCATGCATGCGTTCCCGAAGTTCGAGCACTTCCAGAACGTGTTCAACCGTGATGCGCTGGTTGGACGATGCCACGCCCATGGGAATGCCGAGGTCTTGCAGATGATCGAGAAAGTCCGGCAAACCGACCATGGGGTCCACGCAGGGAAGGTTAGAGAGCATCCTGCGATACCGGGCCGCCTGCTCCAGAACCAGAGTGAACGATTCTTCGTCAACGTTGTGATGCTCACGGCAATATTCCCAGAGCGACGTTGGTGAACGACCGATAAACGTGTTCTGTACCTCAACGCTCAACCGAAATCCCATTTCATCGGTCATGCTGTTGAAAACCTCTGTGTGCATGGGCTCGGAGTCGATAATCACACCGTCCATGTCGAAAATCACAGCTTGTATGTTCATGCTTTTCCGCCTCATCATTTTCGTATAACTCGTTGGTGGTTTGGTTAGCGTCCATCAGACACGAGTGCAAGGAGATTCACATGGAGCGGTTCACAGCCATCGGTATCGGGGAAATGCTATGGGACATGTTGCCGGAAGGCAAAAAGCTCGGTGGTGCTCCGTCCAATTTCGCATTCCAGTTTAACGCCCTCGGCGGCTATGGTGTACCTTTTTCGCGTCTCGGGGATGATGATCTTGGAAAAGAAGCCAGGGCTCTGCTTGAAAGCCATGGCGTGGATACAGCGATCGTCGGAACAGACCCGGACCATCCGTCGGGCCGTGTGGATGTGACCGTGGATGCGGATGGTGTGCCCAGCTATATTTTTCCTCCTGACGTTGCCTGGGATTTCATCGAAGCGGACCCTGCCGCCCTTGAATTGGCTTCCCGCGCCAATGCTGCCAGCTTCGGCACTCTTGCCCAGCGTTCGGAAGTCTCTCGCGCTTCCATCAGGGCTTTCATAGAGGCCATGCCCGGCAATGCCTTGCGTATTTTCGACATCAA
>JAKSDC010000146.1 GCA_022360275.1 Chlorobiales bacterium
GCAGCAAGAAAAAAACAGCGTACGTTTTTTCCTTGCCGGTTTGGCTGGTTTTGGGAAGGTAGAAAAAAAAATTGTTACAAAAAATGTGAGAGCAGCAGAAAACCGGCGGTTATAAGGAAGGCGGCAATAAGGTTCATAAAGAAGCCGAGTCTCAGTACCGTCTTTACGGAAATTTTTTCCAGTCCACCGAATGCAAGGGCGTTGACGGGGGTGGCGACCGGGCTCATAAATGCTCCGGAGGCTGCCACGGTTACAAGCAGCAGCAGGAGGAGCTGTTCAAAGGGAAAAACCGGCTGCAGGGCGACAATCGCTGGTGTAACGACAAGCAGAACGGTTGTGTTGTTGAATATTTCGGTGGCGAAAATAGTTGACAGGGCGGTAATTCCGAAAAGAAAGACCGGGTTGTTTGCAGAAGAGGTGATCCAGGCGCTGAAATTTTTAAAAAGCGTAAAAAGCCATCCGTCAATATCAGGGGTTGCAGGGTTGTCGCCGACTGAAATGATGAAGAGCAACAGAGCTGCGGTGACAATCATGAGCAAAAAACCGAACCACGGAATTTCAAGCAAGATCCGGTTAACAGAGAGTACGGAGTTGAAATTATGTATGGCAAGTGAAGGGAATGTTTCACCGAAGAGGCGTTTCCAGAAGAAGTTGATCATGGTAAGCAAACTGCGGTCAAGGAAAGTACAGGCCTTGCCGGAAGGAACACCCAGCCGTTTATCAAGCTGTTCAAATGTTTTGCTGAGAAAGATGATCGGAAATGCGGTAAGAAACAGAAAAAGAAAAATAAAATTTTTCAAGGCATTTCTCGCCGTGGCTGCTTTACGGGGAAAAATAAACGAGAAAAAAAGAATGATTACCAGGTATGTGATAAACGAAAGATCGATGAGGTTCAGCCCTGTAACCAGGGGAGCTGGTTTGAAAAGAAACTGCAGAGCGCTGAGAACAAAGATGAGCGTTACGTTAATGGCAAAAAAAACAAGCGGTTTTTTTGGCAGAAGAGAACCGGTCCTATGCGGTGCAGGCAGGGCCGAAGGCTCGAGACCGGAAGGGGTGTTTGCAAGAATGAGCCATCTTCCTGCAAGGATGAGTGCAAACGAACCTGGAACGCCGACCATGAGCCAGGAAAAAAAAGTAAGGTATTGCGTGCCCGGCAGCGCCTGGAAATCTGCAAACCCGACTGCTGCCACATTCAAAGGGTTTCCCGTCAGAGAAGCCATGCCTCCTGTATTTGCTCCGAAGATCAATGCGCAGTAAAAAAGAGCGACAAGTGTCTTGGGGTTTTGCACGTTTCCGAAAACGGCTATCAGTTTTCGAACTACCGGCAGCATGGCGAGCACAACAACGGTGTTCGAAAAGAAGATCGATAAGCCGTAGGAAAGAAAAAGGGTTGCCGTCAGGAGTCCGCCGGTCGTGGTTCGGGAGTGATCGAGAAAGTAGGTGATGAACCTGGTATGAGTTCTGGCCGCAATCAGTATCTGCGAAAGCAAAAAGCCGATTGCAAGGATAATAATATTCTGTAGCCAGCTCATGCGGTTATTGTATTTAAGGGCTCACAACAATGTAAAGACAGGGAAGCCTTTCAGGGAACCGGTGTCACGAGTTTACACAATATTTACCAAACCGTAACCATTCAACAACATTCTTTTGCGTACCTACTTATGTACGCAATAAGAAGAGATGCTTCATGAAAAACTTTTTCAGAATGAGCTATTTGCGCGAAAACCTGTTCGGCGAGCTCCCGTTTCTGAAACCGTTCGAATCTCTGCTGTTGAGGTTTTTCATGATCCCCAATCTTTTTCTTGTTCGCGCAAAAGGTCTTGAACATATCAGGGAGAACAAAGAGTCGGTAATTTTCGCATTCAATCACAACAACTCGATTGAGTCGGTCCTGGTACCGGCATTTCTTGTGTACCACAGCGGTGGAAGAAAGATAAGTTTTGTTATCGACTGGATGTTCGGAAAAATACCGTTGCTGGGAAAGTTGTTCGGGCAAATGGATCCGGTCTATGTGTACCATAAACCATCCACACTCAGGGTTCTTGAATCAAGAAAACCCGACAAGGCGCTTTGCGTTGATACCGTTTCACTATGCTGTGAAAAACTCAGGGCAGGAAAACGTATCGGGATTTTTCCCGAAGGAAAACGAAACAAGGATCCGTTCAGACTTCTCAAGGCAAAACCGGGTATCGGACATATCGCTCTCCAGTCCCAGGCACCTGTAGTGCCGGTCGGGATCAACTGCGTATCTGGAAAAAAAAGAAAAAAAGTTCACGCTTTCGGGAGGATTTCGCTCAACATTGGCAAGCCTATGCGCTTTGAGGTTCTTTCGGAAGCCTACCATCGGGCAGGCAGTCAGGGCGCTTCACTACTGCCGGCGGATCGTGAGCGGCATATGCTTGCACGGGAAACGGCAAACAGGGTAATGTCTGTCATTGCCGGATTGTGCGGTAAGGAGTACACGTAATAACAACCACACTATCAAGGAGGTCATATGTCCTGTATAACGGTTGAAAGAGTGTTATCCGGTGAAACACGCAGAAATGCCGTAGAAGTTATCGAGCAGGTGTTCAGGAAGGAGAAAAAGTGGATCAGCGCCGCGCAGGAACAGTTGCCGCAAACCTTTGAAGAGAACGGCAGCTTTTCATGGTTTCTGGCAAAGGTCGACGGCCGGCCTGCAGGTGTGCTGCGGTTGATGTATGACCCTCCACTCGAACTTCCCCGGGAGTATGATGTCAGATTACTGCCGGGTGTCAATATAGAAAGAATGAAACAGGAAGGGCGTTATGTGGAGATCGGCCGCTTCATGATCAAGAGTGAGTTCAGGAAGAACCCGCGGATTGCACTGCGTTTGATGCGCACGGCAACCAGGGAGGTGCTTGAGAGAGACTATACGCATTTTATTACCGATGTGTTTGAGGGAGAACCGAATTCACCTCTGAATTTTCATACAAGGGTTCTTGGATTCGAAGTGATCGGCAAGCATTTGTTTGGAGATTTGAACTGCAGCTCCACCCGCATCATCCTGACGCTTGACATCGTGAAGGTGTACCGCAGGATCAGGAACAACCGGAGCAGGGTCTACAGTGAACTTACCGAGGGTATGCGGGGAATTCTTGAAAGGAAACTTTCGGCTGCAGGTTTCCGGGGGTAGCCATGGCTTTGAGGGTGTTTAAGAGCGAGGTGATCTATGCTGAAACTTGAGGAACTGAGGGATTCGATCAAGGGTGATGTTTTTGTTCAGGAGGATATGGCAAAACACGATATCAAAAAGGTGTCGGGTGTTGCCGATATTCTGGTCAAGCCATCCGGAAAAAAGGATCTTGCAAAAGTGCTTCAACTACTCAGGAAATCCCGATTCCCCTATGTCGTTATCAACAAGAAGGGCAGGGTGATTTTTCCTGAAGATCGTTACCACGGAGTTGTGATCGTTACCGAGTAACGTGCCGGGTTTTGCTGCAAGTTGTTTTGTAACGATATCGTTTCAGATCTGTAACAGTTCCTTAACATAACGAGTTGTAGATTAACTCCCGATGAGGGCACATGCAGCAGATGCCCCTGTTCCTTAAAGAAACCAGAAAACATAATCTGTTTTATCATGAAAAAATTTATTGCACTTTTTGCTTTTCTCCTTGTATCGGGATGGAGCAGCGCCGAAGCTGTTGACTGGAACTGGAAGGGTGATATCCGTTACCGCTACGAGTCGAAAATTAAAACTGATGAGGAGCATAGCAGGGATCGCCATCGTATCCGTGTACGTCTCGGGGTTTATCCCTGGATTACCGAAGAGTTGAGCGCCGGTGTTCAGCTTTCAACTGCCGGTTCAAACGACCCGGTTTCACGCAACCAGACACTTGGTGACGGCTTTACTACAAAAGATATAAACCTTAATGAGGCGTTCATCGACTACCATCCGATGTTTTTTGATGGCGAAGTCAATTTCCTTTTTGGTAAGAGAGCTGTCAAGTCGACGCTTATCCGTGTCAATGATCTTGTCTGGGACAGTGATCTTACGCTTGAAGGCATGACTTTCCAGTTCGGCAAGGATGGCAGCAAGCAGCTCTCAGGCCTGAATGCGGTCGCCGGTTACTACTTTATCAATGAATTCAAAACGGGCGAAAGCGATCCTTTCTTCTGGGCGGCTCAGCTTGCCTATACCGGTCAGACCGGAGATCTTGGCTTCATGGTCGGTGGGTCTTATTATGATTATGTGCACATTGTACATGAGCCGGCTGATGTTCTGGGTGACTGGACTGATGGTGATTTTTTTGGCAACTCCCATAATGGTGTGTATGATTACGACTACAACATTGTTGAAATCTTTGCCAACGTCGTCGGCAAGTTTCACGGCAGTCTGCCATGGAAGCTTTACGGTCAGTATGCCATTAACGTTGCTGAAGATGTGGACGAGGGTGACAAGGGTTATCTTGTCGGTTTCAAGCTGGGAAAAGCCAAAAAAGTCGGTCAGTGGGAGTTTGATGCCAATTACTGTTATCTTGAAAAAGATGCTGTCCTCGGGGCTTTCACCGACTCTGATCGCTGGGGCGGCGGTACCAATGGTCAGGGCTTTGAAGTTGGCGGAAAATACCACCTCGTTCAGAACATGACGCTTGGCTTGAAGTATCTCGATCATGAAATCGGTATTGACAGCGAAGAAAAGCTTCATGTGCTGCAGGCCGACATGGTTGTCAAGTTCTGACGCCTGAGCCAGTGTTCTTCTTGACATTATGTTGCTGTTCTTTCTCCGTTGCTGTTACCGCTTCTCCTCGTGAAAGGAGAGGCGGTAATTTTTAAGAGAGATCACAAATCTTTTCTGCATTTAATATTTTTGAAAAATTCAATTAAGAGAGATTTACAATGAACAAGATGAAAAAAATGCTGATGCTTGTTGCGGTATTTTGTTTTGCTGCAGCAGGGCCTGTCCAGGCCAAGGATACCATTGTCATGGACGGTTCAACCACAGTAGGCCCGATCGCCAAGTCCTTTGCGGCGTATTTTACCAAAAACACCGGTGTGCAGGTTACCGTCAGTGAATCAGGCAGTGGTAACGGCGCCAAAAGTCTTATCAACGGTGCTTGTGACATCGCCAACATGTCCCGCCCGATGAAAGCCAAGGAGATCGATGCTGCAAAGGCAAAAGGCATCGATCCTGTAGAGCATGTGGCTGCGCTGGACGGTCTTTCGATTATCGTCCACCCGAGTAACTATGTTTCTGCATTGACAATCGAGCAGATCCGCGACATTTATACCGGTAAAGTAACCAACTGGAGCAAAGTTGGCGGTCCAAACGCAAAAATCGTTGTCATTCAGCGTGAATCCAACAGCGGTACGCAGGATTCTTTCAAAAAGCTGGTTGTCGGTAAAAACAATCCGGTTACGAAACGCGCTGAAACCCAAGCCAGCAACGGTGCTGTAAAGAGCCGTGTCGCATCGACCCCGGCCGCTATCGGCTTTATCGGACTCGGTTTTATCGATGATTCGGTCAAGCCGCTCATCGTGAACGGTGTTGCCCCGAGCGAGGCCACGGTTAGAGACGGTTCTTACCCTATTGCACGTCCTATGTTCATGTACACCAACGGTGAACCTACAGGAGTTGTCAAAGAGTTTATCGATCTGCCGCAAACTGAAGACGGTAAACGCATGATCAGCGAGCTTGGTTACGTTAACCGTTATTAATGCCTGTAACCGGATTAACAACGGATTTTCCAGTAGTATGGAAGGCTGTCTCATGCGTCAATTATGAGGCAGCTTTTTTGTTTTTACGGAGATCCGGCGTCTTATGGCATCAAATCCTGTAGTGTTTTTACGATAATGTTTCAACTAAACGCAGAAATGCAATGGGCTATTTTTACGGATAGCCCATTTTTGCGTTCATCTGCCCTTTTGAGACAGCCTCTTTTTATTGGGTTTGACACAGTTGTGTTACAACTTTGTCAATACTTTCCCAAAGAGATAGAGAAAAGCAAATCAGGTTGTACCTATTAGTGCTTACCAGTTGTGGTATGTTCTTGCTGTATATTTCTTTTTCAAATCAAACAAACAAGGGGACGGAAATGAAGAAAACGGTTACTTTGGCAGCTTTATTGCTTTTGCTGACAGGCTCCTTATCGGTAATCGGCTGCGGACCCAAGGCGGATCAGGCTGCAAAGGATGGGCAGCAAACCGGTCAGACGGGCGAAGAAGCACAGGTGGCACGTGACTATATCAGCATCGTCGGTTCTTCGACGGTGTATCCTTTTGCTACGGTTGTGGCTGAGCAGTTCGGTAAGACAACTGATTTCAAGACTCCTAAAATCGAATCAACCGGTTCCGGCGGCGGGTTTAAACTGTTTTCCGCAGGGGTAGGGGTGGAGCATCCTGATATTACCAATGCTTCACGCCGGATCAAAAAGTCGGAATGCGAAAAGTGCGCTGAAAACGGTGTAACCGAGGTTGTTGAGATAAAAATCGGTTACGACGGCATCGTTATGGCCAACTCAAAAAGTGTCGAACCTTTCAACCTGAGCCGCAAGGATATTTTTCTCGCGCTCGCAAAAGATGTCCCGAACCCGAGCGGTGCAGAAGGCGAACTGGTTCCCAATCCCTATAAAACATGGAAGGATGTCAATCCTGAACTTCCTGAAACGAAAATCGAGGTGCTCGGTCCACCTCCCACCTCAGGAACCCGGGACGCTTTTGTGGAGTTGGCTATGGAAACAGGTGCCAAGGAGTTTGCATGGATAAAAGCTCTGAAAAAGGAGGACAAGGACAAATTCAAACAGATCAGTCATACCGTTCGTGAAGACGGTGCCTATATCGAAGCAGGTGAGAACGACAACCTGATTGTCCAGAAACTCGATGCCAACCCAAATGCTCTTGGTATTTTCGGATTCAGCTTCCTCGATCAAAACACCGACAAGATACAGGGAGCGTTTATCGATGGTGTTAAGCCGACATTCAGTGCAATCAGTGATGGTTCCTATGTGCTCTCCCGTCCACTGTTCTTCTACGTTAAGGAAGCACATGTAGGGAAGATTCCTGGTATGAGAGAGTACCTCGCTGAATTCACCTCCGAAAAAGCATGGGGAGACGAAGGCTATCTGACTGAAAAAGGTCTTATACCGATGCCGAAAGAAGAGAGGGAAAAATATGCAACGGTAGCAGAAGAGCTGATTTCGATATCCTGTGACAAGCTGTAACTCTTTATAGGAAAAATACGAGGGCTGGCAGGAGAGTCCCTGCCGGCCCAAAAATATCCTGTTCATAAAAATGCTCGGGGACATAGCATCCCTGTGAGAAATGGAACGCTTGAAAAGATAGTGGTTGGAAAAAAACAGCTATGCAGGAAGTACTGAAAAAAAATCCCACGGAAAAACGAATCCTTGCCCCAAGGGAAAGCCGAAAAACAATCGGAAACATTACTGTTCCGAAACCGCGAATGGTTTGTCGGAATGTCAATGTGCACTACGGTGACAAGCAAGCTATTCGAAATGTCTCTATCGATATAGGGCGTAACGAGGTTCTTGCAATGATCGGCCCTTCCGGGTGTGGAAAATCGACTTTTTTACGCTGCCTGAACCGGATGAATGATACGATTGACAGTTGCCATGTGACAGGCGAGATTCTTTTTGACGGAAGAAATATCTACGACGCATCGGTTGATGTTGTTCCTCTTAGGGCTCAGATAGGGATGGTTTTTCAGAAACCGAATCCTTTTCCCAAATCAATCTATGAGAACATTGCCTGGGCGCCCAGAATTCACGGGATTGTGGAATCGAAATCCGATGCTGACGAGATTGTTGAAACTTCCTTGCAGAAAGCCGGATTATGGGAAGAGGTCAAGGAGCGCCTGGATCAGCCGGGAACGAGTCTTTCGGGAGGGCAGCAGCAGCGTCTCTGCATAGCTCGTGCTATTGCGGTAAGTCCGGAGGTTATTCTCATGGATGAGCCATGTTCGGCCCTGGATCCTATTGCAACGGCCAAAATTGAGGATCTTATCGAGGAACTGAGGACGCAGTATACTATTGCGATCGTCACACATTCGATGCAGCAGGCATCACGGGTCTCACAAAGAACCGCGTTTTTCCATCTCGGAGACCTGATCGAGGTCGGAACTACCGAAACGATTTTTACCAAGCCTTCCCACCAGTTAACAGAGGATTACATTACCGGACGTTACGGCTGATGTAAAAACCCAACAATCGAATGATGTCACCTTTTTTGTTGTTCCTGTTGTTGCTTGTTTTGTCCGTGGCAGGATTTTTTATCGGACGATACAAGGCTCTTGATCTTGCAAGAAAAGCGGGTGGTGCCAGCCGCTTGCACTCACGACCTGTCTACTACGGTGTACTGACCGCTCTATGGTGCTGCCTCCCGGCATTTTTTTTGTTTCTGCTCTGGCTTGGTTTTGAGCAAAGTATTGTTTCCAGCCTTGTAATTGCCGATCTTCCGGCTGAGTTGCGCTCTCTTCCGCCAGAGCGCTTCAACGTGCTGGTGAATGATATCCAAAGTCTTGCCAATGGAAATATCGTTTCGGGAAAGGTGACTCGGCAGATGAGGGCGGCTGCAGCCCATTATGTGAGACTTCAGGATATTGGCACAATGATCACCTCTGTCTTCGTTCTTGTAGCGGCTTCAGCAGGAATGGTGCTGGTGCATCGACGTATCAAGCCTGAACTTCGCGCCCGGAACCAGGTCGAGATGGTCGTTATGGGTGTGCTTGTTGTGTGTTCTACCATTGCGATTTTCACAACGATCGGCATCGTGCTCTCCATTTTGTATGAAGCCGTACGTTTTTTTCAGCAAGTGCCGGTCACCGATTTTCTTTTCGGGCTTGAATGGAGCCCTCAGATGGCAATTCGGGAGGATCAGGTCGGTTCATCAGGGGCATTCGGTGCTGTTCCGGTTTTCGCAGGAACCATACTTATTTCCGCTATTGCCATGCTGGTTGCCGCCCCGGTAGGATTGATGTCTGCAATTTTTCTTTCCGAGTATGCCAGTAAACAACTGCGGGCTGTTGCAAAGCCCTTGCTTGAAGTACTTGCTGGTATTCCTACTGTTGTATACGGTTTTTTTGCGGCTTTGGTGGTGGCTCCCATGATCCGCGCCAGCGGAGCACAAATCGGCATCGATGTATCTTCGGAAAGCGCCCTTGCAGCAGGATTGGTGATGGGAGTCATGATCATCCCGTTTGTTTCTTCTCTTTCGGATGATGTTATCAACGCGGTGCCTCAATCTCTCAGGGACGGAGCATACAGCGTCGGTGCAACACGCTCTGAAACAATCAAACATGTGCTTGTTCCGGCAGCTCTTCCTGGAATTGTCGGAGGCCTTCTGCTGGCGGTATCGCGGGCAATCGGCGAAACCATGATTGTGGTTATGGCAGCAGGTCTGTCCGCAAACCTTACAGCCAATCCTTTCCAGGCCGTCACGACGGTGACCGTACAGATCGTCACACTGCTTGTCGGTGATCAGGAGTTTGACAGCCCCAAAACCCTTGCGGCTTTCGCTCTTGGACTTGTGTTGTTCGTCGGGACGCTTTTTTTGAACGTCATCGCCTTGACTGTCGTCAGAAAATATCGGGAGAAATATGAATAAGAGTAACAAACAGGCTGGTGCCGGCAGTTCCGGCACTTCCCGTCGGGAGCGGACCATCGATATCGTCAACAAACGGCTTGAAAAAAGGTATCGTAAAGAAAAGCGCTTCAGGTTGTATGGTATGCTGTCGATTATAGCGAGTGTCCTGTTTCTCGCGTTTCTTCTGACAAGTATTGTCAGCAACGGTTACTCTGCCTTTTGGCAAACCTATATCAAACTTGACGTACAGCTCGATCCGGATATGATCGACAAAGAAGATCCCGGACGGTCAAACTATCAGGGGATCATCAAACAGGCTATCGGGGCTTATTACCCGGAAGTAAAGGATCGAAAGGAAAGGCGTGAGTTGTACTCGCTTTTCAGTTCAGGGGCGGCCTTCCAGCTTCGGGACGAAGTCTTGAAAAATCCGGCAGTTGTAGGGACGACCCTCAGCCTCTGGGTTCTTGCGGATGATGACGTGGATATGCTTATGAAAGGTCATATAAAAAGAAACGTCCCTGAAAACGAAAGGCGCCTGAACGACAAGCAGCTGCAATGGATTGCCAAGCTCGAAGCAGGGAAGCGAATAGAGGAGCGGTTCAACACAACCTTTTTTACTGCCGGTGACTCAAGGGAGCCTGAGCTTGCAGGCATATGGGGAGCGGTGAAAGGATCGTTCTACACCATGCTGGTGACGCTTGCTCTTTCTTTCCCGATAGGCATCGCCGCTGCAGTGTACCTTGAAGAGTTTGCACCGAAAAATCTCGCAACTGACTTTATCGAGGTGAATATCAACAACCTGGCGGCTGTACCGTCAATTGTTTTCGGGTTGCTGGGTTTAGCAGTGTTTCTTAACTTTTTCGGTATGCCACGCTCAACCCCCCTGGTTGGCGGTATTGTGCTGATGCTGATGACCTTGCCGACCATTATCATTGCCAGCAGGGCGGCACTCAAGGCGGTACCTCCTTCGATCCGTGAAGCAGCATTCGGAGTGGGTTCTTCCAAGCTCCAGGTGGTCACGAGTCATGTGCTGCCGCTTGCATTGCCCGGAATGCTTACCGGCACTATTATCGGCATGGCACAGGCGCTGGGTGAAACCGCACCGCTCCTGATGATCGGTATGGTTGCATTTATAGTGGACATTCCGGGAGGGTTTACCGATCCGGCAGCAGTTATGCCGGTTCAAATTTATCTCTGGGCGGATAGCCCGGAAAGGGCATTTGTCGAACGAACCTCGGCTGCAATTATGGTGCTGCTGGCATTCCTGATTTCCATGAACGCCCTTGCAGTTGTCATGAGGAAGCGGTTTGAAAGACGGTGGTAGAGTAACAGCAAACTTTCGAGATGTAACACATTTGTAACACGTAAGACATTGTCAGCGCCATTACCAGAGTATACATTACATAACGATTTTCAAGGGTCGTTTAACTGTCTTTTTCAGATTTTAATACATGTTACACATGCCGAATGCGACGTTAGACAGCGGAAAAAAACCGGATGCTTTCGTGCTCACCCCTGAAAAGCTGCGCAGACAGCGAATAGCGAAATTTTTCGGCGAAGGGTTTCTTCTGGTGGTTGCGTCATTTGTCGCTATTGTCGTACTGTTTATTTTCTACTTCGTTGCAGTTGACGCAATTCCTTTCTTTCAGCAACGGGGGTTTACGGAATTTTTTACCAGCACTTCATGGTATCCTGCAGATGAGCCCGGGGAGTTCGGTGCGCTGGCCATTATCTATGGCAGCGGTATGGTTACGATAGGATCTGCGCTTATCGCCGTTCCGCTCGGGATTTCCGCTGCAATATGCCTCAGTGATGTTCTGCCTTTTTCAGTACGGCAGTATGCCAAGCCCGTCATCGAGATGCTTGCGGCAATTCCATCAGTGGCATACGGCTTTTTCGCCCTCGTTATTTTTGCCCCGCTTCTTCAGAATTATGGCGGCCCGATATTGATGTGGGCATGGTGGCTGATTGCCGGGCCTTTTGTGCTGCTTGCGGTCATAGTCGTGGCCGACCTTATAACTTCCGGAGACGGTGGCGGTTCAGAACGCAAAACAATACGATGGACGGTTACGGGGGTGCTTGGGATCCTTGCATTGGTGTTTCTTTTCTGGGTTGGTAACGCTCTGAATGCGATCCAGATTCTAAGTGGTACAAATGCTCTCAACGTTTCTCTTATTCTCAGCTTTATGGCCTTGCCGACAATTGTCAGTGTTTCAGAGGATTCCCTGCAGGCAGTCGGGCGCGAGTTGAGAGAAGGGAGTTACGCTCTTGGGGCGACAAGAGCCGAAACCATAGTGAAAACCGTGCTTCCGGCTGCAAGCAGTGGTATTCTTGCTGCGGTTATCCTTGGTATTATGCGAGCCATAGGCGAGACCATGGTTGTGTGGATGGCATCGGGTAACTCTTCTCATATCCCGGACCCCTGGTACAACTACCTTGACTCGATACGAACGTTGACTGCAACCATTGCCGGCGATATGGGGGAAGCTGATCAGGTTACCGGATCTGCACGATACCATGTGCTGTTTGCAATGGGGCTTCTGCTTCTTGTCTTCAGTTTTATCTGCAACCTTGTCAGTGAACGAATTGTCGTCCGACAGAGAAAAATACTTGCCGGCGAATAGACCACTACCACTTAACTGATGAACCCATGGATCTCGGAACCAGAAAGATACTCGACCGGTCTTTTACAGCCGTTGGCGTCACGTCGATTCTGCTGATGGCAACTGCCCTGCTGGTTGTGATTGTGCCTATTTTTACCGGAGGGATCGGGGCGATTTTTTTCAAGGGTACGATTGAGCACAGAAAGCTTCAGTACAACGAGTTCGGAAAGGGAGACCTGGATGTGCTTCAGCGACAGATAGTCGAGACCGATTCCTATAGAGAAAAGGTCTTCAGGATGCTCGAAGCTTTTGAGGTCGAGATGGAGCTTATGGAACCGGATGAGAGGAGCGCGTATAGTCCGAAGTATAAAAAAGTGAGAGACCTTCTTTCTCATCTTTTCGGGCCGCTCCCGGGTGAAATGGAGCCTATTCTTCTGCGTTATCAGTATGGGGTTACACGTTGGGATGAGGCCGAGGAGTCGCTGCATAAACTCATGTTTGTTACGAAGTGGGATTATTCCAATCCCGATGAGATGGCCAAGCCGTATTTTGTCCCGAGATCTGAGGAATTTGAGGGGACTGCATTAGCCGGACTTTTTCCTTATATGGAAAGCAATCTCGAAAACATGCTCTTGCCCGAACAGACGTTTTACTGGGGCTTTATTACCGAACGTTCGCTCGATGCCCATATTTTCGGGGGAATATGGGCGGAGATCCAGGGTACGTTTTTTCTTGCTGTCGGAGCAATGCTGTTTGCTTTTCCGCTTGGCGTGATTGCCGCTATATATTTTACGGAATACGCAAAGGATAACTTTTTTACCAGCATCCTGCGTAGCGCGAACAGTACACTTGCAGGTGTCCCAAGCATAGTCTTCGGGCTTTTCGGTCTTGCTTTCTTTATCAACACCGTCAAGGTATCGGAGTCGAAGAGTGTTCTTGCCGGTTCGCTCACGCTCGCGATCATGATCCTGCCCACCATCATCAGGGCAGCCGAGGAGGCGATTCTTGCTGTGCCGAAAACATACAAGGAGGCGTCACTGGGGCTTGGCTCGACAAAATGGAGAACCATCATGACGGTTATCCTTCCTGCAGCGTTGCCAGGCATCATTACCGGAGGGATTATCAGTCTCGGACGTGCTGCGGGTGAAACCGCACCGATTATATTTACTGCTGCCGTCAGTGTGGGGGCGACAATAGGACTTGCCGATGTGTTCAGTTCTCCCACGCCCGCACTGTCGTGGAACATTTATAATCTTGCCAGTGAACATGAGGCGGCCAACGAGATTCGTCACGTGCAGTACGGCATGGTGCTTGCGCTCATATCGATCGTGCTTTTGCTGAATTTATCGGCTATATTGCTGAGAGCTCGAATTTCCAAAAAATTAAAAGGTTAAAGAGTGATGCAGATGACTGCAGAAGAAAAAGACACAAACAAAGTCGCGGCCCCGGGCGGCGCGAGTCGAGAAATTTTTCTTCCTCCCGAAAGAGAGAGAGTCAAAGATGGCGGAAGGCCTCATGTAAGCGCAAAGAATTTTTCGATTTTCTATGGAGATTTCGAAGCGGTCAAAAAAGTCAACGCCGACATTCTCTCGAAATACGTAACGGCGATTATCGGACCCAGCGGTTGCGGAAAAAGTACGTTTTTGCGGGCAATTAACCGGATGAACGATCTTATCCCGTCCTGCTATACAACCGGAACACTCATGTTTGACGGAGAGGATGTATACGGCAGGTATACCGATGAAGTCCAGCTGAGAAAAAAAATCGGAATGGTTCTTCAGAAACCGAATCCCTTCCCGAAATCGATTTTTGACAACATTGCGTACGGTCCCAGGCTCCATGGGGTGAAAGACAAAAAGATGCTTGAGGAAGTTGTTGAAAAAAGCCTTCGCAAGGCGGCACTGTGGGATGAAGTGAAAGACCGTCTTGACAGAAATGCTCTTGGCCTAAGCGGCGGGCAGCAGCAGCGGTTATGTGTGGCCAGGACCCTTGCCGTGGAGCCGGAGATTCTCCTGCTCGACGAACCTACATCGGCTCTGGATCCCAAGGCGACTGCTAAAATCGAGGATCTTATCGAGGAACTGCGGGGCAGTTACACCATACTTATTGTCACCCACAACATGCAGCAGGCTTCCCGTGTCTCCGATTACACCATGTTTTATTACGAAGGTGATCTTGTGGAATATGCCCCGACCAAACAGCTTTTCACCAATCCCAGAGATCAGGTGACCGAAGATTATATAACCGGCAGGTTCAGCTGAACACTAAAACCCTACTCTTATGGCGGACAGACCAGTTCACGAGCATATAAAGGATTTATCCAACTCTCTGGTTATCATTTCCGACAAGGTCCTGAAAAACTTTTCCTGTGCGATGGATACTTTGCTGGGCAGTGATAGAACAACTAGCGAGGAAATCAAACTTGCCGATGGTGAGATCGATGCATCAGAGGTCAGGCTCGAGGAGCAGTGCCTCGTGTTTCTTGCCCTTCAGCAACCGGTGGCAAGGGATTTGAGAACGATCATCACCATCCTCAAGATCAACACCGATCTTGAGAGGATCGGAGATCTTGCCGTACATATCTCAGAGAGAGTTCCGGAGATCGACAAGGAGTTTCTCAGAGACTTCCGTTTTGAAAAGATGGGATTGCTTGCCAAAGAGATGGTGCAGAAATCAATACAGGCTTTTGTGAACAAGGACCGTCAACTTGCCGAAGAGGTATGCGACATGGATGAAGAGCTTGATGCTATGCACCGGGCGGTTTTCAAAAAAGTATCGGCAGAGATACGGCATGCAGAGGCAGATGCCGCTCAGTATATCGTCGCGATGAGTATTTCGCGGTATATCGAAAGAATCGGTGATCATGCAACCAGGATCGCAAGGGAAGTACTCTATCTTATCACCGGAGAAATTATCCGGCACACCGAGGGTTCTTTTGAAAAACTTATCCAGTCCCTGAAAGACTAAATCCGCTATTGAATCCCGGTATCATGTGAGCGGTTGGCGCCGGGTTTTATTTTTTTTAAATTATCACCACCTGAATTGAGCTTTCAATGTTTGCTCAATCCTGTCAAGTCGTTTTTTGCTCTGAGATTGTCCTGGAAAGTTGTCCGGGCTCAACAGAGGCGGCTTGTGCAATACGAACTCATTTAAAGTCGTTATTTCTTTAGAAACAGCTTAGCGCATACTGAACAATGAAACTTTTCGGGAAAAAAAGCGGTGACGCAAAAAAAGGAATCGAAAAAGTTGCTCGTCCGGACGCTTTTACAATCAAGATAGATCCGGTCAAGTTCAGACTTGCAACAAAGCCCGAGGGTCCGGTTCATGAACAGCTTGAGACGCTGAAGCAGAAGCTGACAAAGCTTTCCTCCAATGTCGAGAACAACCTGATGCTTGTCATTCGTGCCTCAACCAAGAAAAACAGTGATCTTGCACAGTCGGCATTCGAGTTTGACAAGGAATATATTCAGAAAGGCAAGTTCGAGGTTGAATATCTTTGTCTGGCATACAGTTATTTCCAGGATCTTGGCGAAGAGAACAAAAAGGTGGTCGATACAGCTCGCGAGATAATGCAGAAGCTTGAGGTTATCGGTCAGTACGCACTGAATATTGCTGATAAAACCGAGTATATACAGCTTGCAAATATTGAGGTATTGCATAAAGATGAATATGATCTCAAGCCAATGGGAGATATTACCGCCGAGATGATCAAGAAAGCTGTGGAGGCTTTTGTGAGCGGAAACAGCAAACATGCGTCTGAAACCCTCAATATGATGAAAGAGATCGAAGAGATTTATGAGAAGGCGGTTAAGAAGCTCATGGATGAGGTGACCGACCGGAACATCACAAATTCAACCGGGATTCTTTCTGTCATCGAGCATGTAAAGATGTCGGCGGATATATCGTGTGCTATATGCCGTATGCTTTTGTAAGCCAAAAGCAGTTTGGAGGACTTGCGTTTCCAGTCAGATCCGGATAAATCCGGATCTGCACGCTTCTCGTATTTCTTGTAATCTCCTTTTCCCCATCATGATTTCCCACGGTTTTCCTTATCTTCTTTCATCTTTCTGTATCACGCATATTTTTCGACGATGAACCGGTTTGAAAAAGATTCTGCTGTACTTCTTACAGCTCGAGCAGTACTGGCTTTTTCATGGATATACCAAGGGGCGGTACCGAAAATTATCTGTCGTAATCCTGGTGAGCTCGAGCTTTTGCAACACATTATCAAGGCTGAAGAGCTCGCCTGCTCGATGATTGTCTGGATGGGGTACGGCGAGATTGTTTTCGGGCTTTTTCTTCTGTTTACAACCCGCAGTTGGGTCTTCCTGCTGAATATTTTAGCTTTACTGATTCTTCTCGGTTACGTTGCTGTCTTTGAGCCGGATCTTTTTGCCTTGCCGTTCAACCCGTTGATCCTCAACGTATCTCTTATCGGTATGTCTCTGATAGCCTACAGTGAACTCAGAAAGAACCGTGATAATGCAGAACGCTAACAAAAACAGGCTCGTTATCGAGCCTGGTGCAATGGCGAGGATATACCTCTCGGTGTCGGTTGTTATCATAACTGCAGCCGCATTCCTCGGCGCTGCCGGTGCGTGGACGGGCAGTGCGTTCCTCAACACAGTCCATCCGTACGTGTTTTTCACGGGTTTCGGCAACCTTGCGATTCTTATCCTAAACCGTTATCTGATTTCTGTAATCTGCCCGGAGCTTGAAGTCGATCCTGAAAAGCAGATGCGATACCTGTACGGTGTGCTGCTCTCCCTTTTTCTGGTTGTGCTGGCTGTATATATGAACTGGCCGCTTCTGAAGGCATTGGTCGGCCTTTTTCTGATAATCATTGTTTCTGTTGCCGCAAAAGAAATTTTTTCTGAGCTTTTTGTTGGGAGGTTATGGCGGGAAGTGTCGGCGCGCTACTATATTTTCGACGTAATTTTTCTGCTTGTCGCGAACCTTGGACTGTTTACCCTCGGGCTGAAAGAGGCGTTTCCCGAAACAGGCATCATTCCTTTTTTCGTGACCCAGTCGTCCTATTTCCTGGGTTCATCATTTCCTTTGAGCATCAGTGTTATGGGGTTTCTTTACACCTATGTGTGGCGGCGTTCCAGCAAGGCAAAGTTGATCAAGCAGCTTTTCAGCATCTGGTTTTATGTTTTTGTCAGCGGCGTGCTTGTTTTCCTTATTGCAATTCTCATGGGAAACTATATCGGTATGATGCTGGTCAGTCATACCCTGATGTTCGGCGTCATTGTGCTTTTGATCGGTTTTGCCCGTTACCTCCACCGGTTTTTCTCCACTCAGTTCCGACACCCTGCACTTGCTTTTCTGCTTTCAGGACTTGCAATGCTGTTTGCCGCCAGCGCATACGGTATTCTGAACATCTATTTCTTCAAATCGTTCGGCGCCGTGCCGCCGATACCGGAGGAAAGAATGTGGATTTATCATTCACATACACATGCCGCTTTGCTGGGGTGGATAACCTTTTCTTTCACGGGCATGATCTATATCGTTGTTCCTGCGATTGTAAAATCAAACTCGCTTGAGCTGTTGCGGTCGGAAAAAGCGCTGTCACAACTTCTTGATGAAATGACACTTTCAAGGGCGTTCGGACAGTTGACCATTGCATTTGTTTCCGCGACTTCTGTTTTGCTTGCTTTCTATCTGAAGAGCAATTCTCTCATGGCGTTTGCTGGTGTTGTTTTCGGGTTCGCGGTATATTACTCAAGGGTAAACCTCGGAAAAGCCTTCCGGGGCCTTTCGGAACAGGCTGCACAAAAATAATATTTATGAAACGGTTTTGTCTTGTATGGACTTTTTTCTTGTGGGCATCGGTTCTCCCGGTCGCAGGATTTGCTTACGACAGTGAACAGTACAGCGTTTTGCTGCAGGGGGTCAAGGCGTGGAACGCGTTGAAAGCCAGTGAGCCGAAAAAGCGTTTCGATCTGAACGGTGCCGAGATGAAAGGAAAGAATCTCAGAGGCATTGATTTCAGCAACACGACTTTAAAAGGGGCGATCCTGAACGGTGCCGATCTAAGCAATGCCGACCTTCGCGGGGCATCGCTCGACAAGGCGGTTTTAAAGAGTGCCCTGCTGTATGATGCGTTTCTTCGTGATGCTTCGTTGCGTGAGGCAGATCTCGAAGAAGCCGGGCTCGACGGCGCTGATTTACGAGGAGCTGTTCTGGATGGAGCGGTTCTGAAGCAGGCTGACATTTCAAACAGTTTACTGAGAGGGGCGAGCCTCAGGGGTGCTGATTTGCGTGCTGCGAACCTCAGAACGGCGGATCTTGCGGAGACAAACCTTGATGGCGCCTATTTGTGGCAGGCGGTTCTTGACGCAGCGAATGTTGAGGGGGCTCTTGTAACGCCGGTTACTGTTGTAGAAACCGGAAAATATGCCGATCAGGCATGGGCTGATAAACATGGTGCGCTGTTAGTGACGCCTGAAAGCGGCGCTTCAGGATATGCTAGCGTAGAAAATGGTGTTGTTGAAAAGCAAAACGGCGCCGGTGGTCAGGTTTCGGCGGAAAAGAGCGATGCAGGTATTTTGAATCCAGAGAAGCACGTAACGATATCCGGGACAGAAAGTATGGAGAAGAATACAGCAGCAGTGGCTCTGGACAAGAGCTGGCCGGTAAATCCCGTGCAGCAGAAGATTCGTCTCGGTGTTACACGCGAGAGTGCAGAAACACTTTCGTATGATGTGCATCAGCGGGAGCTACTGGTTGATAGTGTTTCCCGATGGAACAAAATGAGGGAAAAAAGCCCTGAGGAACCCATACGTCTTTCGGGAGCTACATTAAGCAGGAAAGTGCTTGATGGGGCGGACCTGCGAAGCGCGGATCTGCGTGAAGCCTTGTTGAAACGAACTGAACTTGTCGAAACGGATCTGAGGGGTGCAAATCTGAGGGATGCAAACCTTCGTGAAGCAGATCTGACCAATGCCGATCTTCAAGGTGCAGACCTTCGAGGGGCATATCTCTGGAGGGCAAATCTGAGCTGGACAACGTTGACAGGCGCGGTTGTCGATACTCAAACTGTGCTGGAAACCGGAAAAAAAGCTACTCCTGAATGGGCTGAAAAAAACGGTGCGGTTTACCGGGACGGGCATTGAGAAAAAGTCTCCGGACTGTTGCTATAATATAATTCCGGTTATCTTTTTAATGACAGGCTTGTGAGCAGCGGCAACAGCTCAGGGGAAATGAAAATTTGTGAATGATATGGAGAGAACAGGCGAACCGCTGGTGACGATCACCATTCCGATGTATAACAATGAAAGGTTCATCAGGCAGACGATCGAATCTATTCTTGCCCAGACGTATACCAATTTCGAGCTGCTGATTTACGATGACAACTCGACTGACGGATCATATGAGGTTACATCTTCTTTCAGGGACCCCAGGATGCGCATTTTCAAAAACGAAAGAAACCTCGGCCCGGAAGGAAACTGGAACAGGGCGATACAGGACGTTCGGGGCAAATACGTTAAACTTATATGCGGCGATGATATTCTCTACCCGAACTGCATAGAGGAGCAGGTTGCTGTTTTTGAGAACAGTCCACATGCAGGAATAAGCCTTGTCTGCAGTCAGCGAACCATCATTGATCCGGAGGGTAAATCCCTGATCAAGAAAATCAACCTGATAGAAAAGGGGCAACACAAGGCTACCGATGTCATCAGAAAACTCATCCGCATGGGGACCAACATCCTGGGCGAACCTGTCTGCGGCCTTTATCCGGCTTCACTGCTGCCCTTGACCGGGGGATACAGCGCGAGGGTACCTTATACCATCGATCTGGAGTTCTGGATGCAACTGCTCAGGCTTGGTGACCTTTACATGATCGATGAATCTCTCTGCGCATTCAGGATATCGGATGAATCGTGGTCGTCGAGGATTGGGGATATGCGTTATCATCAATTTATCGAGTTCATGGAACAGACAGCATCGGAGAAAAGGTTTGAAGTTACCGACCTGGATATGTTCATCGGAAAAATAAACTGTGCGGTTCATTCCATGACCAGTACAGTGGGCTTCAAACTGTTTGCAGGGCCGGTACAGGAGGAAAACTAATGCTATTCTCCATTACTGTTTTTTGCTGGGAAGAGAAGGATATTATCCTGATATTAGGATAGAACAGCAGTTTCCTGAAACCATAAATTCCGTATGGTTATGTCGGTAGCGTCAGCAAAAGAGTTCCTGGAAAAAATCACATCGGACGATGCTTTTCGTCATTCGCTCATCAGCGAACTTGCCAGGTTCCGGTCGGAACTTGTCTCACAAGCAGGCTATGAATTCAATGAACAGGAACTCGATGAGGCCAAGTCCTCCTTGTCGGCAGGAGTTCTGGGGCAGGTGCCAGGCTGGTTTTGTGATGCAGAAGAGACCGGCAAGTCATACAGGGGCCGAAAGTGCGGCGGCGGTCTCTGGCATTGAGTGCCGGATAGATGTTATCAATGGACACGTTATTATTCATCAACCTGATTAATTCCCCTTGATATGAAACCGATTTGCATCAACAACTACTGCTTTGACCACGTTCATATCTGGATTCAATACCATCATGCAATTCCACAATTTGTGGAAGTGGCTATAGAGATCTTTTACCCGCGTGACCGCCAGGCCAACGGACTGGTGCTGTTCAATCATGGCTTTCTTATCGGTGTCGATCTATTGTACTATCCGAAAAAAATTATCGGATCGCTGCTTAACGACACGCCTCTTTTCGGCGTCCATCCATCCTACTATTACAACTACTCCAGTGCTCTGGTCGAAAAACACTGGGCAATGGCGTATGTTACCTCTACACATCAGCAACTCCAGGGTGTTCCCTGGACCGATTTCGGGGGCAACCCGAGGGTGGGCCAGGAAGCGTATACAGCAGCATCGTATCTTATCAAGTACGGGGTGACCGACGAGTTTTACAGGGCAGAAAAAAAGTACAAGAACACAGCTTTTTACAAGCCCGAAGAGGTTGAAAAAGCCCGTTTCATGCGTTCGAACAATGTGATTTTTGCCGGTCATTCGGTTGGCGGTGCTCATGCTCAGGTTCCTGCTACAGGGTTTGAAACCATGCGGAAAATCGGTAAAGACACATGTCTGCCTTTCGATCCGGTGATCTATGACCGGGAGTTGCTGCCGAAGTATTCCGAGCGTATGTCCGACTGGGCGCCGGAAGAGAGGGCCAATCCTGTCGGCCTCGTTCAGCTTTCCCCTGTTGATCAGAAGGTCCCATTGATCGGGCCTGGGATGGCGGACTACCGGAAAGTTCTGTCCGACAGGCAATTACCCATACTCATGATGATCGGGGAATGCGACAGTGCCTGTCTGAAAGACTCCAATCCACCGGCTTGGTCGCCAAACCCTGATGAAACAACCGAATTTTCCCAGCTTGCACCCGAAGGCAGCAGCTCATGGGCTGTCATTGCAAATGTGGAAAAAGGCAGCCATTGCGGCTACCTGACAAAGGAGTGTGACCTGTGCAGTCTTGCCGATAAAGATTCCGGCCTGTGTAAAAAAGGCACGAAAACCTGGAAAGCTGGAGGTGAAGAAGCAGCTTTTACCAATGAACTTTTCAAACAGTTCATCGCGATGTATCCTGACGGGCAAGGATTTCAAGGCGACTTTAAAAAGTGGATCCACAGCGATTTCATCAAGTGGCTCAACCGTGAAAACCCGTATGGCAAGATCAAGCTGGTGCCTTTCCCGGACGGGACGTATATCAATTATGCATCGCACGGCGGCTGTCCGCCCCTGGAAGGGAAGAAGGGGAAGAAGTAGAGGCATGACTTTTGAATTCAGGAGCCGGAATTCAGAAGTCAGTGAGTCGTAGGGGCGAACCTGGGTGTTCGCCCTTTTTTGTGTGATAAGCCGAAATGGGATATTGAACGCAAGAAGCCAGCGAGAAATCAGTCGGCAGTCTTGTCAGCCCGACAGGCATATAGGAAAACAAAAGCGCCGGGCCCGGAAGGGCGAGACCGGCGCATATATTAGGGTAATGTGGATAGAATTTGCGTCGCAGATCAACTGCCTTCGTCTTGAAGGTCAGCCGGTTTGCCTTGAACCGAGGCTTTACTGGTTACATTGCTGATAATTTGCGGAACAAATCGTTCAGAAAAACCAGCCACAAACGACCAAAATAGGAATTTTGCAAGATCCTGACCCGTTTGAGGATATGATTTCGTGAAAATTTCAATCATAAATGCAGTGTCAGGAACTGAATTTGGTGGTTTTGGGATATAGAAAGTAGGAAATATACTTCCCGAGATAATTTCAGATAGAAATAAACAATATAAAACCAGCGCAAATACACCGCCAAAGACTGGAATCAGGAGAATCTGGAACCAAGACTTGGTTAATAAAGTCAGTTCTTCATCGGATACAGACTTAATTCGTTGCTGAATGCTAACGAAACCCCCAATGATTCCACACAAGAATCCGGCCCAAGTCATCATGAATCGCTGGCTAAAATAATAACTGAGGCCGAAAATAGCGCCAAATATCAATACAGTTATGAAAGTCATGATAATTAGCCGCTTGGTTAGTGTATGAATGTTTGCGATTCTGTCCATGTTATTCCTCAGAACATTTATTATTCTTTACTATAAAATATCTTGCAAGCTCCTAACCTATATTCCTTGAAAATATTGTTTGTTTACATTGGAAATGTGTTCATCGACTATTTACAGCAGGAAAAGATACCATCTCTTCATAATTTCGCTCCCGCTACTGAAAAAAACAAACATATCAACTACTCACCCCGCCTGTTGTTTTTGCATTTCTTTTTAGCTCCTACTCTGACACGATTAGTACAGGGGACAGGGAAGTGCTGAGTTTTGAGCAATGAGTTCCGAGTTTGTGTTCCCGCTCATTTTCGAGTCTGATCCGGAGGTCAGGTTTTTCCTGTAAGCATTTATGGATGCCGCCCCGTGAAATCCAAGTATCCATTTCACGGTAGTAGTACGTTGTTTAATAGCGAAAAAAACATTCGCAGAAACAAAAAAGACATAGCGGGGGTGTGTTTTCCTGCCTTTCTGTAGTTTGGGAGGAAAAGGAGTGCTGTTATTGAAATCCGCTTGACTTATTGAGCAACGTTTTCCTGATATTTGCTGCTTTGTGTGGAAAAGCCGAACTTAACTTACGGCAGTTTTAGTCAAAGTACCGCGAACGTGTGGGTGAGTTTACCCTTAGAGTGATTATGCTGTGCCAACGTATTGTTTCGAAAGGTTTTGCCGGGATTGTTCTTTGAAAACGATTCGCATAATCAAGCAAAATTTTAAAAAATAAATAATTGTGGGATTTAAAAAAGGATGGGAGGTGAAAGAAACAGGTGTTTAGGCAACCACCATACAGCGGTTCGCGCAACATCGTTCGGAAAACATTGTCTGGCGAAGGTTTGCAAAAGGACAGGTAGATGGAGACCCGCAGAAGTAGAGGGGATTGAGATATCTGTAGCCCGGCCATGCTGCCTTTCGGGTAAATGGTAGATGGAGACCCGCAGAAGTAGAGGGGATTGAGATATCAAAAGCACGCTCGGTTGCTTCTTCGTCTTTGGGGTAGATGGAGACCCGCAGAAGTAGAGGGGATTGAGACTGTTTGATTGTCTCCACTTATTTATTGCTTCATCGTAGATGGAGACCTGATTAGCTAAAAGGGGCAAGGAAGTGCTAAGTGTTGAGCAATGAATGCACGTTCCCGGTCATCTTTGTGGTTGACTCTTTTGCAAACAGGTATGGATGCCGGATCAGGTTCGGCATGGCTCTTTGGGTGTTGGAGTTAAAGCTATCAAGCCATCCAACTGTCAGGCCAACAAGCCATTAACTGACCCGATTAGTTACAGGGGAGAGCAGGGGAAAGTCGGCAATCTACGTTTGGTTCAAGGTTTATCTTGCTTGAGTCGTCTTCGGGCTTGACCCGGAGATCTATGTGAGGCGGCTGTCGGATAAAGCAGGCAGAAAGTTGCAAAGCTTCTTGTAGGGGCGAACCTGTATGTTCGCCCAGAGGGACGTTTGTAACGTAGGGGCGAAAAATTTTTCGTTCTTATGGATGCAGGAAATCAATCAGCCGCATTTGTCGGCTTTTAACAACGACCAAGATTCGAAGAAGCACATCAAAAATTGCCATGGATCAAGTTATTTCCTTTTTCAGCCACCCGTTTTTTATCCTTTTCAGTGGTATGAGCACTGTTATCGTTATCGTAACGATGTTGTATTCAATCGTTTTGGTTTCGAAAGGTGTGTTTCCTGTCCTGTGGCGGCTTGGATATGGATTATCGAAAAGAAAAATCGCGGTTTTCGCCGATGGTAGGTTTGATGATCTGAAAGCAATGCTGGTTGATTCGCGGTTGTTCCGGGAGAAGAATATTCTTCGGATCGACAAGGGTTCGATCAAGAAAGCACGGGACATCTCGTTGCTGCTGGTGCACTGGCAGGTCAGCAAGGATTTCTTTGAAGAGATACTTGCGATGATAAATGACGGGGACGCACTTATCATTTACGCACCCCAAAATGAGGGACGGATCGACGATGCTGGAAGAGATGCGATCAACAGAAATCGTAATGCCATCATCGTGAATTTCAGGGGACGTCTGCTTAATGACGTTTTGACCTCCATGATAACGACCGGTTACCGGCAGAAATAATTGCTCCTCGCTGTCCGTTTCTTGCTTTTTCTTCACTTTTTAGAATAATGGGATTGTAGTAATGAAGTATTTGTGTTAAATACTATTATTGCTCGATGACTGTTATGTTTGCCTGATAGCTATTCTCCCGCCCCCTCGCATAGCTGCTTATAGTCTGTGTTTTTTGTGAAGTGAGCAATCCCTTATTTTTAATCCCGGTGAATTCTGGTTGCCGAGTATGTCCGATTCCCAAAGAGACTCCTTTTACCTTGGTGCACTGCTGCACGATATCGGCAAGTTTATCGAGCGTGCAAAACAAAAGGAGTGGCGGAATATCGCGCAAACATATGTTCAGCAACGTACAGTCTCGAGAAATCATGCTCACCGGCGATATTCAGCAGCATTTATCAGACAATTCAGGCATCTGTTTTCTGATCCCGGTATCGAACGGTATGTGCTCTTTCACCACGGTGGAAGGACAAAGGGCAGGAAGGATTATGGCGTTCTGGGAGAGGATGTTCTTTTACAGCTTATTCATATTGCCGATGTTTCGGCTTCAAAAGAACGCCAGCAGGTTTATGATCTTGAGCCATTATACTATACGCGTGCAAGACTGCAATCCATCTTCTCCAGTATTGCACTTGGCGAGCTGAAACCACCTCCTGTAAAATATTTTGACCTCAATACGTTTACTCTTTATCAAGATGCTTTGTTTCCTGCGGGAGAGGATTCTGTTTTGCCAAGAGGGGCATATAAGCCATTGGTTGACGAGTTTGAACAATCGTGTTCCCGTTTTCTTGAATTTGCAAAACAGGAGGCAGGCCTGTTTGATCTGTTGCCCTTTCTTCAAAAATACCTTCAAGCCGTTCCGGCACAAACGCCAAACAGATATACCGCTTTAAAAAGGTTTGCCAGTGGGGCACTTGATAAACCTGATGTCAATCTCTTCGACCATTTGCGCGTTACCGCTGCGATTGCTCTTTGCCTCTACGACGAATGGAAAGAAGGAGACTGGAAAGGCAAAGACGCTGATATTCTCAACTATTCTTCAACAAAGGATGATGACAGACATTTGCCCGCTCCCTGCCTGCTTGTCTCCGGCGATATATCGGGAATACAGGATTTCATTTTCAATGTTCCTTCAAAAGGGGCGGCGAAAACGCTGAAAGCTCGTTCCTTTTTTGTCCAGATGCTCGGCGATGTCTGTGTTCAGAAGATTCAGAAAAAACTTGATCTCAAACCCGCCAATCTGCTGTACAACGGTGGAGGGCAGTTTTATTTCCTCGTGCCGAAATGCAAGGCTCAAGACCTGAAAACGTGTAAGGATGAAATAGCCCGTGCGTTGATAGACGAAGAGCTGTTTGTATCGCTTGCAAGTGTTGAGGTGAAGGTGTCCGATTTTATGAAAAAATTCGGCACAAAATGGAAAGAAGTCAATGAACAGTTGAGCATTGAGAAGCTCAGAAAGTTTAAAGGGCAGCAATGGAAAAATGTGTTTTGGCCTTTCAAACAGGAGATACGAGAAAATGATGAGAGAGATCTGTTTTTCGACATCACGGACAAGAAGTTCAAGAAGAATTACTATTACTGCATCTCAGCGGTAAGTGAAGGTGTCAAGGTACCAGAAGAGAAAGAGAAGAAATCCTGGGTTGATGTTCTCGGCAAGCTTGGATATTATTTTGAATTTCAGGAAATGGGATCGCATGAGTCCTTTGTCTTCAATACAACAGATTTCGAAGGGAAATTTGCAGGTTTCAGGTTTTCCGTCAAGGATTTGCCGCGATGGGCGGAAGCGTCAATAGCAAAGTTTAAACAAGATGTCGAGAACTGCGGTCGTTCACTTGAAGAGTATTATGATAAAGATAAGGACGGTAAAAGATGGGGGTTAGAGCCTGATAATATCATCACCTATTCCCAGCTTGCCTTCAAGGCCTACAAGGAAACAGGTACCCACAAGCTCGGCATCTTGAAAATGGATGTGGACAATCTCGGTAAACTTTTCTCGGATGGGTTTCAGGAGGAGATCAGAACGCCTTCCCGGATGATGTCCCTGTCGCGATCCTTGCAGTGGTTCTTCGAGGGATATATGAACACCCTGCTTAAAAACGAGGATTTCAAGGACTACCTCTATCCGATCTTTTCCGGTGGCGATGACCTGTTCATCGTCGGTGCATGGCATAAGGTGTTTGACATTGCATTGAGCATACAGAAAGATTTCAGGCAGTTCGTGTGCGAAAACCTTTCGGTAACTCTTTCAGCGTCTTTGCTGGTCGTGGATGAACACTATCCCGTGTCCCGGTTCGCCGTGCTTGCCGAAGAGCGCCTGCATGAAGCAAAATATGGACGGATCGATAAAAACTCGGTCAACGTGTTCGGTCAGACATTGAGCTGGGAGGAACTGCAAAAAGCGAGAGATATTCGTGACTTGCTTGATGACATGGTTAAGAAATACGGTGAAACCAAAGCGGTTATTCAGAAAGTTATTAAGGGTTGTGACGGTCTTGGGGAATTGCACAACCGCGTGGTCAGAATGAAAAAAGCTGAAGCAGAAAATAACATGGAGGAAATAACCCGATTGAACAGCTTGAAACCTGTTGCCGAAAAAGTCTGGCGTATGAGTTATTTACTGCGTGACATTAAGAATGATATCGCAAAAAAGCTTGCCGAGTCTCTTGTAGGGCAATATGAAAACGTGATTTTCAAGGCGATGCGTAATGAGCTTGCTAACCCCATGTATATTGCTGTTGGTGCCCGCTGGGCTGAATTGAAAAACCGGGAAATGGATTGAGACACTACCATACTTTCCTGACATCATAAATATGAAAAAAATGCATCCAGACATTAAAAAAGAAAAAGAATTGCTGAATAAATTATCAAGCGATCTGGTGTTGGACTGTACGGGCGATACGTATCAGGATTTGATAGAAACAGTTAAGAAGTATACATCATTGCTTGTGAAAGGGCCTCAATCTGTTTCTACTACTCAGCTTCGCCATATTTACGGTGAGGTTAAAAAAGCTGATAGTGTCAAAAATCTTTTACGCTTGCAAGTGAGACTGGCTTATCTGGCAGGTCGGAATGAGTCAAACAACAAATTCAAGGCTTTGACAGACAGACTGTCGTTTCTCATCAAGTCCATTAAAAACCCTAAGCAACTTGAAAATTTCCAGGAATTTTGCACAGCCTTGGTTGCTTATCACAAGTACAATGAGAAGTTTCATAAACCGAGAGGAAAATCATGAATAAACTTATCGAAAAAGTTTTCATATCAGGAAAAATTATTGCCAAAACAGGGTTGCATGTAGGCGGCTCCAGAACAGCTCTGGATATTGGCGGAATAGATCTGAATATCATTAAAACCTCTAACGGGGTACCCTTTATTCCCGGAAGTTCTATCAAAGGAAAGCTGCGTTCTCTTCTTGCTCGCGAGTATGGTTCTGTCGCTGTCAGCAAGCGGGAAAAAGGGGTGAAAACTGGAGAGACAACGGATGACGATATTCCGGCGATGAAAGAACTTTTCGGCAGTGCCGGTGAGAAAAATGCCAATGGAACTCCGGCAAGACTGATAGTGCGAGATGCATTTCTCGATACAACTCACTTTGAGGATGAAAAGAAGGGGGGGCTTTTTGACGAACTCGAGATGGAGTATACCGAAAGCAAATGGGAAAACACCATCGAACGAAAGACCGGCACTGCAAAAAATCCTCGTCCTGTCGAGCGGATTCCCGCAGGAGCGAAATTCAATTTTGAAATCGTCTACAATGTGTTTGACGATGGCAAAAAAGAGGAACACCTCGAAGAGATAATAAAGGCGCTTCGAATACTCGAAGACGATTATCTCGGTGGCCAAGGGTCTCGCGGATATGGTAAGATCAGTTTCGACAGGGATGCGATGACATATCAGTACAAGTCAATCGAAGACTATAAAAACGGCAATGAGCGTCAGGACCTCACCGGTATTGCACGCCTTTAATTTTCCGCTGTGACATGCAGGCAATTTTGTTGATTCCCGGTAACGGCAGCCAGTTTCACCTTGGGGAAACCGGCCTCGATGACAGCAGCGATCTGTTACATTCCGACACCCTGTTTTCCGCTCTTGCGAATGTGTATGAATATGCCTTGAGCGGGGCGGAAAAGTTTATCGATCTGGTCGAGAAGGGAAAGCTCTCGTTTTCCTCCGGGTTGTACGCGATGCTCAAAAAAGATTCTCAGGAACCTCCATTGCTCTTTTTGCCGAAACCCACGGTGACCTACGGCAAAGTTATGGACAAGAAGCGGCATAAGAGCATAAAATACTTTTCGCTCGGTGTGTGGGAGAAATTCAGGAAAACGTTCAATGCAGATACATTCGTTTCGAAACTTGATTTTACAGACCCGGAGCTGTTTACCGTCGGAAACGAGTTCGTTTGTCTCGAGGGAGAACTTGGCGGTGATCCGGAGTCCTTTCAGCATTGTTCCTTTCGATGTTTTGCGACCAGTCCGAAAGTGAAGGTGCACACCACACGTCAGGAAGATCGCCTCTATCACGAGACCACGGTACAGTTCAACTCGTTTGCTGTTGGCGGTCAGGAATACGAGGGGGCATACTGTGTGCTGTTCAGACCTGGTTTGACAGATGAGCAGTACAGGGAATTTCTTGCTGCACTGCGAATCATGGCCGACGAGGGGGTCGGCGGTCAGCGTTCTTCCGGCAAGGGCCAGTTCAGGGAAGTTCGTGAGGTGACTATCGAGATTCCCTCTCCGAAAGAAGCTGCTGCATATCTTGGCTTGTCGATTGTGTCGCCTGCTGGTGATACCGAGTTCGAGGCACTGGAAAGGTATGAACTGTTCATTCGCGGAGGTGGTTCGCTCGGATGGAGAAGAGACAAGGAAAAACATCGAAAACAGGCTAGGTTTGTCAAGGAAGGGGCCTTGATGATACGGAATATTACCGGAAAAATTATTGATGTGTCGCCGGACACAGTTGACGACTTGAGACTGCGCAACGGAAGAAACTTTGCCATTCCAATCTGAAAGCCAATATGCTGCAAACGTTGACATCGTATAAAGTGAGCCTGACAACGCTTTCGCCGTTGTTTATCGGTGCAGGAGAGGAGCAAGTGCTTTCACCCTATAGTGATTTCGTGCAGCGGGGTGATTCGCTACTCTATATCGATACCGGTAGGCTTCGGGAAGCGATGCAGGATGACCAGGCCCTTGTCGAGGCATATGTCAAGGGGGTGCGGCAGTTCGAGAACAACCGCTCGATCTTTTCGCTCGAAGACTTCATTACCGGGACATTGGGCAGGGAGGTCGATGATTTCGAAACCCGTATCGTCAAAATAGAGGGTAGTGTTGAAAAAAAACATATTCGACGGTTTATCGCTACCGGCGGAAAACCGTTCATTCCCGGAAGTTCTTTGAAAGGAGCGATCAGAACAGCAATATTGGTCGATTGGTTGCTGAACAGAACAGAGGGTAAACAACAGCTTGATCGAGTCAGGGAGCATGTCGAAAATGGGCACTGGGATTCACTTAAAAGTATGAATCCGGAACAAGCCTGTTTCGGGAACATTGCAAATGACGCATTGAGACACCTGAGGGTCAGCGATTCGGAGATAATCGATCGGTCTAACCTCTCGGTTGGTGAAATGAAACGGGTTCCTTTGCCATTGGGGGGGAATAAGCAAAAGCAGAAAAGCTCCAATATTCCGCAGTGGAGTGAGATCGTCGGCCCGTCAGCCGAGACGAAATTTTCTCTGTCGATGACAACTACTCCCGACGAAACAGGTTTTACCTTTCTCGATAATCAATCCATCGATTCGTTGTTTTCAATTATTAATCAGGTTTCCCTTGACTCTTGTTTGCGTGAACTCGATGAACTTGAGGCTCTCAATGAGTTCAGGGATTTTTTCAGGTTTTATGAAACCCTTGAGCAAGAAATTAAATCGCTGAAAGCTAATGAAGCTATTCTGCGTTTGGGCGGTGGGAAAACGTGGTTCGATAACTCTATTGGATTATCGATCGATAGCGATGTTTTTGGAGAAGAGAAGTTCCTTGGGCAGTATCTTGATCTCTTAAGGATCGGAAAAATTCCATTTCCATCAACACGGTCTGCTATTATAAAAGACAATGTTCCTTTTTATCCTTTGGGATGGATAAAACTTTCCGTTGAGGCTTGATAATAGTTCCATCATGTTCGCCTCTCTCACATCACTCCAGGTAGCCCGGTTCCGGTTCACAATTGAGCCGACGGAGGAAATACGTTTGTCGGAATACAAGGGTTCGGCGTTCCGTGGCGGGTTCGGGTATGCGTTCAAGCGGGTGACCTGCATTACACGGGACCGGTTCTGCGAACCGTGCATCCTGAAGTCTTCCTGTTCCTATTACCGGGTGTTCGAGTCAAAGGTTTCATCGGAAACGGCGGAAAGGCTACGCCTCGGAAGTGACGCGCCGCATCCGTTCGTGATCGAGCCGCCGCTGACCGAACAGTGCTATTTTCAGCCGGGCGATCGGCTGACCTTTTCGCTCGTGCTCATCGGAAGCGCGGTCGGCCAGTTGCCGTTCTTTGTCTACGCCTTCATGATTTTCGGGGAGAGCTTCGGTATCGGAAAAGGGCGAGGACGGTTCAGGCTACTGGAGGTCGAGGACGAAAACGGAAAGCAATTGTTTGACAACGGCAACCTTTCCGGTGGTTTTGTTATCAGGTCGGCTGGAAAGATCATGGGACTGGGAGATTCTTCCATAGAACGAAGCATCACCCTTCGTTTCGAAACGCCGCTCCGGATGAAAACCGCATATGGACGGGAGAAGAAGGAACTGGTAACCCGAATGGGTGATCACGCTTCGGTCAGGGTGCTCCTGAAATCGCTCTATCACCGAGCGTTTGTCCTGAACCATCTCTACGGGAAAGGGGTGAAGAAGGAATCATACGACAGCAGGAACCTGCAGTTGATCGATGGCGATGTAGACGTGGTTCGCGCGGACACCTTCTGGTACGACTGGGAACGGTATTCTCAGCGCCAGCAGCGCCGCATGAGGCTTGGAGGAATAATGGGCGAAGTGACGCTTGGAGGCAAAGTTGCGCAATACGAGCCACTTCTCCGTCTTGGTGAATATCTGCACGTCGGCAAAAGCACAGGGTTCGGTCTGGGAAAGTACCGGATTGTGGAGGAGGAGACTAAGTGTCAGAAAACCGAAGGCTCGTTTTTCACGAGTGTAATAAATGGATGAAATGCTCTGTAAATTCTTTTTTGACAGGCAGTTAAAAGGAGGTGGCATTGGACATGAGCCTTCGATCTTGTTTAAGATATTGATTTTTATTAAGATGCAGGTGTGCGGAAATGGAGAAATGAGCTTGTTTGGCTTCTATAAAGCTGATTTTCCGATTAGCCTTCGATTTCGAGCTGTGAGCCCTTGCCAGATAAGGGTTTCCGAAGCGACGGTTAGAAGACCCGATTAGCTACAGGGGACAAGGAAGTGCTGAGTTTTGAGCAATGAGTTCCGAGTTTGTGTTCCCGCTCATTTTCGAGTCTGGCCCGGAGGTCAGGTTTTTCCTGTAAGCATTTATGGATGCCGCCCCGTGAAATAGATACTTGGATTTCACAGGGCGGTATGACATTAAAAAACAGCCAACAGATCAACCAGCTATCAGGCTTACAAGCCATCTCGCTATCCAATCACGGGCCACAACGAGCTTTCCAGCCACTTTTGACTTTTTCCTTTTGAATTTTGCCTTTCCCTTCGGGAATGAATTTTCTAATGGTTTTATCGGTTTGCTCTTGTACTTCCGTGCAGGTTGTCGATGAACCGGCATGGATATGAGCATATTTTTTCTGATATTTGGCTGAATTTCAAGGCCAATAGTGTGAATACTACATCAGTGCGGGAAATACCGTTTAACTATACATCTGCCACGGACAGGCAGTTACTGTCGTATCTTCTGGGCGAGGACAGCGTCCGGATGCTTGACGAGCTGAAAGATCTCCGCGTTACCGGGCGTTCGGCGAGGCTGTTGATGCGTATTATCGGCGGAGTGCTTATCCATCGAAGAAACCCTTATCTGTTTCAGGAGCTTGTTGATTCGTCTGTACGCAGAATCCGGCTGTTAAAACAGGCGTTTAACGACCTCGATACCATCGAAAACTCGGCAAATGGAGAGGAGCGGGTTTTGTCGATCGTTTCGAGCCTCAGAAAGCTTTTCGATGAGTTCCAGGACGAGGTGGAGAGGGTTCCCGAGTTCAGAAGACGGCTGAAAAGAGAGCTGGGTTCCATTGTCGGTGTGAAAAATGTGTTGTTCGACCCTTTTTCTCTTGTGTCTCATGCAACTGACGCGACAGACTGGCGGCTGCATCTCCCGGTCGCCGTCGTTACCCCTGACAAAGAGGCGCAGGTTGCTCCTTTGCTTCAGACAATCGGAAGACTTGGACTGAAGGCAATCCCGCGCGGTGCCGGAACGGGCTTGACCGGCGGGGCGGTTCCGTTGCGGCCGGATTGTGTGATCGTCAATACGGAAAAGCTCAATACGATAAGAGGCATTCGCCGGCAGCAGTTTAAGCTTGACGGAGAAGAGGTTGTTTCTGCTCCTGTCATCGAGGTTGAGGCGGGAGTCATTACTGAAAAAGCGATGGACTATGCCGGTGAGCACGGCCTTGTCTTCGCCACCGACCCGACAAGTGAATGGTCGTGCACCGTCGGGGGGAACATTGCGGAAAATGCCGGTGGGAAAAAAGCTGTTCGCTGGGGGACATGCATCGATAATCTCCTTGAATGGGTCATGGCAATGCCTTCAGGTAAAACCTGGAAGGTTTGCAGAACCGATCACAGGCTTCGCAAGATCATGCCGGATGACACCGTTACCTATGAAGTGTTGAACGGTGCCGGGGAACGGATCAGGAAGATAGCACTTAAAGGTACCGATATACGCAAAAAGGGGCTGTGGAAGGATATAACCAACAAGGCTCTGGGCGGGGTGCCGGGTTTGCAGAAAGAGGGCACGGATGGCGTGATCACTTCGGCACGGTTTGTTCTCTATCCCAAATATGAGGAAATAACGACGCTCTGTCTCGAGTTTTTCGGTCCTGATATGGATGAAGCGAGCCGGGTTATCGTTGAGCTGTCGCGTATTTTTCCTCTTCCGAAAGACGACAGCGAAGCGCTGCTTGCCCTTGAACATTTCGACGATGAGTATATAAAGGCCATTGACTACAAGGTCAAGGCGGCTCGTCCAACCATGCCGAAAGCCGTACTGTTGATCGATATTGCCGGTCATGATCCTGATTCGGTAAAAAAAGGCGTAAGTAAGGTCGAGCAGCTGCTTGAACAACATCCGAACACCCTGCTTTTTATTGCCCGCGATGCCGAAGAGTCGAAACGTTATTGGGCCGACCGAAAGAAACTGGGTGCCATTGCAAGGAGGACAAACGCGTTCAAGCTCAACGAGGATGTGGTTATTCCTCTGGATGCCCTTGCCGAATTTGCCCGTTTCATCGACGACCTGAATGTCGAGGAAGAACGCTATTCCCAGCTCGGTTTCATTGACAAGGTGCTTGGCTTGTTTGATGAGGTTTCTGCCGAAGGGAACGGCGAGCAGTTTGCGGCAAAAATTGTTCCGGCTGGTGCGCTGTGTTCAGCGACAAGGGAAACGCTGAGCAAGGCCGATGAGAAGACATTGCGTGCTTTCTCTGAAGTGCAGGCGTTCAGGAGCAAGTTGAATGAGCTGTTTCACGGTTACCCGCATATGCTTGCGACGTTTGATGATTCGTTTCAGTATGTCAGGGACAGGCGCATTGTTATCGCCACGCACATGCATGCCGGCGATGGCAATGTTCATGTCAACATTCCGGTTCTTTCAAACGATCAGTCGATGCTTCTTCGGGCCGACCATGTCGTCGACAAGGTAATGGAGAAGGTCGTTTCGCTCGGCGGTGTTGTTTCAGGGGAGCATGGTATCGGTGTTACCAAGCTCAGATATATGGATAAAGAGCGAATTGCAGAGCTTTCGGAATACAGAAAAACAGTAGATCCCGAAGGGATCATGAATCCGGGCAAACTCGATGATGTCGAGGTTCTCGATCATATCTTTACCCCTTCTTTCAATCTTCTCGAGCTTGAAGCCCACATTCTGAAGCGGGCCAAGATCGAGGAACTGTCCAAGAATGTCGATTTTTGTATTCGCTGCGGCAAGTGCAAAACCGGTTGCTGTGTTTTCTATCCGGCGAGGGGGATGTTTTATCATCCGAGAAACAAAAATCTGGCTATCGGTTCGCTTATCGAAGCATTGCTTTACGTAGCCCAGCGTGAACGCTCAACCGAATTTGAACTGCTCCAGTGGCTTGAAGACGTTGCCGATCATTGCACGATTTGTCACAAGTGTCTGAAGCCTTGTCCTGTGGATATCGATACGGGGGATGTCTCTGTGCTTGAACGTGATATCCTGGAGGCGAGAGGTTACAAGCATTTTTCCGCAGTTACGCAGATGACGCTGAAATATCTCGAAAGCCGCTCGCCGATTGTCAACAAAATGTTCCGCAACGGTGTATTGCGTATCGGAGGCGCTGTATTGCGTGCCGGCAACCGGCTTGCACAACCATTGCAGGAAGCCGAATCCCTTGCTGCTTTTTATCCTCTCAAAATGGTCAGTTCATCGGTGCCCCGTGTTCCTGATGAAACGTTGCGGGATCTGCTGCCTCATTGCGATCCGGATCAGGCTCTGGTGTTCGAGCCTGAAAAAAGCGATGCAGCGACGGTTTTTTATTTTCCGGGCTGCGGATCGGAAAGATTGCACTCGTCCATCTCAATGGCTTCGATTCATCTTCTGCTGGAGACAGGTATCCGGGTCGTGCTGCCGCCGCCGTTTTTGTGTTGCGGATTTCCCGCACATGTGAATGCGCAGAATGAACAGCACTCGAAGATAGTGCTGCGCAACACGGTGATCTTTTCCCAGATTCGTGAAATGCTGGCCTATCTCGATTTTGATGCCTGTGTGGTTTCCTGCGGCACCTGTATGGAGGCTCTTGGAGGTATGGAGACGAGAAAACTGTTCGGGGGGACTATCGTCGATGTCATGAGCTATGCTCTTGAAAAGGGCCTGAAACTGGATGGTGATGAAAGTTGCATGTATCATGCCCCTTGTCATGACTCCCTTGACGGGAAAGCTCTGGAAAAGCTGAATGAACTTGGCGGATTCGGGGTTGTGACTCCTGTCGATCATTGCTGCTCGGAAGCCGGCACGCTTGCTCTGTCAAGGCCGGATATTACCGACTCCATGCTGCAGCGTAAAAGAGGCGCAATCCTCGAGGTGAAAGAGGAGACCGGTGAAACGGTTATGCTGACCAATTGCCCTTCTTGTGTTCAGGGGCTTGGAAGAAACCGTGATCTTGGTGTTGAGCCGCGTCATATCGCGGTTGCAGTCGCCGAAAAAATGTCCGGGCAGGCATGGAAAAATCATTTTAAGGAACAGGCTCTGAAGGCAACAGCTGTGAGGTTTTAGAGCACTCATTGCAATTAACAAGAAGCTTTTTCAGAGGATGAAGGGGAGGGGTTAAGAGAAAAGGTGTATAACGTGATAAGCCTGAGCCTGGGCAGGTACTGATAGAGAGGGTTTTGTTTGTTCTCTTTTCATTTGTATATATTAAAGCTAAGAGTGAGTACCCCTCCTATGTGATACAAAGAGAGTTCCCTTCAACTGAAAATGAGGAGAGAGACTTATGGATAAAAACTCGATGAAAAAAGTTCTCGCCGGTTTAAGTATTGCCGGCCTTGTAGCAAGTGTGACCCTTACAGGCTGTCAAAAAACTAAAGGAGGTTGTGGTGCCGGAGGCTGCAGTAAAACAGAAAAGGTTGAGGGCAAAAAATCTGCCAAAGGAACCGGATCCTGCTCAGGAAGGGAGGATAAAGCAGGAAAGGGTAAAGGATCCTGTTCAGGAAAGGAAGATAAGGCAGGAAAGGGTAAAGGGTCCTGTTCGGGAATGAAAGACAACGCAGAATCCGGTGAAGCAGACTCTAAAAAAGAGTAACGGTTTTTGCATGAAAGACAAGATTCTCGATTCTGTTTTATGATTGCAACGGTCCGTCCATACGGGCCGTTCTTTTTTCTACCAGTCCGCCAGCGAAGTAATCATGTCACGGAATTATCGAGATTGTCTTTATGTGAACTTGACGAGGGTGTATGAGCATGACCGCAACAGCTTCCATCGAAAAGATTTTCCCCCGGACACTGTTACATCCGGTTGCTGCCGATCTTTTTTCGCAGAGCGACATGCAGGAGGCGTTTGAAAATGAGCCGAAAAGGTTTGCAGAATTTCTGCACAAGAGCTTTCCTTATCCTTCCAGAATGGCATTTCTTGCCGAGTTGGCTGATGTAGAGTACGCCTGCTGGAACGTCGAGCATATGGAACGGGATTTCAGTCGTTCGGCTCATGAAGCTGTTATCAACCCGTTACTACAGATCATCACGGTAAAAAATGATGTAACACCGTTTTTCAGTCAAGGAAGATCATTTGTTCCGGATGCCGTAGGGCCGCAAGAAGGCTGGATACTTGTATGGAAAGGGCCTGAATCAGGAAGGCTCTATGTTGAAATGGCGGATGAGCAGATGCTGCTTGCCCTTAAAGTGCTCTCGGAAGAGCAGAGTGAATTGCAAGGAGATCAGTTAAGGGTTGTCAATCAGGCTATTGATTACTCTGCACAAAAAGGTATTGTACTGAAAGCTCCCTACCTTCTTTCACGCACCCTGCAGGGCTTTCCTGCAGGGGAGAATATCCCGGAGCAATACCTTACAGCCTCGGTATTTACTTTGCAATGGCATATAACGAATGCATGCGACCTGCACTGCAAACATTGTTACGACAGAGAAAAACGTTCTCCTTTGACAGCAGAACAGGGGCTCGGGATTATCGAAGATTTTGACCGTTTCTGTCAGGAAAAAAATGTGCGGGGCCACATCTGTTTTTCAGGCGGGAATCCTTTCATGTCGCCCCATTTTTATCTTTTGTACAAGGCGGCAGCGGATAGGGGATATGCGGTTTCTCTGCTGGGCAACCCGGTATCGGCGGAGGAACTGCAGCGTGTGACGGATATTTGCATGCCCGAGTATTTTCAGGTCAGTCTTGAAGGACTGGAGGCGCACAATGATTGTATACGGGGTGAGGGGTATTACAAGAGAGTGATGGACTTTCTCCGCCTTCTCAGGGAAAAACAGGTATCATCAGCCGTTATGCTCACCCTGACAAAGGCCAACATCGATCAGATTCTTCCTCTTGCAGAAATATTGCAGGGTAGGACGGATTACTTTACGTTCAATCGTCTTTCCCAGGTTGGAGAGGGGGCGGGACTTTCTCTTCCCGGCAGCGACGCGTACAGGAAGTTTCTTGAATCGTATGTTGCGGCCGCAGATGATAGTCCGATTATTGGGCTGAAAGACAGCCTAATCAACATTTTGCGTGAGCGCCAGGGGATTGCGCCTTTTGGAGGGTGTACCGGCTTCGGCTGTGGTGCGGCATTCAATTTTATCGCGCTTTTGCCCGATGGAGAAGTGCATGCATGCCGGAAATTTCCTTCACTGATAGGCTCTATTCTCGAAAGTGACTTTTTGACCCTGTATGAATCGGAAAAAGCACAACAGTACAGAAAAGGGCCGGAATCGTGCCGGGAGTGCAGGCTTCGCCCGGTTTGCGGAGGATGTATGGCTGTTGTTCACGGTATGGGGCTTGACCCTTTCAAGGAGAAAGACCCGTTCTGTTTTCTTGAGGAATGAGCTTGGGATCCGGAAGCCAAAAGCAACTATTTCACAGGACGCGGCCCGGAGATCCATGAGGTGTGTCGTAAATCCTTATATGGGTGCCGGCTCCAGTCCGGCATGGCTTGCTTGTTGGCACAGGATAACTAAGTTATCCTGCTATTAAACTATCTGGCTGTCAAGCGCTCCAGCTAAAAAGCTATTTGTCGTCTCATACTTTTTCTGTAAGATTAGTTCCTGCATTTACTACGAAACGTTATACCGGACAAGGCATGTTTGACGAAATTGAGTTTGAGAAAATAAAACGGTTGCCGAAATATGTTTTTGCAGCAGTGGATGAGCTGAAAATGGCTGAAAGGCGTTCCGGTGAGGACGTGATAGACTTTTCCATGGGTAATCCTGATGGTCCGACGCCAAAACATATCATCGACAAGCTTATTGAAAGCGTACAGAAACCAAGGACCCACGGCTATTCTGTTTCCAAAGGTATATACAAACTCCGTCTGGCAATCTGCCGCTGGTATTTCGAGAAATACGGCGTCGAACTTGATCCCGATACCGAGGTGGTTGCGTCAATGGGATCAAAGGAAGGGTATGTCAATCTCGTACAGGCCATTATCAATCCCGGCGATGTAGCCATGGTGCCGGATCCGTGTTATCCCATTCATTCACAGGCTTTTATTCTTGCAGGGGGCAATGTGCACCGTTTCCGGCTTGTCCTGAAAGATAATTTCACGCTTGACGAAGATGCCTTTTTTCGAAATATCGAAACCGCCATGCGTGAATCATCACCGAAGCCGAAATATCTGGTGGTGAATTTTCCCAATAATCCGACAACCGCTACGGTAGAGCGTGACTTTTATGAAAAACTCGTTACCGTTGCACGCAGAGAGCGGTTTTATATCATCAGCGACATTGCCTACGCGGAAATAACCTTTGATGGTTACCGGGCGCCGTCGATTCTCCAGGTTCCCGGTGCAAAAGATGTTGCAATTGAAAGCTATACCCTTTCGAAAACCTATAATATGGCAGGTTGGCGGGTCGGTTTTCTTGTCGGCAACCCGAAACTGGTCGGGGCACTTACAAGAATCAAGAGCTGGCTCGACTATGGTATGTTTACCCCGATACAGGTGGCCTCGACCATAGCGTTGAATGAGGATCAGTCATGTGTTGAAGAGATAAGGGAGACCTACCGCAAACGAAGGGATGTTCTCCTGAAAAGCTTTGCCAACGCAGGGTGGTACATTGAAAAACCAAGGGCTTCAATGTTTGTCTGGGCAAGGATCCCCGAACAGTTCCGCGAAGCAGGGAGTCTCGAATTCAGCAAGAGACTGCTCAAGGAAGCCAAGATCGCGGTCAGCCCCGGCGTGGGATTCGGACCTTATGGCGATGAATATGTGAGGATTGCACTGATAGAGAACGAGGAAAGAATACGTCAGGCGGCAAGGAATGTGAAAAAGTTTTTGAAAGCGCACTCCCCGGGAGCTGGAAGCCGGGGGTTCAGCAAAGCGGTACTCGTATCGGGCCAGGTAATACATACTGAGAAAGAGTGACAAAATGTAGGGCTATTCACTCCGGCAGCTCTTCGATATCAAAGGCTTCCCTGATAGCGGCATGAATGGCCTGAAGCACATCTTCCGATGACACCAGGCTTGAAACGTCGTTTGCAAGGTCTCCGGCACGACCATGGAACCAGGCAGCAGCTCCGCCTGCATGGAACGTGTCGATGCCTTTTGCTGCAAGTGCTCCGATCATGCCGGAAAGCAAATCTCCCGTACCGGCAACGGACAGGGCTTCCGTTCCGCTGTTGTTGATGAGGACCCTGCCCGATGGGTCGGCAATACAGGTTGGGTTGCCTTTCAACAGGAGATTTACCTTGTTTTTTGCAGAAAAGCGGCGAATGGTTTCCAGTGGATCAGTTTGTATTTCATTGACTGACAAACCGGTGAGCCTGCTGAATTCGCCCGTATGGGGCGTTAGCAGGATATCATGGAAGTTCAGTGTGTCGAGAGAAAACCCCCCATGCGAGAGTGCAAAAAGCGCATCCGCATCGAGAACAAGTTTTTTTGATGCGACAACCGGCTCTGTAAGGAGCTTCTGCACCAGTGAAATGGTTTCTGCTTCCCTGCCGAGTCCGCAACCCATGACAATGGCATCGGCCCAGGAGGCTTTTTCCAGAAGAGACTCGATCTCTCTGCCGGTTACCGTTGCTGATGGAGCATAGGTGTGCAGCGGGCCTGCGAGTTCCGGGGGCAGCGAGACGCAAACGTACCCTGCACCGGTGTTGATGGCGGCTTTTGCAGCGAGCATGGAGGCTCCGAGCATGGAGCTTTTGTTGTTCTGCGAACCGGCTATGACGAACAGTTTGCCGTTTTTGTGTTTTGCTCCGTCTGGGTTGCGCAGCAGAAAGTGTTCGACAGCAAATTCTCTATCGGTAAGATGACATGCTGCGTGCCGTACAAGAAATTCCGGGATCGAGATCTCGGCGATATGCAGCTCTCCGGAAAGGGTGGGACCTGAATTGAACAAAAAGCCGGTTTTCAGATAAGCCATACAGACAGTAAGGTCTGCTTGTACGGCGGGAGAGGATGCAAAACCGCTGGTGGCATCGAGTCCGCTGGGAAGGTCAAGGGAGATGGTGATGGCAGGATTTCTTTCACGGATGCTGTTGATCAGTTCCACGGCCTGTTTTACAGGATTTTTCAGTTCGTCTCCTTCAGTTCTCAGGCGCAGTCCTGTGCCGAGGATCGCATCGACAATGCCGTCGTACTGCCGTTCGGCCACGAAAGGCAGTGCTTCGTCGTGACTTTTGAATATCCTGATGCGCTCGATATCTGCGGCATAAGCTTCCACAATGGTCAAGCCTTCACGGTTGAGTTCGGAAAGGGTATCGGAAGGGTAGATGAGTACCAGGTCAACGTCGGCTCCGAGATTGAGCAGATGCCGGGCAAGCACGAACCCGTCCCCCCCGTTGTTTCCTTTTCCGCAGACAATCAGGAATGCGAGCCCTTCAAGGCCGCTTTCTTGCGCCCCAAAGGATTTCCTGATAATCCAGGATGCTTCACGGCCTGCAAGCTCCATGAGTCTTGTTTCGCCAGTATGAAGGCGTTCAATCGCAGCCCGGTCAGTCCGGTTCATCTCTTCAGCTGTCAAAATCGGCAGCATGAGTCGTCAGATGATTTCAAGTTCATCGAGGTGCAGTGCTTCTTCGAGAGCATGGTAATAGGCTCCGGCCAGTTCTTCGGTTGTAAATGAAAGCTCTTCACGGCCGTTAATCTCGATCGAAGCGTTTTTTTCACGGACCTGCCCGATAACCTTTGCAGAAATACCCTGACGGTCGGCCATCTCAATTACTTCCAAGGCGTTTTCGGGCTGAAGGCTCACGAGGACACGCCCCTGGGCTTCGGAGAAGAGAAGCTCCTGAATGAATGAACTGCTCTTCCCGTTTGACTCAAGGTCAACTGCAAACCCGAGAGGGTGTGATCTGTCAAGGACCGCCTTTTCGGCGAGCGCCGTAAACAAGCCGCCGTCGGAAACGTCATGTGCGGAATGCAGCAGGTCCGACTTCGCAAGGGAGACAAGAAGGCTCTGGAGCTTGCGTTCATGCTCCAGATCACATGACGGCGCATCCTTTCCGGGGGTTCCGTACTGCATAACCAAGTATTCGGAGGCATCGAGTGTAAGCGCAGGATCTCCCAGCAGGAGAATCGCATCACCTTGGTTTCTGAAAGTCGATCCGGTAAGATGTTCGATATTGTCGAGCAGTCCGATCATGCCGATCACCGGCGTGGGGTATACCGCGGTTCCGGTGAGCGAAGATTCGTTATAGAAGCTTACATTGCCGCCGGTTACCGGTGTATTGAACGCCCTGCAGGCTTCTCCCATGCCTTCGACGGAAGCTTTGAACTGATAGTAGACGTCAGGTTTATAAGGATTCCCGAAATTGAGACAGTTGGTGATTGCCAGCGGCTTCGCTCCTGAACAAGCAATATTTCTTGCACATTCCGCAACAGCGATCATACCGCCTTTTTTCGGGTTGAGGTACACATATCGGGCATTACAGTCTGTTTTCATCGCAAGGACCTTTTGGGTTCCCTTGATGCGGATGACCGCAGCATCGGTTTGTCCTGCCGGAGTTACGGTGTTGGTCTGTACCATCGAGTCGTACTGCTGATAAACCCACTGCTTGCTGGCGATATTCGGCCTGGACAGAAGCCGCAGACTTACTGAGCGCAGGTCGAGTGATGCATCTGGAACAAGAGCTGCCTGAGAGGTATCGGGCTTCTTTTCAACAGCCTCACGGATGTAAACCGGTGCCCCTCCTCCAAGCACAAGTGATTCTGCAGGTATTTCAGCTGCGATCGAACCGCGGTGTCGAACCCTGAGCTGGTTGTCCGACGTGACTTTCCCTATGACGACCGCATGAATGTCCCATTTCCTGTAAACATCAATGATTTCCTGCTCGAATCCATTTGCCGCCACGACAAGCATCCGTTCCTGTGACTCGGAAAGCATGATTTCATAAGCGCTCATATCCTTTTCGCGGACAGGCACGAAATCCAGATCTATTTCAATGCCGCCGGAACCGTTTTTGCCGATTCCTCGCGCACTCATTTCCGAGGTGGAACTGGTCAGCCCAGCCGCACCCATGTCCTGAAGGCCCACAACGTGTCCGGTTGCAATGGCTTCAAGCGTTGCTTCGAGAAGGAGTTTTTCAGCAAAGGGATCGCCGACCTGTACACTGGGTCTTTTGTCTTCCGATGCTTCACTCAGATCTTCGGATGCAAAAGTGGCGCCGTGAATACCGTCTTTTCCCGTTGCAGATCCGACAATAAGCACGGGATTTCCTTCGCCTTCCGCGGTTGCACTCACCGTATTATCGTGTTCCACGAGGCCTACGGACATTGCGTTGACCAGAGGATTGCCGGTGTAGCAGTCTTCAAAATAGATTTCCCCCCCTACGGTCGGCACCCCGAAAGAGTTGCCGTAATCGCCGATGCCCCTGACAACGCCATCGACGAGATACCGGACTCTCGGGTCTTTGGGCGAACCGAAACGGAGGGAATTCAGCGCCGCCACAGGCCTGGCGCCCATGGTGAAAATATCCCGGTGTATGCCGCCGACGCCTGTCGCCGCACCTTGATAGGGTTCAACAGCGGACGGATGGTTATGGGACTCGATTTTAAAGGCAACGGCAAGGTTGTCTCCGATATCGACAAGCCCTGCATTTTCCTCCCCGGCGGAGGTGAGCAGTGCTTTCCCCTCTCTTGGGAGCGTTTTCAGCACCGCAATCGAGTTTTTGTAACTGCAATGTTCAGACCACATGACGGAAAAAATGCCCAGTTCCGTAAACGTCGGGATGCGTCCTAAAATATCGAGAATTTTTCCGTACTCCTCCTCGTTCAGCCCGTGTTCCATGGCAAGTTCGAGGGTTACGTCTGGTTCCGTATGCATAGTGTTGATGGGATTGTTTTAAGCTTGCAGCCTTATTTTCCACAGCAATTTTTGTATTTTTTCCCGCTTCCGCAGGGGCAGGGATCATTTCTTCCGGGTGTTTTTTCCACCCTGATCGGCTGTTTTGGCTGGTCGGTATTTTCCCTGCCTTTACGGCTTTGCGCCTTTTTTTCTTGTCCGCTGCCTGTCGGTGCAGCCGGTTTGTCATAAGCCGTCCCGGCTTCATCGTGCCGGGCGACAAGACGGTCTTGCTGCACCTGCGCTTTTTTGCGTTCAGCCTCTATTTGTTCCCGGGCTTCTTCGGTTACCGGGAAAAGTTTGAATGCAAGTGAAAGCGTTTCATTCTCTATTTCACCCAGCATACCGACAAAAAGCTTATACGCCTCCTGTTTGTATTCGAGAAGCGGGTCTTTCTGACCATACGCTCTGAGGTTAATACCTTCCTTGAGCGTGTCTATTTCCCTGAGGTGCTCCCTCCATTTCTGGTCGATAACGTTCAGGACGGCATATTTTTCGATCTGCCGCATGATCTCTTCCGGGATCGCGGTTTCCTTGCGCTTGTAAAAATCGAGAGCCTTCCGGTAAAGATTTTCAGCGGTTTTTTCTATACCGTTGGATTCGAAGGTTTCCGGATCGATCCGGAACTCGACGGAAAGGTCTTTCAGTACCTGTTCCTCAAGACCCTTGACATCGAAGTCCCTGGAATAACGGTTAACGGTGTTTTCACAATAATCGTGAAGCAGATCGAAAATATCCGCAGTCAGGCGTGTTTTGGTGAGCGCACCTCGCCGCCGCTTGTAAATAACGTCACGCTGCTGATTGAGCACGTCATCGTATTCGAGAAGCCGTTTTCGTATGGCAAAGTTCTGCTCTTCAACCTTTTTCTGAGCCCGTTCAATCGATCTGGTGACCATTGAGTGTTCGATGATATCTCCTTCCTCATGGCCGAGCTTGTCCATGACCGAGATAACTCTGTCAGAGCCGAAAAGACGCATCAGATTGTCTTCAAGGGAGACATAAAATATCGATTCTCCGGGATCTCCCTGTCGTCCTGATCTGCCGCGAAGCTGACGGTCGATTCTTCGGGACTCATGTCGTTCCGAACCGAGAATAAAAAGTCCCCCCACTTCTTTTATTCCTTCGCCCAGCTTGATATCCGTGCCTCGTCCGGCCATGTTTGTTGCAATGGTAACGGCGCCTTTCTGTCCGGCAGTTGCGACAATTTCGGCTTCCCGCTCATGCTGTTTGGCATTGAGAACATTGTGTGTCACTTTTTTTGCCCGCAGCATTCTCGAGAGGGTTTCCGATACCTCTACGCTTGCGGTTCCCACAAGGACCGGTTGTCCCTTTTTCTGCAGCTCCATGATCTTGTTGATTATGGCGGCATACTTTTCCCTGCGCGTTTTGAACACGTAGTCGTCCTGATCGTTTCTGATCACCGGTTTGTTGGTCGGGATGACGACCACATCCAGCTTGTAGATGCCGTAGAATTCCGCCGATTCTGTTTCAGCCGTACCGGTCATTCCGGCAAGTTTTTTGTAAAGCCGGAAAAAGTTCTGGATGGTGATTGTCGCAAGTGTTTGTGTTTCTCCTTCGATCTTGACGTTTTCCTTGGCCTCGATTGCCTGGTGGAGCCCGTCGCTGTAACGCCTTCCGGGAAGGATGCGTCCGGTGAATTCGTCGACAATCATGACCTGGCCGTTTTGAACGACATATTCATCGTCTTTTTCAAAAAGTGAATATGCTTTGAGCAACTGGCTTATATTGTGGAGTTTTTCCGAACGCTCGGAGTACAACCGGTACACCTCGTCTTTATTCCTGATTTTTTGCTGGGTGTCGAGCGACTGGTCGGTTTCTATTGCCGCTATTTCGGCTCCGACGTCGGGTACGAGAAAAAGGTCGCTGTCCTGCTTGCTGAGCTTGCTGAGAAAATCGCGTCCCTTGTCGGTAAGGTCGATTGAGCCGGATTTTTCGTCAATGGAGAAATAAAGCTCATCATCGACTTCATGCATTCTCCGTGCATTATCCTTGAGATAGTCGTTTTCAACGCTTTGCGTAAGTTTGGCCATGCCTGTCTGGGATAATATCTTGATCAGGCGGCTGTTCTTGGGTTGTCCGCGTTTGGCTCGCAGGAGAGAGAGTCCGGCATCGAAGTTGTCCGGGTCTCCCTGGACTGTTTTTTCGGCTTCTGTCAAGTATCCTGCAACCAGATTCTGTTGTGCTTTGACTATGCGCTCTATCCAGGGTTTGATTTCGGTATATTTTCCGGTATCGGAGTTCGGAACCGGCCCCGAGATGATTAAAGGGGTTCGGGCTTCATCGATGAGAACGCTGTCCACCTCGTCAACAATCGCAAAATAGTAATCCCGCTGGACCAGTTCAGCAGGTGAGCCGGCCATATTATCCCGGAGATAATCGAACCCGAACTCGTTGTTGGTGCCATAGGTTATATCACATCCGTACTCTTTTTTCCGTTCTTCCGGGCGCATGCCGCTGAGAATAACCCCGGTTTTCAGGCCATGAAACTCAAATATGGGGTTCATCCACTCTCTGTCACGCTGAGCAAGATAATCGTTGACGGTAACGATATGGACACCTCGTCCGGTAAGGGCGTTAAGGAATGCAGGCAGTGTGGAAACAAGGGTTTTACCTTCACCTGTCGCCATTTCAGCTATTTTTCCCTGATGCAGGACTATCCCGCCGATCAGCTGGACATCGTAAGGAACCATGTCCCAGTTCATGGGATGTCCCATAACCTCATATGTATGTCCCTTAAGCCTTCGGCAGGTATCTTTTACAATGGCGAATGTTTCCGGCAGAATCGCCTCGAGTGCGGCGTTTGTTTCATTTTCACAGTTTGTTTCAAGCTCATCGAGCTCTTTGTTTATGCTTTCGATCTGATCGAGAGCAATGTCAGGATTTTCAAGTTTGCTCAGCAGGTCGTTTTTCTGCTGCTGAATTCCGCTCAGCTGATTCTGCAGGTTGGTTTTAAGGGTCTTGCTTTTCTCACGAAGCTCATCGTCACTGAGCGTTTGAAGCGTCTCGTATATCTCATTGATGCCGTCGATGAGCGGCTGAACTCTTTTTATGTCCTTGTCGTGCTTGGAGCCAAATATTTTCTCGAAAATTTTAAGCATCCGGTACAGTCGGTATATGGTTATTTTCCTGTATTACAATAGTTTGAGAAGATGCCGGCAAGTATGGTTCCCTGTAAATTCTCTTAGTGTAATCGTCCCGTAAGGTATTGAATTACCTGATGAGAAAAAACAGCATATTGGTGTTTTGCTTAATTATTTGTCAACGGTATAATTTAGCCGTAAATTAACTGCTTGAAAAAATTGAAATATGAGCTGATGATTATACCTGAATATGGACGGAAACTCGATGAGAAAGAATGGGCGCCTTGTATCGATATGCTGCTTGCCGGCGAGCATATCGTTCTTACAACCCACGTTAATTCCGATGGAGACGGTCTCGGAAGCGAGGTGGCTCTTGCCGAGGTTCTAAGGACGCTCGGTAAAAAAGTATCGATTATCAATCCTACGGAAGTTCCCACCAACTACACCTTTCTGCAGGAAATTGCCGATATAAACGTCTTCGATGAACAGGGCGAAGAGCTGATTGAGGAAATTTCCCTTGCCGATATGGTTGTGCTTCTTGATGCAAATCTGCGCGAACGCATGGGCAGTATCTGGAACCACGTCAGCTTTGCACGTGAGCTTGGCAAGCTGGAGGTTCTTTGTATCGATCATCACCTTGACCCTGAAGATTTTGCGGATCTGATGGTCTGCGAGACTTATGCGTCATCCACCGGAGAGCTTGTTTACGATCTTGTTACGGCAATAGAAGCGTGTGTCGGAAAAGAACTGATCACGCCCGGTGTCGCAAAAGGATTGTATGTGGCGGTCATGACCGATACGGGATCGTTCAGATTTCCTAAAACCACCCCGTACGTCTATACCCTGGCCGGTGATCTGGTTGCCAAAGGAGCGGATCCGAACGAGATTTATGATCAGGTCTATAATTCACTCAAGCCCCAGGCGCTCAGACTGCTTGGCGCTGCGCTTACCGAAATCAGGCTGATTGACGGTGATACGGTTTCGTGGTTGTTTATCTCCCAGAAAATGCTCAGCGAAACAGGCAGCAAACTTTTTGATACCGATCTTGTCATCAAGTACCTGCTGAGCGTGAGAAGTGTGCGGATAGCCGTGCTTATGGTGGAAATGCAGGATGGAAGAACAAAAGTAAGTTTGCGGTCGAGGGGGGATATTTTTGTTAACAGGATAGCTAAAAAGTATGGCGGGGGAGGGCACAAGAACGCCGCAGGTTGCCTGCTTCGCTATGCGCCGGAAAAAGCTACCCAGATGATTCTTGCCGAAGTGAGGGGGTTTCTTAAGAACCTGGAGATCGTTAATAAGAAGTAGTAATATGGTAGAAACAGTTTGTCATGCAAAAGATTACCGTTACAAAAAGTTCGCTGAAAAATCTTAAAAGCGACCTGCTCGTGATGCCTTTCACGGCAGAAGAGCTTAACAAGGATGCTGAAAAAACTCTGACTGCTTTCGGGCTCGACAAAGGCGCCTTGAAAGATTTCAAAGGCAAACCGGGCGACTCGCTTGTGTTGTATTCCGGCGGCTCGAAACTGAAAACACCCAGAGTTCTTCTGCTGGGCGTCGGCGATGCTGCTGAAGCTGAAGATTTGCGCAAGGCTGGTTTGGCCGTTGCACAACAGGCAAGATCATTGCAGGTGAAAAGCCTTGTACTCGATTGTTCATCGATCAGTTCGTGGGCGCGTACTGCCGATGAATCCACCGCAATTGTTGCAGAGCTTCTTGTTGATTCGATCCTTTACGGTTTATACACTTTCGACCGTTTGAAAAGCGGAAAACTGGAAAAAAAGAAAGGAAAGGAAAAGGACAGCGGGGTGCGGTTGGAGGAACTGAAGATCCGTGTCAATGCCGGCAGTGTAAAAGAAGTTCGGGAAGGCTCTCGTTGCGGCCAGGTTATTGCCGATGCAAGAAGCCTTGTTCGCGACCTGGTCAATCTTCCCGGCAACCTGCTTAATGCCGATGGTGTTGCCGAAGCCGCACGAAAATCCGCGGAAAAATCCGGTTGCAAGGTTACGGTCTTTAACAAGGAGGAGATTGAACAGCTGCGTATGGGAGGGCTTCAGGCAGTCAACAAGGGCAGCCATGCTCCACCTACGTTTACCATACTGGAATACAAGCCCGTTTCCAAGCCTCTTGCGACAGTGGCTCTCGTTGGCAAAGGGGTTACTTTTGATTCGGGAGGCATATCTCTCAAGCCCTCGAACGGGATGGATGAGATGAAATGCGATATGGCTGGTGCGGCGGCTGTGATCGGGACGGTCGAGGCTGCCGCTTTGCTCGAATTGCCGTTGCGCGTTGTCGGGTTTATTCCGGCTACGGACAATATGCCTGGCGGGGCTGCACAAACGCCGGGCGACGTCATCACGACATATTCCGGTATTACGGTTGAGGTCGGCAATACCGACGCTGAAGGCAGGCTTATACTTGCAGACGCCCTTGCTTACGCGGTCAAACACTACAAGCCTGATGCCGTTATTGATCTTGCGACACTTACAGGAGCATGTATTGTTGCTTTGGGTTATTCTGTAGCCGGGCTTTTCAGCAACAATGACCGGTTTGCGGGAAAGATTTACGAAGCAGGCAGGAAATCCGGTGAAAAGGTATGGCGCATGCCGGTATGGGAAGAATATGACGAGCTTATCAAGTCCGAGGTGGCCGATGTTCACAATGCAGGAGCGAAAGGTGCCGGATCGATCACGGCGGCGAAGTTTCTCGAAAAATTTATCGACGGCCATAAAACTTGGGCACACCTCGATATAGCAGGTCCTGCCTTTTCGGCCAAAAAAGGAAAAACGGCCCAGGGCGGAACAGGATTTGGTGTTCGATTACTTATTGACCTTCTGAGAGATTGGTAATGAAGCAAACACCTCAAAACCCGATTGTGATTCTTCCGGGCGTTCTTTTCTGGGACGGCCTTTATGCAGGAATGAAAAAGGCTCTGGCCGCCTATGTCTCAGGGGAAAAAATCGCCATTGTGCCGGTCCATGTTCATGACTGGATTGGTTTTCCTCCTTCTCCCGAGCGATCGACAAATCGTGTAATGGTTGCGCTTGATCGTACGATTGCCTCGATGCGGCAGCGATATCCCGGGGAGAAAATCACCATTGTGGCCCATAGCGGCGGAGGCACGGTTGCCCTGGTGTATCTTCTTGAGCGACCTTTTCAGGGAGATGTCTACAAGAGGAGCAGTGCGGTTGGAAAACTGCTTGCCCTGGGAACACCTTTTCACACAACGGAGCATTATGCAAGGATCAAAACCGATTTTATCAACAGGCATCTTACGACGGGTTTTTTCGATCGGTGCAAGGTTGTTTCCGTTGTAAGCGACCAGTACACGGGTTCTCTGGAGAAAGGATTGGTAGAGCGCATGTGTTATATGTTTTATAAAAATGTTTCAGGGGAAGGAAATGTTGCGGGTGACGGCATCGTGCCGGTAAAAAGCTGTTTTTTGAAAGGAGCGGAAAATGTCACAATTTCAGGCATAGAACATCTGCCGACCCCGCATACTACCTGGTATGGTACCGTAGAGGGTATCGAACAATGGATACAATGGTTGTAAAAAAAAGCACATACCGTTTTTTACCAGTTCTGTTTCTACTGTTCGTTCAGCTTTTTGTCGCGTGTGACAGGTCTGAGAGAGAGACGGAGTCCCGGCAACAGCATATTGATTCCATGATGACCATTCTAACCCAGGTTCAGAAAAATCTTGGCAGGATTCAACAAAAAGAGGCTGTTGTCGAAAGGCTTTCATCTTCTATCGAGAAGCGGGAAGGGAGCAGTGTCGATCAGCTTGGTAAAGATATTTACGCCAGTATTCGTTTTATCGATTCCACTCTTGAAGCCAGCAGAAATCTGATTCAGAAACTTGAAGAGGAAAACATGAGCTCGGCATACCGTATCGAGTCCCTCGATAACCTGCTGGCTGAGATGCGCAATACGCTCGAAGACAAAGACAGAGAGATACGGGAACTCAAATCAGAAGTTCAGCAGCTCGATGCAAGGGTCTCCGAGCTGATGGAAACTGTCGAGGTGCTTGATGAGTTTATTCTCGAACAGGAGGATATCCTTTCCTATGCATACTACATATCCGGAACGTATGAAGAACTGGCGGAAAAGGGGATTTTGTCAAAACCAGGCAGTCCGCTGTCCAAAATATTCGACACAGACTACTACCTTGCACAGGATTTCGATGTAGCTCTTTTCAACAGGATTGATATTACTGAAACAAGAGACCTTTATTTTGACAAGCCCGTGCAGAGTCTCAGGATCGTAACTCCTCATACGAAAGACTCATATGAACTTGTCGGGGGCAGAACCTCTTCGCTGCTTCTCATCAAGGATGAACATGAATTCTGGAAGAAATCCAGATGTCTCGTTATCGTTATCGATGACTAGCGGCTTGTACGTATCTGTCGATAATTTTTGCTCCCACGCTGTCACCCCATACGTTAACCGTCGTTCTGCAACGGTCGAGGAACCAGTCGATTGCAAGAATCAGTGAGATGCCTTCTATGGGCAAATCAACAGCTTTCAGGACCAGAACCATCGTTACAAGACCGGCCTCGGGAATTCCGGCTGCACCTATGGCCGCAAGTGTCGCGGTAAGGAAAATGATGGCAAGTTCAGGAGTGCCAAGGGTGATGCCATTGATCTGGGCGATAAAAATCACTGCTACGGCTTCATAAAGGGCCGTCCCGTCCATGTTGATCGTTGCCCCGAGGGGAAGGACAAAACCTGCGGTCCGGGGAGATACTCCGTTTTTTTCTTCAGCGCATTCAACGGTCAGCGGCAGGGTGGCTGAACTGGATGCCGTTGAAAAAGCAGTCAGAAGGGCCGGTGAGGTGTTATAGGCAAAGCGGCCGATTCCTGTTTTGCCGAAAAATTTAAGAATCAAGGGCAGAATAACCATACTGTGGATCAACAGCCCGGCGATAACGGTAAAAGCATATTTCCCGAGACGAAGCAATTCCGGCAGAAAACCCGTGAAACCGCCGGCTTCGCCGAGCCTTCCGGCAATCAGGGCGCCGATGCCTACCGGGGCGGCATACATCGCAAGATGTATGATTTTCATGATCGCCTCATTGAGGCCATTGAAAAAATCGATTACCGGTCTACCCTGTTCGCCAAGTGTTGAAAGTACAGCACCCAGAAGAAGCGAAAAGGTTATAACCGGCAGGATGTCATTTTCCGCCATTGCCTTGAAGAGGTTGAACGGGATCAGTCCTGTCAACACTTCTTGCAGAATATCGGTAATGCTTCTCTCTTCCTGCAGAAACCTTTCAGCCGGTAATTTGTCGATAATCACACCCTTGCCTTTTCCGTCCAGGGCGGCAAGATGTTTTTTGTTCTGCACCCATGAAGATACTTCAACCCGGTTGTTGCCGCTTGCAGTGATTTTTCCGGTGACGTTCCGGTCAAGCAGGATTACGGAGTAGGATGATGTATGGCTTTCCGAAAGAGAGAAACCCTCTATGATGACGGTATTTCCTGTGATGGTGTATGCGGCATCCTGCATCACAGTGCCTCCCCTTGCTTCGATCTGTTCTGTTTCCGAAGCAAGTTGTCCCGGATGGATTGCCAGGACGAGCAGAATGCCGGTCAAGACCGAAAGAGCGGTTGTGCTGAGGTAGTAAAGGATGGTTCTGAACCCAAGAGGGCCGAGTTTTCTGACATCTCCGAACCTGCATATGCCGCTGATCATTGCCGCGATAATCAGCGGCATGACGATCATCATCAGGAACCTGATGAACAGGTCGCCGATAAAATGAACAGCCAAGCCTGCCTCCGGATACAATCCACCAAGGAGAGACCCTGCGGCTATTCCGGCTACTATACCGGTTAGCAGTTTGTTGTTGCGCAACTTCTTTTGTTTTATGGTTTTTTTATGGAAACAGGATAGAAGGAAAGTACCTTTTTTCTCATAATTTTTATATATATAGGCCTAAATTGAAAGCGATTGCCGGTCATTCCGACACGTGGTGGTTCAACAGGTTCGATTCTTTTCCGGCTTTCGTTTTGTTGTTTTTCCGGTCGTTTGGCTCATTCTGTGAAAGCAAGAAAATATTTCATGGGACATGAAACGGAGAACCCCATAGGCATATTTGGGAAAACTGTACGGATGCCGGATCACCCTGTGTAATACTTCTTGTTATTGCACGGGGCGGCATGACTGCTTTTAACATATGGATAGAGGATCACGCAACCATCAATTAGTTTAATTCATGAAGATAACGATATTCGGATCAGGATATGTAGGTCTGGTGACAGGAGCATGCTTTGCGGAAGTAGGCAACGATGTGCTGTGTGTCGACATTGATGAAGAGAAAATCGGTCGTCTGAAACAGGGAGAGATCCCGATCTATGAGCCCGGCCTGGAAGCAATGGTGGTAGAAAACAGCCGTGAAGGACGTTTGCGGTTTACCTCGGACCTTGCAGAGGGAGTAGCTTTCGGTCTGTTTCAGTTTATCGCTGTTGGTACGCCTCCCGATGAAGACGGCTCAGCCGATCTTCGTCATGTATTGAGCGTTGCTGAAACCATAGGCAGGCAGATGGAGGACTACCGGATTATCGTCGATAAATCAACGGTGCCGGTAGGGACAGCCGATCTGGTCAGTGAGCGGGTGCAGTCGGCGCTGGACGATCGAGGAGTCTCGATCGATTTCGACGTGGTGTCGAATCCCGAGTTTCTCAAGGAAGGCGACGCAGTGAGCGATTTCATGAAACCGGAACGCATCATCGTCGGCGTAGACAATCCGCGAACCAAAGAGTTGCTGCGTAGCCTTTATGCGCCGTTCAACCGGAGCCATGAACGGTTCATTGCGATGGACGTGCGTTCGGCGGAACTGACGAAGTACGCGGCAAACGCGATGCTTGCGACGAAAATCAGCTTTATGAACGAGATCGCCAATATAGCCGAGCGTGTCGGTGCGGATGTCGAAGCGGTACGTCACGGTATTGGATCGGATTCAAGGATCGGCTTTTCGTTCATCTACCCCGGCGTGGGTTACGGAGGTTCCTGTTTCCCGAAAGATGTGCAGGCTCTGGAAAAAACCGCAGGTAAGTATGGCTATGAAGCCCGGATTCTGAGGGCGGTCGAAGCGGTCAACTGCGATCAGAAAACATTGCTGGTAAAGAAGATACGAGGTCATTTCGGGAATGAGCTGCAAGGCAGGACCATCGCTTTGTGGGGTTTGGCGTTCAAGCCGAATACCGATGACATGCGTGAAGCGCCCAGCCGAAGGATCATCGAGGAACTGCGGGCGTCCGGAGCAAAAGTGCGGGCCTACGATCCGGTGGCGATGGACGAGGCGCGGCGAATCTACGGAGAATGTGACGATCTGGAGCTGGTAGAGACGTCGGAAGAGGCACTGAAAGGAGCTGATGCGCTTGTGGTGGTGACCGAATGGATGGTGTTCAGGAGCCCGGACTTCGAGGTGATCAAGCAGGAGCTGGGCAATCCGGTGATTTTCGACGGGCGGAACATCTACAATCCCGATCTGATGGAACAACTCGGATTTGTCTATTATTCGGTCGGCCGCATTCCCCGGGATGGAAAATCGTTCCAACAGCGATAGAAATGGTGGAGAGGGCCTGCTCCGTTTCCCAGTACGTATCGGTTCCCCGCGTAGAGTGCTTCTGCTGTGAAAAGCCTGCCTTCTCTGACAGCCTCGTGAAGATCGAGCCCTTTTGCGATATAGGCGGCTATGGCCGAAGAGAGGGTGCAGCCCGTTCCGTGCGTGTTTTTTGTGGCGACTCTGGATGATGAAAACCATGCTGCCCCTTTTGCCGACAACAGATAGTCTTCGCAACGGTTACCCGGCATATGCCCGCCTTTTATCAAAACAGCGGGAGCCCCTTTATCCCTGAGTATTTCAGCTGTTTTTTCAATATCGCTTTTTGCAAACGGAACGCGATCCGATCCGGTTAACGCAGCTGCTTCCTGAAGGTTGGGGGTTACAAGTGTAGCCAGAGGAAAAAGCTCTTGAACAATCAGGTTTTTTGAATCTGCGGAAGCCAATTCGGTTCCGCCTGAAGATTTCAGGACAGTGTCGAGGATAACCGGTATGGATGGACGGTTCCGAAGCATTTTTGCAATCACCCGGACTGTTGCGGCAGATGAGATCATGCCAATTTTGATGGCATTGATTGGAATATCTGCTGCAAGCACATCGAACTGTTCCTTCACGAAGGTTGATGGTACAGCCAAAGAGCCATGTACGCCTTCGGTGTTCTGGACGGTTATGTCGGTTATAACGGTGAGTCCGTAACAGCCAAGAGCAGCGAAAGTTTTAAGGTCTGCCTGTATTCCCGCTCCGCCGCTGCCGTCGGAACCTGCAATGGAGAGGATGGTGGTATAGTTTACCGGTGCTTTTGAAGACATGATTGCATGTTTTGTATGAGTTCCGAGGCTGCTTGTGCCGGATCGGCGGAAGCTGCAACGGCAGAGATAACGGCAATTCCCGTTGCGCCTGCTCTGATAACCTCACAAACGTTTGCCCCTGTGATCCCGCCGATCGCAATAACCGGGACGGGCAGGCGTTGAGAAATTTCGGTAATAGCATTCGGTCCAAGCGGCTGCCCGAGTTTCTTTTTCGAAGGGGTCGGGAAAATATGTCCCAGTCCTACATAATCACAGCCCGTTCTCACGGCTTCTTCGGCTTCGGCGACGGACGATACGGATATGCCGATGATTTTGCTTTTGCCGAATAATTTTCTTGCCGCCTCGGCAGGAAGATCTTGCTGGCCGAGGTGAACGCCGTCCGCATTGACGGCAAGCGCGATATCAAGGCGGTCGTTAACGATAAAAATCGCATTATGGGTGCGGCATAGCTTCTGTATTTCTAATGCCCAGCAATAAAGATCCGATCCGGAGGCTGATTTGTGACGAAGCTGAATCATTGCAGCGCCGCCTTCAAGAGCTTTTTCAGCCTGTGTTACCGGACATGAGGCGTCTGCTGTAATACAGCAGAGCATGGGGCGTTTTATGTGCATTGGTTAAGCATATTGTTAAAGCTCTCCAGAGTGTTTGCAAGGCTCTCTGAAGTGCGAAAAATCGACAAAGCAGCCACACCGTATGCACCGCGATCGAGGCACTGCCGGGTATTCGATGGTGTGATCCCGCCGATAGCGTAAACCGGAATCGAGACGATTCGGCATATTTCGCTAAATTTTTCAAGTCCCAGAGGAGCACCGTACTGCGTTTTCAATGGGGTTTCGAATACCGGCCCGGCAATCAGATAATCTGCCCCTTCAGTTTCTGCAGAAAGAGCGCTCCTTTGTGAATGGATGCTTTTACCGGCAAGCATACCGGGAGCGGCGGCGCGTGCCTTGTCAAGAGGGCAGCTGTCTTCAGGGAAATGGGTCCCGTCGGCACCAGCGGCAAGGGCTACGTCGAATCGCTCGTTAACGATAAGAAGAGAGCTTGTGTACTCTATACGGCTGCGAACTCTCAGAGCCAGTTCATAAAAGGCCTTCGCGCTAAGATGCTTCTCTCTAAGCTGAATGATCGCAGCTCCGTGGGCTGTTATTTCCCTTGCGAGCTCAGGGAGCTCATTTTCCGGATAGGGGCGTTGCGGGCTGTTGCTTACAACGTAAAGCCGGGGTAATGTTCTTTTTTTCATACCCGCTCAGGCCTGTTTCTTTTATTACGATTTCACAATAAGGATTTTTCGCCTATTTAAAAAGCCTTCCAAAAAGCCTTACATTGAAAGAAAGAGGTCATAAACACTATACACCATGTCAGAAATCGAGACAAGACTGCGGCGGGCCGGTTTGAGGTTGCCTAAGCCTCCCGCTCCTGCAGGAATTTATGTCCCTGCCTTGCGCTTTGGTTCTTTTGTCTACACTTCAGGGCAGCTCCCTTTTGTTGATGGAGTGCTGATGGAGCAGGGGGGAAGGGGAAAGGTGAATGAACTCAATCAGGCCCAGGCTGCTATTGCGGCACGTGTTGCAACTCTCAATGCTCTCGCCGCTATTAAAAGTGTCGTGCAGGATCTCGATAGAGTTGAAAGGATTCTGAAATTAACTGTTTTTGTCGCAAGCGAATCATTTTTTGCCAATCAGCATATTGTCGCAAATGGCGCATCAGCGGTGCTGTACGAGGCATTCGGAAAAAACAGCACACATGCAAGGAGCGCCGTCGGCGTTGCCGAGCTTCCTCTTGACGCAAGTCTTGAACTGGAGCTGATCGCAGGCTGCTCTTCTTGACGCATCCGTCACTTTCCTGCAGAAGAGAAATACATTACCGCATTGCTTTGATAGAGAAACAGCATACCTGCATTTTTATCAAGGCATGCTCGCCTCATCAGCCTTTTTTTCGGGCTTCTTCAGCGTCTGCAATTTCAACAAAAACATTTGCATCATTGATGGTTGTATGACCTCTTTTAGAAGGATTTGTAATATGATTACACTGCCTTTTTTGTCATAATTTTTACGTTTTTAATGTGCGTAAATAAGATTTTTTCCATGAATTATTTGTTCTTATTGTTTTTCAATAAGATTGATTTTTATTAGACTTAAAATGGTGATATTTTTTAGCTCTTAATGAATCTATTTACTTATAATAAAAGCATATAATTTGTATTATTTAATAATTTTTATAATTTTTATATGGTTGTTTTTTTTGATTTGAAAAAAAATAAAAAGAAATTTTAATCACTTCTCTTTTGATTTTTTTTGCACGATTAATCGTTTTTTTTTGTGGGTATTTTTTGTCGAATATTTGTTTTGTTTTTAGAGTATTGATTCGTTTTTATGCGTCAGAGATCTGCATTGGATCTGCATTTTTCTGAAAGATGTTTTCCAGTATCA
>JAKSDC010000128.1 GCA_022360275.1 Chlorobiales bacterium
AAAAGTGGTGTCGTAAGCAACTATGTTTACGGCGACTATATCCCAGGTGATCACCTCTTCCCATTCCGAACAGAGTCGTTAAGCCCTGGAGAGCCGATGGTACTGCGTAACAGCGGGAGAGTAGGTCGTCGCCGAGTTTTTTTTACTACACGAAAGCCCGTCTCACTACAGACGGGCTTTTGTGTTATGTGACCTGCGGTTGGAGCAAGGGACGGAAAGGACCTAAGCGGGCCTGTTATGGTTAGCAAGACCATGGATGACACCTCGCTATCCAGCCTTCCGGCTATTGTAACAGCTCAACGGCTCAACACATCAACATCTTTTCCCTCTTTGCCAACTGCTTACTGATGACTGCCAATTGACTATATCCCGGAACAAACGGTGAATTTTTCCGGTTATAAAATAACGCCCTTGTATGTAGTACATCTTCCGAGAAGCCATTCCAAGGAGGCTGCATGAACACCCGTGTTTCCGATTATCCCGCTATTTTGTTCGCTTCACAGGAGCCGCCATGCCTCTCTTTGTACCAGAAAACCCACCGTCGCCATCCAGAGAACCAGCAGGATCCTATACGGTTTCGAAATCTTGTCAGGAAACTCGAAGAATCACTTGCAAAGAAGTATCCAAAACGCGAGGTCGGTCCTCTCGTGAAACCTTTTTATACACTTGCTGATGATCATCGTTTCTGGAACCATACGCTTGACGGATTAGCTGTACTTGGTGCGCCCGGGATTTTCAGGATTTACCGGTTGCAGGAAAAGGTGATGGATTTTGCTGTGGTATCGGAAAGTTTCTATACCAAACCTCTTGTGCGTGTTTTCCAGGCGTATGAGCGTTATCAGGTTTTGAGTCTTACACGGAGCGCAGTCAAGCTGTATGAAGGAATGAAAGACTCTCTTGACGAAGTATCTCTTGCCGATGGAATTCCGCGCACCATGATCGAAGCTCTGGGTAATCAGATTACAGCGCCACACCAGACAGTCGCGTCCTATGGTAAAGGGACAAAAGGTCCGGCCATGCATCATGGGCATGGCGCCAGGAAAGATGAAACCGAGGTCGATGCTGAGCGATTTTTCCGTATAGTCGATAAGGGAATTCTCGAACATCATTCGCAAGCTTCGGATCTTCCGCTGCTTCTTGTTGCTTTACCTGAAAATCAGGGTTTGTTCCGTCAGGTCAGCCAGAACCCCTATCTGATGAAGCAGGGAATCGATATGAACCCGGATGCATTGGAGGACGGCAGGCTGCATGCAAAAGTCTGGGAAGTGTTTGAGCCGCAGAGCAGGGAGCAATTGAAGGCTTTGATTGAGGAGTATGGCGATGCTCTGGCAAAGGGCCTTGGTTCGGGCGATCTTGAGGAAGTGGCTCGGGCGGCAGCCTCCGGTAAAATCGCGAAATTGTTTATCGACAATGATTTTCAGGTTCCGGGCCGTCTGAACAATGTGACAGGCGAGTTGATTCCGGATGACCTCGATAATCCGGAGACCGGTGACCTGCTGGATGACATCGGGGAGCTTGTGCTGCAGAAAGGTGGAAAGGTACTTGTTGTGCATTCCGACCAAATGCCTGCAAGGACAGGGATAGCTGCAATTTTCCGGTTCTGACCCTGCTTGCGTACTAAACCACTTGACCTCCGTTAGAGTCATTTGTGCTTACACTTGTAGTCGGGGGTTTCAATCGTCGGTTTAAGCTCTGTTTGCTACGCTACATTGTCTGCTGTTGTAATGTAAATGTATGCATTTTATACGTTCACTATTCATTATATTATAAAGCAAAAGCACATTACCACTACAGCCACCATTTCGCAATATTTTATATTCTCCACCAGTATGGATGAGCTTTTGAGCGACACTCTGGTAATGATCGGCGGTTATTTTGCCATTATGAATCCGTTTGCCAATACGGCAATTTTCACTGCCCTTACGGCAGATATGGATGATCGTGAGATAAAGAAAACTGCGCTGAGTGCCGTGATAACAGCTTTGTGCATTATTCTGGGATTTATGCTGCTCGGTCGGATTATTTTCGATTTTTTCGGTATCACCCTTCCTGCACTGCGTATTGCGGGAGGAATAATGGTTTTCTTTATTGGCTTTGGCATGATGCACGGGAGAACGTCAGAAGCGCATGCTCCGCTCGGAGGCGGTTCTGCAGGGGAGCAGGGTCAGAATATCGGTGTGAGCCCTTTGGGGATACCGATTCTGGCCGGTCCGGGTACAATTGCGGTTTCCATGAGTTATTCTGCGACGGGAGATGAACTGCAAATAGTTGTCAATGCGCTGGTTTTTATCGCAATGTGTATGGTGACTTATATTTCGTTCAGGCTCGGCGAAAAAGTTGAGCAGAAGCTGGGTCGGAACGGGCTCAGGGTCATTACCCAGATTATGGGGCTGCTACTCTCTGTTATCGGTATCCAGATCCTGATCGATGGGGTGTTCGGTGCGATTTCTTTATTTGAGCAGCACCATGCTGTATAAGCCGGTTTTTCAACCATCAGAATACTCTACAATGGTTCACTCTGTGTTGCCCCGTCTGGCCTTGTTTGCTTTTTTTGTGCTCATAAGCTGTGGAGACAGCCCACAGTCGGTCGCAAAACATTTTACAGAGAACCTTGCGAAGGGCAAGATTTCCGAAGCAAAAAAATATGCAACCGAACCGACGGGCGAGATGCTTGACTTTGCCAGCAAGATCGGGGCAATGCCGGTTAACCCCGATTTCACGTTTGTTTATGTTGAAAGAACCGTTGAAGGCGACAAGGCGACGGTTGTTTACAGGGAGTCGGTTGACGGACCTGATGAACGTATTAGCCTGGTGAAGATCGATGGGAAATGGAAAGTGCACATGCAGCCGACGAAGTAGCGTTTCTTTGCTGCTGATGTTTGTGCTGCTTTTCCTTCCCCTGCATACTGTGTCCGATAAACAGGTCTGCCTCAAGGAGGCGGGGTCAAGCGCAGCCGTTGATGCATTGGCGAGCATTCTCGATGAAGGTGACATTATCCTTCGTTATGGCAATGGCTTCTGGTCGCCCGTCTTTCGGAACGTTTCCCGGTATGAGAAAAGATTTTCTCATGCCGGAGTGGTTGTTAGGGAAAAAGGGACGTTCAACGTTGTCCATGCATCAGCTCATGAGATGAACGGGGCGGGACACGTATCGCGTGTGTCGCTCGAGCAGTTTCTTTCTGTATCGTCGGATTATGCCGTTTACCGTTTTGAGACAGAAAAAAATGTTCGGTTGCGCATAGCTGAAAACGCCGAACGTTATGTCGGGCGCCCATTCGATTCCTCGTTCAATCTTGCCGACAGAAAAAGATTGTATTGTACCGAACTGGTAATGCATGCGGTGAATGACGCTGTCGGTTACAAGGCTATCTCCCCGACGGTGACCAGCGGCATTGCGCTTGTTGCTCCGGATGATTGTTATGAAGGTCGAGGCTTTTTTGCTGTAGCTGACAAGCGATTGCCTGGGAAACTCTGAAAAAACGGCCGTATAGTTGAATATTCCTCCCAGGATTATTTTTTCAACGCGGCTTTTATGCTGAGGCCGATTTCCTGTGCTGAAGCTACAGCTTCCGGTTGCTCTTCAAAAGCTCTCAGACCGACCGAAGTGGTAGTCGCGCCGGTACCGTAGAGCATGGTGATGCCCGTCATGCTGCAGCTATCCCCGTTGCCGCAGGTCAGGCAGGGGACATTGCCCTTTAGGTTGACGTTGCCGAGATAGTTCATGCCCTCCTCCATCATAAAGAACTGAACGGCATTCGCTCCCAGCATCCCGGCAGGAGGCAGTCCTTCAGCATTTTCCGGGACACATGAGGAAATGACCGAAGCACCGGGTTTTCCTTTGAGAAAGCCATGATTGTGACGGAGAGGATACATGCGCTCCATGAAGGCTTTTGTGCGCGAATCAAGTGTGGAATAAGGCGTGAAGCCTCCTATGACCAGGGCATCAGCTTCCTTGACGCGCTCAACAAAAAAAGTACCATCGTCTTTGATGACACAACGGTTGGTTTTGACACAACCAAGGCAGGCATTACAGGGAGAGACCGTGTAATCGCTCAATTTGTGAAAGTCATAGTCGAGACCGGTTGCCGAAAGGACGGCTTTAACGGCTCTGTCTGTGTTACTGTTGGGAATAGGGGATCCGGAAATGCCTAAAATTTTCATTGATCACTGCTTTTTTGAAATACTGCGGATCGAACTATTTTACAAAGCATGGACGATAATGTTTTTTTGCTGTATTAACAATTATTAACGCATTTTCAATGCAATCATACAGTTTCACGCTTCCTATGAGCGTTCGTGATTACGAGTGCGATATGCAGGGGATTGTCAATAACAGTGTCTACCAGAACTATCTCGAACATGCCCGCCATGAATATCTCAAGGCGGTCGGGATGGATTTCAAGATGTACGCGCAAGAGGGAATAAACCTTGTTGTCGTAAGGGCTGAACTCGATTACAAATATCCGCTTGAAAGCGGGGACAGGTTTATTGTCTGCCTGAACATGGCAAGAGAATCAAGGCTGAAATTTGCATTTTATCAGGATATCTTTCGGGAAAAGGATAAAAAGCTTAGCCTGAAAGCAAAAATTACCGGTACGGCTCTCAATCAGCAGGGCCGTCCTAAAATTCCCGAACAACTTGATGCTTTTCTTCAACAGAGGGGTACCGGTACGCTCATTGATTGATAAGATTTTTTATGAAACCATTGAAACAGGTCGCTCAGGCGTATATGGCTTTGAGCGAGGGGGAGAAGGGATTGCAGGAAGGCGCTTTTGAAGATGCCGTTTCGGAGTATCAAAAAGCAATGACTTTTACCCGTGCCATACCCGAAGAAGAGGTTTTCGATCATGACGGGTTCGATGCTCTTTGTCATGCCGGGCTTGCCGGAGCTTTGGGTAAGCTCGATCGGTACGAGGAAAGCCTTGCATCGGCCGACAAGGCTCTGCGTTATTTCAGCCGTCGGGGTGAGCTTCATCAAGACGAAGGGAAACAGTGGATTACGGCTGTTGTAAGCCGGGCGCTTGCACTTGCAAGGATCGGTCGAACCGAGGAGGCACTGGAGGCCTTTCGGATGGCTGGCGAAATGGTTGTCGAGCGGAAAGGAGAACTGCCGGGAAAGGAAGGGCTTCAGAAAATGGTAGCCGCCAATATTGCCATGTTGCAAACCTCCATGCCGAAAGATAAAGCAAAACGTAAAGCATGGTGGGAATTCTGGTCTTGAACGGTTTTGCGAGAATGCACAATGGATGATGTCAGGAAAATCCTGGTCATCAGGTTCAGTTCGATCGGTGATATCGTGCTGACAACCCCTTTGCTGCGCTGTTTACATGCGGCATACCCGACCGCATCTATCGACTATTGCGTCAAGCCCCTTTTTGTTTCTCTCGTGAATGCCTCTCCATATCTGAACACCGTCTATACTTCTGCCGCTCCGCCTCATGGACACTATGATATGGTGGTCGATCTGCAGAACAACCTGCGTTCGCGCTCACTGGTGAAGGCGATTTCATACGACAAGGTTTATCGTTATCACAAGCAGAACTGGAAAAAGCTGCTGCTTGTCCAGTCAGGGCTGAACCTGTTCGGCTCAACCGAGTCCGTTGTCAATCGGTATATGGCAGCTTTTGGGGACAATGAGATCGAAGTGGATGATAAGGGGTGTGAATTGTGGCTCTCGGGAGATGATCGCGGCTTCGCAGCTTCAGTCTGTACCGGAGACGGATACCGGCTTGCGGTGTGCTTTGGAGCGAACCATCTGACCAAACGTTATCCCCCATACAAATTTGCGTCGGTTATTGAGTCATTGGTTGAAAAGCTTCCATTGCGTGTTTTTCTGTTGGGCGGACCTGAAGATGTGCGCCAGGCTGATGAAATTCTGACTGTTCTTTCACCAGCTGCGGCATCAAGAGTCATGAATCTTGCCGGTAAGTCTTCTCTGACCCGTTCGGCGGCAGTTTTGGAAAGCTGTGATGCTGTGCTGACGAACGACACGGGACTTATGCATATCGCTTCCGCATTCGGGAAACAGCTTTTCGTACTGTTCGGCTCTTCAGTGGCCGAGTTCGGGTTTCTTCCCTACAAGACACCGTATTCGCTGTTCGAGGTTCATGACCTTGCCTGTCGGCCGTGTTCGCATATCGGTAAGGATCACTGTCCAAAGGGTCATTTCAAATGTATGCTGGATATACCGGAAGAGTCGGTGACCGAACAGATTCTGGATTATTTCAACCATAATGCAAGAGCTCAGGACAGATGAAGATAGCCACGTGGAACATCAACGGTATTCGGGCACGCAAGACCAGCCTGCTGGAATGGGTCAGCCGGGAGATGCCCGATATTGTTGTGCTTGAAGAACTCAAGGCACAGGCGGACGCCATTCCGGAAGAGGTCGTGTTGTTGCAGGGGTATACGAAATACTGGAACGGTTCAACGTTCAGAAAGGGATACAGTGGAGTCGGTGTTCTTCTTAAAGAGGGGCGTTACAGTGAATGTCGCTTTGAAGTACCGGGTTTCGACCGGGAGAACCGAACGGTGGCGGTTCATTATTCCAATCTTACCGTTATAGGAACCTATGTCCCCCGGGGAGAAGGAGATACGCATTACGCAGTAAAGCTCAGCTACTTTGCCGATCTCAGGGCTTACATCCAGAAACTTCTTTCCCAGGGAAGGCAGGTGGTGCATGCAGGGGATATCAATGTAGCTCACACGGATCTCGATGTCCATCACTCCCAGAACAAGCCGGGAGCCGTAGGGCTCCGGGTTGAGGAAAGAGCGGCTATAGACCGGCATCTTGCAATTGGTCTCCATGATATCATGCGGGAACGGTTTCCCGATAAAAAAAATCTCTTTACATGGTGGCCTTACTGGAAAGGAGCTCGTGAGAGAAATCTCGGGTGGAGGATTGACTGTTTCTATCTCTCGGATGAGTTGGTAGAGGATGTCAAGAGGATTATCATTGATCTCGATGAAAAAAGTTCTGACCACGCCCCAGTCATTCTTGAACTGGGATATTCCATCGATTGAACGGGGAGAGCCCTTTTATTCGCCTGATTGGGGGTGTGCTCTCTGATTTATTGCTGTTGGAATAATGTTGAAAATCCTTTACCTTTAAGGTTCAAATTTGCAAGTGGTGTTCACGGGATTACGTGAATCCAAGGGACAGGGATGCGCAATACCTGGTTCCCCGCCATTTGTTCGAGTCAACATAATTTTTTAAAGTTGTTTTGCGCTATGGGAGTGAAAAAACTTTACGAATGTACCGTGATCATCAATGGCGGACTGGAAGACAGTGCTATCGAGGCAGCCATGGGTGAGGTAAGGAATGTTATCACCAGGAATGGCGGTGATATCGCAAATGTGCTTGACGTCGGGAGGAGGAAAATGGCCTATCCGATCAACAAGCAAACGATAGGCTCCTATGCTCATATCGAGTTTCAGGGGGACCCATCGAGTATAGCAGCCATTGAAAAAACTTTCCGTTATGACGACAATATCTTGCGTTTTTTGATCGTGTCTCTCAGCACCCCATTGCTGGAAATGCGCAAGAGAGTTGAAAAATACAGTGTTGTGATCGGCAGCCCTGAAGACCAGAGTGGTGAGGAGCAGCAAGGGAAATCTGCTACAAAAGCTTAACACCCCCGACTCGATTTCTACAGTAACTATGAATCGATACCTTTTGGAAAAAACGGAGGAAAGGTTATGGCTGATTTGAAAATGCCTGAAATCAATAGTGTTATCATCGCGGGTAATCTGACCAAAGACCCTGTTTTTCGTCAGACCAACTCGGGCGGCACACCCGTTGTGAATTTCTCGATTGCCTGTAACAGACGTTTCAGGGACAGCCATCATCAGTGGCAGGAAGATGTCTGTTATGTAGGTGTCGTTGCCTGGAACAAGCTGGCCGAGAGCTGTCGTGACAATCTGAAGAAAAGCGCTGCCGTACTCGTGGACGGGGAATTGCAGAGCAGAACATGGAAAGCTCAGGACGGTTCATCCCGCACGGTTGTTGAGATCAAGGCGCGTAGGATTCAGTTTCTCAACAAACGAAAGAAGCCCGGTGACGAGGGCGATGACGCCTCCGGTTTTATCGAGGATGACTTCCAAGGTAGTGACGGTGTAGATGAGAGGTACCAAGGTAATGATCCCGGTCATGTTTATGAGTACAAGTATCTTTCTTCCGAATAACGGAAGGGAAAATCGACAATTGCAATGAATAGAATGAAACAAAAACGTACAAGCGCATCGATGAACAAGTCAATTGGTAATGCGCTGGCATCCAAGAAAAAAGTATCGAAGAACCAGGTTGTTTTTTTTGACTACCGTGACGAGAGAAAGCTCAAAAGGTTTATCAACGACCAGGGAAAAATTATCCCTCGTCGCATTACCGGGCTGACGGCAAAAGAGCAGAATCTTCTTACCCACTCGGTGAAGTGGGCTCGATTCCTTTCCATTATTCCGTATGTAGCGGACGAATACAAATAAAGCAGTCCGGGACGGTTGTTTAAAAATCTATTGAATGAGGAAGCAGAACAGTGAAAGTTATTTTAAAAAAGGATATAGTAACACTGGGTGATGCGGGCGAGGTCGTGGAGGTTAAGAACGGCTACGCCAACAACTATCTGATCCCGCAGGGGATGGCTCTCAGGGCTACCGAAGGCACCCTCAAAGCGTTTGAAACCCAAAGAAAACAGCAGGCCAGAAAGATCGAGCAGCAAAGAGTTGCAGCACGTGAGGTGGCTGATAAGTTACAGCAGCTAACCCTTAAAGTATTTGCAAAGGCAGGTGAGTCCGGCAAGCTTTTTGGCACCGTTACATCGGGTGATATTGCCGATGCGCTTAAAAACGAGGGAGTTGCTGTCGATCGCAGGAAAATCAGCCTCGAAGCACCGATCAAAGAACTGGGTAACTATGAAGCTGGTGTAAAGCTTTTCATGGATGTATCCGCAACCCTTAAGGTTACTGTAGAGGCGGAAGGTTAGGTCTTTTTCGCTGAATCTGACCACATAAAGCGTATTGACCGCACAACGGCGTGTACCGTTGTGCGGTTTTTTTATGTAGTAAATTATTATAAATTGACGTATTAAAGAAGTTTTTATGGGTGAATAACGAGTGTGTAATTGGTTGCTGGTTACATGATGCGCGTCGATCCTATGATGTTGGAAGTCCGAGAAAAAGCAAAAGACTGTCCTCACGACCATGGCTGTCTGAAGGGTAAACGGGAGCATCTTTGCAGGGTGGCTGGAGGATATGGGGACAAGGTTCTTTTTTTAAAAAAAGACACTCCACAGAAAAAGAGCTGCCCGTACTTTTATACTTTTGGAGATGACGGAATCTGTACTTGCCCGGTGCGGTACAGGTTGTACAGCGAATACGGGATATGAGAGTGATTCGGCCCCCGGTCCTTGCATTTTTTTTCCTCCCTTTGCCTCGATTACTATGCGATAATACCTTCTATGGTTTTATTTTATCCTTTTAGTGTTCAACTGCAGGAAGTATATCGCAAATTCTTTTGGGGAGTAACACCATGAGGCAAGCTCTATTTCAGGAAAAGTATCCAATTTACACACTGGAAATCGACAAATCGGAAACCACCTACGGTTCGGTTAACGAGATTCTGGCTTATTTCAGATCCAAAATTGATGCTCATCCCGTTGTTTCCTATATCGGAACATTTGATCATTACGCTCATACGAAGTCGCTGAAAGACGGTATAGTCAGTGACTTGATACTCGATGCAAAAAACATTCTCTTCTGTTTCGGGAAGGAACTGCCAAGTCCCTGTGTTCTTTCGGTTCGCCCGCGTTCCATAGGTATTGCCGAGATGGACGATGCGTTTGTTATAACATTTCTCGAAGCTCCAAATCCCATGGCCAACGAGGCAATGGAACAGTGGGCGCTGAGCTTGAAAAACAGGTGAAGGTAAAAAATGTTTTGTTCGGTGGTAGAGGAATTAAAAAGCCTCCCGATTGATTTCGGGAGGCTTTTTTTATTGGGAGAACTGTTCGAGCATTCTAACATCGTTTTCAAAAAGAAGACGAATATCGTCAATCTTGTAACGAAGCAGGGCCGTTCGGTCGACGCCCATGCCGAAAGCGAAGCCGGAAAACTCTTCCGGATCGATAGAGCAGTTTCTCAGAACGTTGGGGTGTACCATACCGCACCCGAGAATTTCAAGCCAGCCTGACTGTTTGCAGACTCTGCAACCTTTTCCCCCGCAGAGGTAACAGGTTACATCCACTTCTGCGGAAGGTTCGGTGAATGGGAAAAAGCTGGGCCTGAAACGAAGCTGTACATTGCTGCCGAACATTTGCTCGGCGAATGAATAGACGGTGGCTTTCAGGTCGGCAAAAGAGACGTTTTTGTCGATATACAGCCCTTCGAGCTGATGGAAGACACAGTAGCTTCGAGCACTGATAGCCTCGTTTCTATATACTTTGCCCGGACAGATGACCCTTATCGGTGGTTTTTCATCGAGCATCACCCTGATCTGTACCGGCGAAGTATGTGTCCGGAGGAGCAGATTATTTTCACCTTCTTCTCTGGTAATGAAGAAAGTGTCCTGCATATCTCTTGCAGGGTGATTTGCAGGAAAGTTAAGCAAATCGAAATTGTAGCTATCACGTTCAAGCTCGGGTCCGGTTGCTATAGTGAACCCCATAGCCCTGAAAATCTGTTTCATGTCTCCGAGGACTTTCTGGACGGGATGCTCCGAACCTACATACTCTGTTCTGCCGGGGAGCGTCAAGTCGAAGTGCTGTTCCCGATGACCGGACGACAAGGCGTCAAGCTGTTTTTTCGCCGTATCGTATTTTTTTTCAGCAGACTGTTTCAGCCGATTCAGCAGTTGTCCGTAAGCGGGACGTTCCGCCTTCGGAACGTTTTTCAGCCGGTTGAAAAGTTCGGCAATGCTTCCCTTGCGCACCATGAACCGGAAACGGAATGTCTCCAGTTCATCACTGCTCTCTATGATGAACCTGTCAATCTCCTGCTGTAACGATTCAATGCTGCTTTTCATGGAATGTAATAGCTGATTGCTGCTTTCCAATCTTAACCCATAGCTGATTTAACAATTTGGCTGAATGCAGCAGGGTCTTTTACCGCAATTTCAGCAAGAGCTTTCCGGTTGACGTCAATGTTTTTCTTGTTCATTGCGTCCATCAGACGGGAGTAGCTTGTGCCGTTTTCCCTGGCTGCAGCGTTGATTCGCATGATCCAGAGGGAGCGGAACGTTCTTTTCTTGACCCTTCTGTCACGGTAGGCATACTGTTCTGCCTTGTCGACGGCATGTTTGGCAACAGTTAAAATAGTGCCCCGTGACCCCCAGTATCCTTTTGCTTTTTTTAATATCCGTTTTCTTTTTGTGCGTGATGCAACTGCATTTGTGACTCTTGGCATCGTAGTCTCGGTTTTTAATTGTTGAACAATAGAATTTTTATGCCAGGATCATGCGCTTGATCTGCTTTTCCTGGGCTTTGTCTACCAGAGTTGACTGGTGAAGGCGACGGGTTCTTTTTCTGTTCTTTTTTTCAAGGTTATGCGACCCGTTCATTTTTTCGCGTTTTACCCGTCCTGACGCGGTTTTTTTAAACCTTTTGCAAGCGCCCCGGTGCGATTTCATTTTAGGCATGGTCGTATCGTTTTGTTAACTGAGTGAAATTATTGTTGTATTTCCTTGTTCATTTTAGCCAACTGTCTTTCGTAGGCTTCGATTTTTTTCTTGTCCGGTTCAAAGTAGACAAACAGTCTTTTTCCCTCGAATTTTGGTTCGCCTTCGGGATTGCTGACGTTGCTGAGCCGTTCCGTTAGCCTTTCAACCAGTTCAAAGCCCTTGTCTTTGTAAATGATGGAACGTCCGAGAAAAACAACGGTTGCACGGACCCTGTTTCCCTTGCGCAGGAACTCTTCAAGGTGTGCCGCTTTGAAATCAAAATCGTGTTTGTCGGTATTGGGATGGAACCGGAGTTCTTTCAATGCGGTCGGTTTCGATTTTTTCTTTCTGTCCTTGTCTTTTTTGTCGAGTTTGTACTGAAGTTTGCCATAGTTGTCAAGCTTGCAGACTGGCGGTGTCGCCGTCGGCTGTACTTCTATGAGATCAAGCCCCTCATCTTCTGCCAGCTTGAGGGCATTGCCAGTTTTCATGATCTCCTGTGATCCGTCACTGAAAACAACCCTTACCTCAGATACTCTGATTTGCTCATTAACCCTGTAGGTTACTTTTTGCTTTTGAGGAGTACTTTTCTTTTTTCTCATACGGTCTCGATTGGTTTGAAATGTCGCTATGGGTTCAAGATTTCTCTTTGATTTCTGTGGCCAGCTTATCCAGCATGTCCTGAATCGTAAGATTTCCCTGGTCACCTTTTCGATGACGACGCAATGAAACTTCTCCCGAGTCAACCTCTTTCTGGCCGATGATCACCATATACGGGACTTTGCTTACTTCAGCCTCACGTATTTTCTTTCCGATTTTCTCACTGCGCAAGTCAAGTTCTGTGCGTATGCTCTTTTCGAGCAGCATCTGATGAACGGTACGGGCATAATCATGAACATCTTCCGAGATCGGCAATACGGCGACCTGGACCGGAGCAAGCCATAACGGAAAATTTCCGGCAGTATGCTCAATGAGGACACCAATAAACCGTTCCATGGAGCCAAACGGTGCCCGGTGTATGATAACCGGTCTATGTGGCAGCCCATCACTGCCGATATAAGTGAGATCAAACCTTTCGGGCATGACGTAATCAACCTGAACGGTGCCGAGCTGCCATTTTCTTCCAAGTGCGTCCCGTACGATGAAATCAATTTTGGGTCCGTAAAAGCTTGCCTCACCGATACCGATGATATAGCTGATACCCATGCGGTCAGCAGCTTCCTTCACGTTTTGTTCAGCCTGCTGCCAGACGTCTTCGGTTCCGCTGTACTTGTCAAGGTTTGCCGGGTCGTGGAGGGAGAGTCTGATTTCTATATCGTTAAAGCCAAGCGTGGCAAATACAAATTTGGTCAGATCGATAGCGTTGCAGATCTCATCGACAAGCTGGTCCGGTCTGCAGTAGATGTGCGAATCGTCCTGGGTAAATCCCCGGGCTCGTATCAGCCCGTTCAGCTCTCCGGACTGTTCGTGACGGTAAACCGTGCCGAACTCTGTTAAACGGATCGGAAGCTCCCGGTAGCTGCGCAGTTTTGAGCTGTAGATCAGGTGGTGATGAGGACAGTTCATCGGTTTCAGCAGGTACTGCTCTTCCCGTCCCAGATCATCCTTGTAGGTGAGGGGGGGGAACTGGGAGTCACTGTAATATGGGTAATGGCCGGAGCGCTTGTATAACCCGATATTGCCGATGTGCGGCGTGTAGACCGGAACGTAGCCACGTTTTCTCTGCTCTTCGCGCAGGAACGACTCCAGCTCGCTACGGACTATGGCTCCTTTCGGCAGCCATATCGGCAGGCCGCTTCCCACATCCTGTGAGAGCATGAACAGCTCGAGCTCCGCTCCAAGTTTGCGATGGTCCCTTTTTTTTGCTTCCTCGATATGAGCGAGGTGTTGTTTCAAGAGCTTTTCGGAAGGAAAGGCTATGCCGTAAATCCTCTGCATGCTTTCCCTTGAAGCATCTCCTCTCCAGAACGAGGCGGAAATATTTGTCAGTTTCACCGCTTTGAGCTGTGAGGTGTTCAAAATATGCGGGCCGCTGCAGAGATCGGCAAAATTTCCCTGGTGGTAAATCGAAACCCTTCCGGTATCCTTCAGCGTATCTTCCAGAATCTCTACCTTGTAAGGATCGTTTCTCTTTGAGCTGAAATATGCTATTGCATTTTCTCTGGAAAGCTCCTCACGGCGAATCGTGAGCGAGCGTCTGCCGATTTCGAGCATTTTCTTCTCGATGGCTTCCAGATCGTTTTCGGTGAAACGGTGTTCGGAAGCAATGTCATAATAAAAGCCCTGTCCTATGGCCGGACCAGCGCCGAACTTCGTGCCGGGGAACAGTTCCTCGATTGCCTGGGCCATGATGTGGCTGGCACTGTGCCAGAAAATTTCCTTCCCGATGCTGCCGGGGTGATCAAACGTAATGATCTCTACGTCGGCATCCTCGGTAATCGGAGCGGAAAGATCAGCAGGCATGCCGTTAATGCTCACGGCAAGTGCATCCTTTGCCAGCTTGCGCCCAATTGATTGCGCTATATCGTAACCGGTTACCCCCGACGGAAAAGAACGGTTTTTACCATCAGGGAACGTAACGGTTACCGCTGCCTGTACGTCTATATTCTCGGACATGAATTCTGTCTCTGCTCTGTCAATGCTCTTTGAAGAGGCCTTTTCCAGCCCCGCTTCTTTCCTGGTTTCAGGATCTTCCAGCCACTTTCAGTCAGTTGATTGTCGAGCGGGAGGGCCGGATTTCAGCATATTTGTGGCCGTTTGTTCCCGGGCCGACAAGCAGAGGGGGATGTTACGAATAAATAGTCACAATTCAAAATTGTGTCGCCTCGAAAAACCTGCTGCGCGTTTCGATTGCTGCGTTGGACGGTGCTCGGAATCCTCATGTACTTTGTGTACACTCCGGTTCCTGCGCTCCGCCCGCCTTGCACTCAAAACGCTCGCTACGGTTTTTCGAGGTGCCGTTCGTGCGAGCGAGTATTGAAGTGATCTTTCTTTTCGACTTTTTACTTTTGAGTTTTGACTTTTCACTTCAGCATCTGCAACAGGTCGGGGGTGACGGTGCCTTTTCCCTGTTTTGCGGCAAGTGCTTCGGCTTTTTTTTTCAGCTCCCTGCCGAAGGAGATCTGGCTGATGAACGGAGCCTTTGCAACAATTGTCTCAAGCACGGCGTTTGCTTCCCTGGTCCACGATATGTTGTCGGCAGGCGGGTTCTCTTGTACCGATTTGCTGGTGATAGGGAGGAAGGTAAAAAGGGTATCGTACAGGGCGTTGACGATTTCCTGAATGATATAGACAGCGCCGCTGTGCCCCATAAACGGTGTCCCGAGTGCTCTGCGTACGATCGGTCCCGGGAAGCCTGCAGGGATGAATCGGGCTTTTGCGTCAAGTTCGGCGAGATATATTTTATCGACGATTCGCCCGAACATGAACTGTGGCTGGGTAGCGTCAAGTTCCTCGCGAAGTGCATTGTTGTCGGTTTCAGCAGAGTCATGACTGAAAAGGCACTGCATGCCCATTTCGCTGCCGAGGAATTTTGCAAGGCCTTCGGCATAGGTTGTATCGGCGGCCACCCCGAAACGTATTGTCGGGAACCACTCGGACTGCGGTCCGCGCCAAAGATCCCACAAAGGTTGCAGCGTGCTCCGTTTTTCTTCCCTGAAAAAGTCCTCGGCTTTTGCTTCGTTTCCTGTCAGCGTGCCGAGGTTTTTAATGAACTGCTCTGTTTCGGCAAGGCCGAAAGGTGCCTGAAGTACCGGCCTGCCAAGCAATTCGGCCAACGTCTTACCGAACTCCTGATACATCACGACAATGACGTCGGAATTTTTGAGCCCGGAAATGTCGTCCAGTCTGCTTTCGAAAGGGTAGACATGCTTGACAGAAGCTCCACTCCCCGTGATAAGTCGTTTGAGCTCGGCAAGATCTGAAGGACTGTTGAAGCAGCCGTATGTAGGCCCGATAATACTGACGGATCCGGCTTCGATTTCTGCAGGTTTGTTGTCACCGAAGGTTTCATAAAGCCATATGAGCGCTCTGTCCCGTCCCTGCCATTCATTGTTGCCGAGAGAGTTCGACGCGAAAAAATGGATGTCGGGATACCTGTGCTGTAGCATCTTTTCATGATCGCTGCCGATCATTTCGCTTTCCGCACTTGAAACAAGGATCATCTGTTTCCCTGTATCGCCAAGCTTTTCAATCACGCTGATGACCGATTCGGAACTGCCGGATGAAGCGATTTCTTTTTCAGTCAGGCTTGTCGGGGTAAAGTTTTCCAGATATGGGATTGCGTCGGTGTAGTCCATTACCGCAGCGCCGACCAGATTGTAACAGCCTACAGGAGCATCTGCTATAACGTGGACATTCTGAAGTGCGCAGAATGTATTGACCGCCCCCCAGTAGGCGCTGGCGGTGGATTCGTCCCGGATGGTTTTGGTCATGATACCCTGATTTGTTGAGTTTCAAGCTAAACGGTAATGTAGCAAAAAGCCTGTGGAGTCCGATACCCTCTGCCTTGATAGTTTTTTTTCCGGGCGATAATCAGGGGATATTTGCCGTCAGTGATACCGGGAGTTTTCCTTCCGGCCTGATCGTGCCTTTAAGGACTTTGACTGCAGCATCTTCACTGAGCTCGGATGAGGAGTAAGTGCAGATATAGGCAGGAATGTCAGGGAACTGGTTGATGAGGTACGGAGTTCCGAACGATATCATAACCAACGGACGCTTTGACGGCAAGCTGCGGGTCAATTTATTGACAAAATCCTGCTGCCGATCATTTAATTCCAAGGATTTCGCACCTGAAAGTACTTCAACATAGGTTGAGATGATCACCGCCGAAGCCCGTTTGGCTTTATCGAAAGCATTCCGGTAATCAAGTGAGTTTGCATCAATCCCGATACGGATTGTTTTGGCAAGAAAAGCGCGGCGCAATTTTTTTGAAAAGGTTTCTCCTGAAAGAGAGTGTCGCTTGTTTTCGAGGATGATATGCAGAATGTTGTCCCGCTTCCCTACAGGGAGAGAATGGTTGTTGTCTCTAACGACAGTGATCGAGCTGTTTGCTATGGTTGCGGCAAGTTCTTGATGGCTGCGCAGGCTTACCTGTTGCGGAATGTTGTTCAGGTTGACCAGGCGGTTTCTGTCAAGGCCGAGCCATCGTTTGGCAAGAAGAATTCTCCGTACGGATTTATTGATCTGCTTTTCGGACAGTTTACCGTTTTTTACAGCATTGAAAATGATACTGTGCGTCAGTTCAGGGTCAGGGGAAAAAAGCAGCAAATCATTGCCGGCTTCTACGGCGCGAAGAGAAATGTCTTCAAGTGTGTAGTTCTGATAGAGTGCTTTCATGTTGAGCGCATCGGTAATGATGAGCCCCTCGAAATCCATCTCTTTTCTCAACAGTTTCGTGACAATCCTCCATGAAAGCGTGGCAGGTGTCATGTTGCCGGTGATTTTCGGGACGGCAAGATGGCCGATCATGACGCTCATTACCCCATGATCAATGGCAGCTTTGAAAGGTTTGAGTTCGAAACTGTCAAGACGATTTTTGTCGGCCTGTAGAACCGGAAGATTGACATGACTGTCAACCGTGACATCGCCATGTCCGGGAAAATGTTTTGCTGTAGCGATCATTCCTTTCGATTGAAGTCCGTCGATGAACGCTTTGGCCATCTCGATGGTCAGAGGGATGTTGTCGCCATAAGATCTTGTGTTAATGACAGGGTTTAACGGGTTGAGGTTCAGATCAACGTTTGGAGCATAGCTCTGATGTATGCCGAGAGCTTTGGCTTCCTGTGCGATAACTTCGGCCATACGGTGAACAAGGCCGGGGTTGCCGGTTGCGGACAATGCCATGTTCGGGGCAAATTCGGTTGCACCCTCGATTCTCATCGCCAACCCCTTTTCCATATCAGCACTGATGAGCAACGGACGGGGTGCGATAAGCTGAAAGCGGTTTGCAAGAACGGCGGCGTCATACGCGTTGCCTTTGAGGAACATAACCCCGCCCACCTTTCCCTCGGCGATCAGAAAAGACAATTTCTGATACTCTTTGTTATCGGCACTCTGGAATCTGGCAGAGCTGTGAGCGATGAGCATTTGGCCGATTTTTTCGGAAAGCGTCATTTTCCTGATCTGCTGTTCGACCCATTTGTCTTTCCTGCTGAATATCTCCTGGGCGATCGGTGCTTTGGGGACAGGTGTTTCCTGTGCAAAAACGGTGGTGTACTGTACGGAGAAGAAGGTATGAAACAACAGAAACACTGCTGTCAGGATATATTGTATCAACATAACAGAAATGTCAGGAGTTTTTGCCTTCATCGGCTTGCCGAGTCAAGGAGTTGAGCGGCTGTACCGGGAGCTCTTTTCAGGAGGATGCCATGAAAAGGTAAGGTTTCCAGTCTTCAGACACGGCGGTAATAAACTTGCGCATCAACATGATATGGCTGGGGCGTATCGGCTGTTTCATTGGCAACATCCCCGCTTCCTGAGGGGTACGGTTGCCTTTTTTGGTATTACAGGGACTACAAGCCGTAATAAGGTTTTCCCAGGTATCTTCACCACCTTTCGAACGTGGGATCATGTGATCGATCGTCAGGGGGTTATCGGTTCGGCCACAGTACTGACACTGGAAATTGTCTCTTCTGAAAATGTTTTTCCTGTTCAGCATGATTTTCTTGTATGGCAACCGGACATAAACAGTTAACCGTACAATGCTCGGCAAAGGGAAGGATTGTGATACCGTACAGACAAACTGTTCCGGGTGATGGGCTACCGCTACTGCTTTCCCGCAAAATAGCAGGACAATGGCTTTTTGCGCGTCACATATGCTCAGCGGTTCATAGCTGCTGTTCAGGACAAGTACTTTCGTTCTGCGTAAAGGCATTGCTCGATTGTTTGTAAAGTATACGCCCATATTTCGAAATTGTCAATACTCCGAAGTCACATTTAGGTTAAAAGAACGCTGGTCGGCTTGATCGCCGGATGGTTTGTTAGCAAGAGGGTAGGGGAACTTGACGGTTCGATGGCCGAACCATGGTTCGCCCATACAGTAGCGTGCAGTGAAGGGAACAACGTTGGTTTTCAGCAGCCGAAAAAGCAAACGTTGAGCTTTCTGGAGGCCTGTGCTTCGTCAAGTCGTTTCACAGGTGTTTCAGTGGGGGCGTTGAGGACCAGCTCAGGGTTGTTCTCCGCTTCGTCGGCAATTGCAAGCAAAGCCTCGGCAAAGGCGTCAAGCGTCTCGATTGTTTCGGTTTCGGTAGGCTCGATCATCAGCGCTTCGCTGACAATCAGGGGGAAATAAATGGTCGGTGCGTGAAAACCATAGTCAAGAAGCCGTTTTGCAATATCGAGCGTTCTGACATTATGCTGTTTTTTCTGCCTGTCACCCGAAAGACAGAATTCGTGCATCACCGGTTTCGGGTAAGGGAGCTCGAATTTTTCCAGCAGTCGAGACAGAAGGTAGTTTGCATTGATGATGGCATTTTCAGACACTCTACGCACGCCTTCCGCTCCAAGCATCCTGATATAGGTATAGGCGCGGACAAGGACGGCGAAATTGCCGTAAAAGTTCATCATGCGTCCAATACTCTCCGGCTTGTCCGTATTCATGGTGTAGCTGACGTTACCGTTTTCGTCAATTTGTTCTATCACCGGTACCGGCAGGAACGGAGCAAGCTTTTCGCATACACCTACCGGTCCGCTTCCCGGTCCGCCGCCGCCGTGAGGGGCTGAAAACGTTTTGTGCAAATTATAATGTACGATGTCGAAACCCATATCGCCAGGCCTTGTGATGCCCATCAGGGCGTTCATGTTTGCCCCGTCCATGTAAAGGAGGCTTCCGTTTCCATGCACCAGTTCTTCAATGGTCTGGATTTCCTTTTCGAACAGTCCGAGTGTGTTCGGGTTGGTCAGCATGAGCGCCGCAACGTCCGGCGTGAGTTTCGTTTTCAAATCTTCGATATCCGTACGACCCTCGGCGTTGCTGTTAACCGAGACAGTGTCATAATTCGCGATTGCTGCAGAAGCAGGGTTGGTCCCGTGAGCGGAGTCAACAACCAGAAGTTTGTTACGTTTCGAACCAAGCGATTCATGATATTTTTTTATCAGAAGAATGCCGGTCAATTCCCCGTGCGCTCCTGCTGCCGGCTGCAGAGTAACCGCTGCCATGCCGGCTATCTCACAGAGCATCTCACCGAGTTCGTACATAAGTCTGAGAGAGCCCTGAGCGGTACTTTCCGGTTGTAAAGGGTGCATGGACGTAAACCCCTGCAGGTCGGACGTACAGTCGTTGATTTTCGGATTGTATTTCATCGTGCAACTGCCGAGAGGGTACATGTTTTTATCGACATGGTAGTTGAGATTTGACAGGCGTATGAAATGACGGACAACTTCGCTTTCAGGAAGCTCGGGCAGGTCGGCAGGTTCTCGCCGCAGAAAACGTCCGGGAACCAACTCTTCGACAGGTTTTGACGGTAGACCGGAGGCACCGAAACGGATGCCTCTGCGCCCGTTTCGGGAAAGATCGAAAATGAGCATTTCTTTCATTGCACTGATACAAATGGTGAAGAGAGCCGACTCAGAGCCATTTAATATAGGGACATATACGTATAAATGCTTGAGCTGTGAGGAAAAAAAATCGGAAAGATTCGCCGTTAGAGGTGTTCAGTCAGCACCTGGAGCTTTTTCGAGTGCGGCAAGCGCTTCTTTTGCTGCGGATTGCTCCGCGTCCTTTTTTCTTCCGGCAGTTCCCCTGCCCAAAGGTTGCCCCCCGCAGGATACTTCGACGGTAAACCTCTTTTCGTGTTCCGCCCCTTCTTCCGAAACAACAATATAGACGGGTGGAGCAATTTGTCGGGACTGGGTATGTTCGATCAGACGGCTTTTGTAGTTATGTTCAACAGTGTCGAGTTTCTGCAGATCGACATGGCCGGTGACATATCTCAGGATAAATTTTTTTGCTTCGGCAAGTCCGAGGTCCAGATAAATCGCGCCAATGAGTGCCTCGAAAGCGTCTGCCAGAGCGGATTCGCTGGCGCGTATTTTGTTTTTGTCGGCAGACTCACCGATGAGCAGGTGTTCACACAGAGAAATCTTTTTGGCAAAACCAGCAAGCGATTTTCTGTTGACGATTTTTGCACGATTGCTCGAAAGTTTTCCTTCGTCACTGTCAGGAAAACAGGCATAGAGGTGCTCGGAAATGACGAGGTCCAAAACGGCATCACCAAGAAACTCGAGGCGTTGATTGGATTCTGCAGGTTCAGCCTGATCATGAACTATCGACCTGTGGGTAAGCGCTGTAAGGTAAATTCCGGTGCTGGAGGGAGAAAACCCCAGAAGTTTCCTGAGCCAGACAGCCGTGGTGTCATGAATTGATAAGGTATTACTGCCGCTATTTCCGGTGGAGTCAGACTGATCATCACTCCTCGGGCGATGGAAGGCAAGTGAACTGAGTTTATGCCATAACTTCTCCATAAGCAGGAGAGGATTTGCAGATGCCTAAATTTTTCTAAGTATCAACGTTGCGTTATGCCCTCCGAATCCAAAACCATTGTTCAATACGTACTCGATCTTCCTTTTTTTCGGGGTATTCGGGGTGACATCCAGGTCAACTTCCGGATCGAGGTTCTCTATATTGATTGTTGGCGGCACGATCTGGTTCTCCATGGCCAGGAGGCAGGCAATGGATTCTGCAACACCGGCGGCTCCGAGCAGATGTCCCGTCATCGATTTCGTAGAGCTGATACTGATTTTGTAGGCATGGTCGCCGAAAAGCTTTTTGATGGCTTTGAGCTCGGCGATATCGCCCAGCGGTGTTGCGGTTCCGTGCGTGTTGATATAATCGATAGCATCGGGAGTAATCCCTGCTTTCTCGAATGCGCTCTTCATCGAATACAGGGCGCCGGTACCTTCCGGGTGAGGAGCTGTGAGGTGATATGCATCGGCTGATGCGCCGACACCGGCAATTTCAGCATAAATTTTTGCCCCGCGTGCCCGGGCAGATTCGAGTGTTTCCAGGATCAGTGACCCTGCGCCCTCTCCCATAACAAAACCGTCACGGTCTTTGTCATACGGGCGGGAAGCTTTTTCTGGGAAATCATTGAAAGTTGACAGTGCCTTGGCAGCATTAAACCCGCCTACGCTCATCGGTGTGATGGCAGCTTCGGACCCACCGCATACCATGTAATCGGCCATGTCGAGCTGCAGGAGCATCCATGCATCGATAATGGCGTGCAGCGATGTTGCACATGCCGATGCGGTTGCATAGTTCGGACCCATCAGTTTGTTTCTCATTGATATCTGACCTGCAGCTATGTCGGGAATGAGCATCGGTATGAAAAACGGGCTGATCCTGCGGGGCCCTTTTTCGAGGAAAACACGCATCTGTTTGTCATGGATTGTCATGCCCCCGGTTCCCGAGCCGTGAACTACACCTATTCTTGCGGGATCGATAGCGGAAAGGTCAAGCCTTGAGTCCTTCAGGGCCTGTTCTGCGGCTACAACAGCATACTGGCTGTAGGGGTCCATCCGCGAAGCGGATTTGGGGTCCATATAATTCTCGGCATTAAACCCTTTCAGCTCACAGGCGAAGCGGGTCGAAAAGCCTGTGGTGTCAAAATAAGTTATGGGTGCAGCGCCGCTTTGTCCCTGGTACAGAGACGCCCATAGCTCTTCTTTTGACAGACCTATAGGTGACAATATCCCGACACCTGTTATGACAACGCGCTTACGATCCTGGCCCATTTCAATTATGTAATGTTAAACTTCTGAAGCCGGCGACTGTTGCAAGAAAGGCTTACTTGTTGACGATGTAATCGATTGCCTGCTGGACGGTGCTTATTTTTTCAGCATCTTCATCAGGGATCTGAATGTCAAATTCATTCTCGAGCTCCATGATCAGCTCGACAGTGTCAAGCGAGTCCGCGCCAAGGTCATCGGCAAATTTTGACTCGGGTTTGATCTGGTCTTTGTTGACGCCCATTTTGCTTACGATGATATCGTAAACCTTATCTTTGATTTCCGCGCTCATTGTATTCTCCTCTCCAGATTAAATGTTGGAATTATTTTTTTATGTAATGAACAATTAAAAAATGTCAGGCAATATACAAACCAGAGTGACCTCTGCCAAATCACATAACCATACCACCACTGATGTTGATGACTTCACCGGTGATGTATGCTGCTTGGTCGCTTGCAAGAAAAGAAACGACACTGGCAACATGTTCGGGGTTCCCGAACCGTTTCAGGGGAATGGCGTCGAGCATGCTCTCACGCACATCTTCAGAGAGGGAATCGGTCATCTTTGATGTGATGAAGCCGGGAGCAACGGCATTAATCCTGATATTTCGCGATGCGAACTCCTTGGCGACCGATTTCGTAAAGGCAATTACTCCCGCTTTCGAGGCGCTGTAATTCGCCTGTCCGGCATTTCCCGTGATCCCGATAATCGATGCAATGTTGACGATTGCGCCCGCGCGCTGTTTCATCATGGTTCGGGTGACGGCTTTGGTGCAGTTGAAAACGCCTTTCAGATTAACCGCAAGTACCGCATCCCAGTCGGCTTCGCTCATGCGCATAAGCAGACCGTCTCGCGTGATTCCTGCGTTATTGACAAGGATGTCTATTGAGCCGCTTTCTGACGCGATCTCCTGAAACATGGATTGTGTTGCACCATGGTCGGTTACATCGAGTTCTTTGCAGGTGACTTTTCTGCCGGCCTGTTTTATAGCGGCAGCTGTTTCTTCAAGCCATTCTTCCCGAAGGTCGCAGATCACGATCTGTGCACCCTTTGCAGCAAGGTCTAAAGCAATCGCCTGGCCAATACCTCTTGCTGCGCCTGTTACAATGGCGTTTTTTCCTTCAAACATGGTTGTATCCGGTTGTTTGTGTCTTGATATTACTGTTTTTCTTTGGTTGCGAGGTGCTCTGCAACCTGTTTCGCGTTATCAATGCCATCGATGGCGACCGAACGGTCGATTCTTTTCACCAACCCCTGAAGAACTTTTTGCGGGCCGATTTCAATAAACGACGTGACACCTCCGGCAATCATTACTTCAACGGATTGAGCCCATCGGACAGGGCTTGTAAGCTGCAGCACGAGGTTTTTGCGAATCTCGCCAGCATGTGTAACCGGTTGCGCCACAACATTCATGCAGACCGGAATACGGGAATCATTGATGGTAATTCCATCAAGAGATGTTTTCAATTCTTCCTCCGCGGGTTTCATGAGCGGAGAGTGGAACGCCCCTGAGACAACCAGCTCTTTTGCCATTCGTGCACCCATTGAAGGGGCAAGTTCAATCGCTTTTCTGACAGCGTCGATGTTCCCTGAAATAACTATCTGACCTGGAGAATTGAGGTTTGCTGCCTGAACGATGCCTGAAGACCCGGCTTGGTCGAGAAGATCTTCAAGAGTCTCGTTATCCATGCCGATTATTGCCGCCATGGTACCAGGGTTCAACGTGCCGGCATTTTGCATCAGCTCTCCCCTTTTTGATACAATCCGGAGAGCATCCTCAAAACTCATCGCACCGGCATAGCACAGGGCAGTGTATTCACCAAGACTATGCCCGGCAGCCATGCCTGCCTGCATGTCACCAAGAATCGTAGCAACAGAGATGCTGTGAAGAAAAACGGCAGGTTGGGTATACCTTGTCTGACGAAGCACCTCTTCACTGCCGTCGAACATGAGATCGGTAATGGAATAGCCGAGAATTTCATTTGCCCGGTTCATCAGGCTGCGGGCCTCGGGATACTGCTGATAAATATCTTTGGCCATGCCGCAATACTGCGAACCCTGACCTGGAAATACAAATGCTTTCATCAAAAGATCTTTCAGTTACAAGTAAACACCGTAATAAATGTAGTATACGGAAACTAAACGATTGAGAAACGGCGGTTCGGATTATTGCCATTTAAGGTAGATACCCCCCCAGGTATATCCTGCACCAAAACTCACGAGAATAAGGTTGCTTCCCCTATGGAGTTTTCCCGTCTCATCGAGCTCCGCCAAACAGATCGGTATGGTTGCAGCAGAAGTATTACCGTAACGGTCGATATTAACCGTGACATGCTCGAGGCCGATACCCATGCGTTCTGCTGTTGCTTGAATGATTCTGTGATTTGCCTGGTGCGGGATGAGGAAATCGATGTCTTCAGCGGTGAGATTGTTTCGGGTCATCAGTTCCATAGCGACGTCAGCCATGGCAACAACTGCGGATTTGAATACCTGTCGTCCATCCTGCTGCAGGTAATGAAGCTTCTGGGCCACGGTTTCATGTGTTGTCGGACGGAGGCTGCCTCCTCCGGGCATGCAGAGATTGTCACCGCCGTTGCCGTCGGAATAAAGTTTTGCGTCAAGGAGCCCGTGGTTTTCATCTGTTCCCGGTTCGATCAGCACACCAGCGGCACCGTCACCGAAAAGAACGCTCGTTGTTCGGTCGGTATAATCCATAACGGCGGACATTTTTTCTCCGCCGATAACCATCACCTTTTTGTGGGTGCCTGCAGTGATGAACTGGGCTGCTGTATGGAGCGCATAAATAAAGCCGGAACAAGCTCCGGAAAGATCGAATGCCCAGGCATTCGAGGCGTGGATGTTTTTCTGGACAAGGCAAGCCGTTGAAGGAAATATCATGTCAGGGGTCATGGTTGCAACAATGATGAGATCAATTTCATCGGCGGAGACACCCCTTTTTTCGATGAGTTGCAGAGCAACCTTGCTGCACATATGGGCGGTAGCTTGTTCAGGGTCCTTCAATATCCTGCGTTCACATATTCCGGTTCTTGTCCGAATCCACTCGTCGCTGGTATCAAGTATTTTTTCAAGGTCGTGATTGCTCAGAACGCTTTCAGGAAGATATTTGGCTGTCGATGTGATTACTGCTTTCATAGAAGTTGACGTTAGAATCTAAAGGAAGTCTTCCTGATTATGCGAGCTGTGCACAAGGCTCTGGCATTGTTCCACGGAATACAGGTCACTTTTCCGCAAGAGCTTCGGCAATATGCTGGTTAACCTTGTTCTCGATCATATGTTCGGCCATAAAGATCATGTTCATGATCGCCGTTGCCGATGAACGGCCATGGCCGACAATGGAAATTCCATCAATCCCGAGGAACGGCACGCCACCGAATTTTTCAACATCGAACGGCTGGAACATGGCTTTGAAAGCGTTTCCAGTGAGATCGGCTGCTTTCGGATCGAGCTGGCCGGATGTAACCAGTTTTTCCATCGACGTTTTGAATATGGAGCTTAGAAAATGAGGGATGCTTTCTCCGAACTTGAGCAGGGTGTTGCCGACAAGGCCGTCACAGACGATTATAGATGCCCTGGAAGAGAGGATGTCGTTCCCTTCTATATTACCGATGAAGTTAATCTTGTTTTTTTTGCCAGCTTCCTGGAGAAGGTGGTAGGTTTGTTTCAGATAATCAGGGCCCTTGTTTTCCTCTTCGCCGATATTCAAGAGACCGGTGGTGGGGGTATCCATTCCTGCGGCATCACGCTGATAAATAGTCAGCATTTCGGCAAACTGGACGAGATGTTCAGGTTTGCAGTCAACATTTGCCCCTACATCCACAACGTTTGTCAATCCCGGAGCAAGTCTTGGAAAGTATGCGGCAATTGTGGGGCGAAGGACTCCCGGTATACGGCCAAGAACAAACAGGGAGGCTGCCATAAGAGCCCCGGTATTTCCTGCACTGACAAACCCGTCAGCCTTTTTCTCCTTGCACAGCATAAGCCCTCTGACAAGCGATGAATTCTGCTTGGTTTTTACGGCTATAGCCGGAACATCACTCATTGTAATCACATCGGGGGCATGCATGAACCGCAGGTTGAGATGCGTTATGTCATGCTGGTCGAGAAGAGGTTCAACCTTTTCTTTCTGACCGATCAACAAAACTTCCAACCTGTTTCCCGCTTCCCTGAGAGTCTGTATTGTCCCATCCACAACGCATTCCGGGGCATTATCTCCTCCCATTGCGTCGACGGCAATTGTCAGCATTTTGGAGTCCGGTTATGTTATGCTCAGCTGTTTGAAGATTTTTTGGTGACCGCTCTGCCGCGGTAATGGCCGCAATGACGGCAGGCACGGTGAGGGAGTGTCGGTTCGCCGCAATTCGGGCAGACCACAGTTGCTGCGGCTTTACTGCGAGCGGTAAACTGAGCGCGCCTTTTATCCCGTCTTGATTTTGATACTTTCGATTTAGGTGTTGCCATAACAGTAAATGTTTATTACAAAATTCTTAATGATATTTATCCTTCAGTTTTTCAAGCGATGCTCGCCACGGGCTTTTTGCATTCTTTTCTTTATCATCACCGCCTGTCTCCTTTTCATGATAAACCGAACAGCCAGGATTGTCAATGCAGACAACTTTCAGAGGCTTTGACAAAAGCAGGGTTTCACGTACATCTTCAGTGAGGTCTATCACGGATGCGTTTCTGTCGAGCACCCGATAGTTTTCATCTTGCGCGTCTGTATTACTGCCGGGTTCACCGAAGACAAAAAAGATCCTGTACTCCCCGGTAACTTCTTTTTTCAGAGGCGCAAGGCAGATATCACAGCTTAACTCCGCAACGGTTTTCGTTTCAATGTCAACGGTAATTTCGCTGTCGGTTTTGTTTGCAACTACTTTTACACAGATGTCATTGCAGAATCCCGGCTCGGCAAGTTCAGGTTTTTTGAAGTCTGTTGCTTTGCAGGTGAAATCGTACAGGTGCACGCCCTCGCTTAACCCGGCAACCCTTATCTCGATCACGCCTTTTTCCTTGCTCATCGTGCCTTGGCCTTTGTAATAAAAGAACCTGAATTTACGAATCTTGCCGGTAAAAAGAAAAAAACGAACGCATTCTGCGGTTTTTTTTGGATTTTCAGGCAGAAACGGATGAAAATCAGTTTGCGAATAGTTAAAAGAGGTGTATATTAATCACCCTCCGAAAGAAGCGTCTACATATAAGCCATTCCGCGATAGCTCAATGGTAGAGCATCTGGCTGTTAACCAGAGGGTTGTAGGTTCGAGTCCTACTCGCGGAGCAAAAATTCTATCCGCTGAAATCAGAGGTTCTTATTTAACGCAAGACCCTGTGGGTTGATCCCCTCGGGGTTTTGTCGTTTCTGCTCTGTCTTCGCAGACTTACGCCGTCGGGCACATCCTTCCCAATTTTCCGTTTCGATGTTCTCCGCTCGGGATACATCAGCATCGATCCCGTATTCGCACCTACGATATTCGTTGCTCTGTTAGAGGTGATTTAAAGGCCTCTCGAGTATTATAATAAATTGCCAATTTTCTCATAACAGGGGAACGTTGCGACCCGAATGTTGCTGGATTTTATAGCAACATTCGGGTGGGTGTCTTTGCTATAGTTCAGTATTATGGTGGTGGGTTAACAATGAAAAAGGTTTGAAATGAATACATATGATTATTCGCAGCAGTCCGAGGACTTCCAACGGATTGAAAAAGCAATTCAATTCATCGAAGCAAATTTTAAATCCCAACCGACCTTGGATCAGATGGCGAAGAGCGTTCATTTAAGTAAATATCATTTTCAAAGGCTCTTCAAGCGGTGGGCTGGGATAAGCCCGATCCAATTCATGCAGTTTATAACGCTTGACTACACTAAAGAAAGATTGATCGAGTCGA
>JAKSDC010000132.1 GCA_022360275.1 Chlorobiales bacterium
GAAAGCTCCCCGTCCGAAAAAGCATTACTTTATTCTCGAAAACCTCTGTGTTGGCTGTGGCCTCTGTCTCGACAAGTGTCCGCCCAAGGTAAACGCAATAGGTTACAAGTTCTACGGTGATGTACAGGAAAACGGTTTTCGCTGTTATGTCGATCAGGATGCCTGTATATCTTGTTCAGCATGTTTCTCATCGGACGAATGTCCTACAGGAGCTCTTATTGAGATACTGCCTGATGGCGAGATTCTGGATTTTACGTATACACCACCAGAGCGTCTTGATTTCGACCTGCGCTTTTTGCACCGTTTCCACCAGGAGAACAGATAGGATCTGTTTTGCGTAGAAAAATCGTTGAAAAAGCATTGTCCGTGTCCCTGGACAATGCTTTTTTTATTGTGTTAACCTATTGATATGTGATGACAGAAAGCAGAGTGCCTACCGGAAAGACGCTGGTAATTATTCCAACCTATAATGAATCTGAAAATATCGGAAAGCTGCTGGACGATATTTTCTCCCGCTATCCTGAAAACCTCGATGTTCTGATTATCGACGATAACTCTCCTGATGGAACGGCTGCTCTTGTGAAAAGGAAACAGCTGGAAAACAAACGTCTGTTCCTGAAAGAACGGCCAGGCAAGATGGGACTTGGTACTGCGTATATCGAAGGTTTCAGATACGCATTGGAGCATGGGTACGACAGGATTATAGAGATGGATGCAGATTATTCCCACGATCCTGAGGTTATCGGTACCATGCTTGAAAAATCCGCAACAAAAGACCTTGTCATAGGCTCACGTTACATCGGCAACACGGTAAATGTCGTTAACTGGCCGCTCGGCAGGCTGGTGCTTTCGAAAACGGCGAGTATCTACACGCGGCTAATTACCGGTATGCCGGTATCAGATCCGACAAGCGGTTACAAATGCTTCCGGGCAGATGTTCTGAAAGCTGTTGACTTGGACAACGTTAAGTCCCAGGGATATTCTTTTCAGATCGAGATGAACTTTCGGGTATGGAAAAAGGGCTTTACGATCGAGGAGGTTCCGATCATTTTTATAGACCGGGCGATTGGAAAATCTAAAATGACGAAAAAGAACGTTGTCGAGGCGATCCGGGTGGTATGGTGGTTGAAGATATTGTCGATTTTTCGTCGTTTGTGAACGGCACCCTGTACGATTGTTGACGGCCGGATGGAATCGCGACAGGAATGGGAGGAGGCTGTCATTGTCGGCTCAAAATACGCGAGGCCGCCCTTTTGAGACAGCCTCCTCCTTATAGCTCAGACTACGTATCGTTCTCATGCTCTTTTGCCGTTACGATCTGGCCTGCAATGTCGGGTGGTACTTCTTCATAGTGGCTGAAGGAGTACGTGTAGCGAGCTCTTCCCTGCGTCAAGCGAACAAGCTGTATATGAAAATCGCTTAGGGAAGACTGCGGAAGGTGCGCATTGACGGTTTGAAATCGTGAATCCGCATCCATGCCGATGATTTTACCCCGCTTGCCGGATATTTCCCCTACGATTTCACCGGTATACTGTTCAGGTGTCTGAACACTGAGTGTATAATAGGGTTCGAGCAGAAGTGGTTTGGCGTTGTCGAACGCTGCTTTGAAGGCCATGCTGGCCGCAATTTTAAAGGCAAATTCAGAGCTGTCAACCGGGTGATGGGAGCCGTCATAGACAACAGCCTTCAAATCGACTACCGGATAGCCGCAAAGGACACCTTCCCGGACTGTTTCTCGCAGGCCTTTTTCGACAGCCGGCAAGTAACGGGTGGGGACCACGCCTCCAACTACCTCGCTTGCAAAGGAAAATCCTGAATTGCGTTCTGTCGGCTCTATTCTTACCCAAACGTCACCGTACTGCCCTCGTCCACCGGACTGTTTTTTATACTTGCCCTGTGCATTGGCGGTAACCCGGATTGTTTCACGGTATGGTATTTTAACCGGTGTGGTTTTTACCGAAACGCCGAACTTTTTCTCGAGCCGGTTGAGGATCGTATCCAGATGGGTTTCACCGAGCGTTTTGATAATTGTCTGGTTGAACTCGGTATCATGTTCAATGCTGAAACTCGGATCCTCTTCGAGCAGGTGTGAAAGCCCTGAAGAGATTTTTTCCTCGTCGCCCTGAGCAACCGGTTCGATCGCAGTAGCAAGGAGTGGTTCGGGGAAAGTGATCGGGCTTATTCTGCAATCGGTACCTTTATCTGCAAGGGTGTCGTTCGTGTGAGAATCTTTCAGTTTGACAACCATGCCGATATCGCCGGCAAGCAGCTTTTCAACAGGGACCTTTTTCTGTCCCACCATGGTGTAAACCTGTCCGATCTTTTCAAGTTGCCCGGTTTGGGCATCAATCAGCTCATGACCGGTTTCAATATGTCCTGAATAAACGCGGAGATAAGATACTTCGCCTACCCTTGGTTCGGACATCGTTTTGAAAATAAAGGCAACGGTCGGACCTTCAGGATCGGGGTCGAGCAGTTTTTCGTTGTTCCGGGCACTGCAGTAAGCGTGTTCCGGCCCGCGTTCTATAGGTGACGGGCAGAGATTGACGATTGCGTTGAGAAGACGTTCCGATCCGATAAGATGGAGAGGAGAGGTACAGAAGACAGGGAAAAACGTTCTGGTGAGAAGGGCAGACTTGATTCCTGCACGAAGCTCGTCCTCGGTCAGGTTACCGACATCGAAATACCGGTTCATGAGAGCCTCATCGGTTTCAGCAACTGCCTCGACAAGTTTGAAGTGCAAATCCTCGGCGCGCTTTTTATAGAGGTCGGGTATTTCGGTGACGATCATGCTGCCGGGTTTGTCGGGGCTGAATTCAAGCTGTTTCATCAAAAGAACGTCGATGATAATGTGGTGGCCGAGCCCTTCTTCAGCAGGAAATTGTATAGGGGTTACCTGGTGACCGAAATGATCTTGCAGCTCTTCGACAGTTTTTGTATAGTTTGTCCTGTCAGCATCGAGCTTGGTGAGAACGAACATGGTCGGTTTATAGTATTCCTTGGTGTAGTCCCAGATAAGGTCTGTGCCGACCTCGGCGCCGATCGAACTGTTGACGGTCAGAAGGACAGTGTCGGCTACACGCATGGCCGACTTGACATCTCCGTGAAAGTCCGGAAGGCCCGGTGTGTCTATAATATTTATTTTCCTTCCGTTCCATGTGCCGTGGACAAGGCTTGAATTGAGGCTGTGCTGCCTTGCAATTTCATCTTCGCCATAATCGGAAATGGTTGTTCCGTCTTCAGTGGTGCCGAGACGGTTGGTGACTTTCATTGAAAGTGCGAGAGATTCTGTAAGGATGGTTTTGCCGGAGCCGGCATGGCCGGTGATGACGATGTTACGCAGTTGATCAGATTGGACAGCTTGCATAGGTAGAACTCCTTATTGTTGAATTGCTGATGCCCGGAGAAGCCGGACGAACAATTTGCGGAGCTGTTTATTGTCGTGTGGAAACAGCCGATAAAGACAAAAGTAAAAAAAAGTTTCTTAAGCTCAGGCAGCATTGGTGAAAAGCTGGCGAATAGGTGATAAATTCTTATGTTTAGCGGAGGAATTGTACCTATTGCGTATCTTTTTACCCTGAAAATATAAACCAACCCTTACCATGCCATTAATTACCAATGTAATCGCCCGGCAGATTCTTGACTCTCGGGGAAATCCTACTGTTGAGGTAGATGTTTTGACGGAAACCTCCTATGGGCGCGCTGCCGTGCCCAGCGGAGCATCGACAGGTGTTCACGAGGCGGTTGAGTTACGTGATGGCGACTCGGATATGTACATGGGTAAAGGTGTGATGACTGCCGTTGAGAATGTCAACACGGTTATCAACGACCGTTTGAGAGGCATGCACGTGACCGAACAGACTGAAATAGACAACACCCTGATAGCCCTTGACGGAACACCGAACAAATCGAATCTCGGTGCCAATGCCATTCTGGGGGTTTCCTTGGCATGTGCCAAGGCAGCAGCCGAATATTCCGGACTTGCTCTTTTCCGTTATATAGGAGGAACGCTTGCCAATACACTTCCCGTGCCGATGATGAATGTCCTGAACGGAGGTGCTCATGCAGACAACACCGTTGATTTCCAGGAATTCATGATCATGCCTATCGGGTTCGCTTCCTATTCGGATGCACTATGCAGCGGGGTGGAAATTTTTCATGCCTTGAAAGCTCTGCTCAAAAGCCGGGGGCTCAGTACCGCTGTAGGTGACGAGGGCGGCTTTGCGCCGGACCTCCGGTCAAACGAAGAGGCGATCGAGCTGGTTATCGAAGCGGTCGGGAAGGCGGGATATGCAGTAGGTTCGCCTGCAAATGCAGGCGGGCTGGGAGACGCCCAGGTGATGATAGCCCTTGATCCGGCAAGCTCGGAATTTTATGATGCCGACCGGAGAAAATACGTATTCAAGAAATCATCAGGTAAGGAGCTTGAGTCGGAAGAGATGGCTGAATATTGGGAGAAATGGTGCGGGGACTATCCAATTATCTCCATAGAGGACGGTATGGCGGAAGATGACTGGGACGGCTGGAAAATGTTGACGGAAAAGATAGGTTCGCGTGTACAGCTTGTCGGTGACGACCTTTTCGTAACCAACACCAGCAGGCTTGCCGACGGCATTGAAAAGCTGGTCGGCAACTCGATTCTTATCAAGGTGAATCAGATCGGTACCCTGACGGAAACGCTGCAGGCTATCGATCTGGCCAAACGTAACGGTTACACCTCCGTGATCAGCCACAGAAGCGGAGAGACCGAAGACACGACCATAGCACAGATCGCGGTTGCGACCAATGCCGGACAGATTAAAACAGGCAGTCTGTCCCGTTCGGATCGCATGGCGAAATACAACGAGCTTCTGAGGATTGAAGAGGAGCTTGGCGCAGAGGCATACTATCCGGGTGCGAAAGCATTCAGGGTATAGATTTTTTTCCGGGAACCCTCGCTTGAGCAGGGTTCCTTTTGTTTCCGGCTCACGCAGGATGCCGGTAAGGAGCTGTCTAAACCAGACGCAAAGCCGTTGAAACAGGTCTTGGCAGACATATGGGCCTATGTCCTTTCCAATCCCAGGAAAATATTTTTGCTGGCACTTGCCGGGGTTGTCGTACTCTGGGTTGTTTTCGGCAACTACGGGGTGGTTGCGAGGCTTCGCATGGAAGCGGAAAACCGTATGCTCAAGGATCTTCAGAAACAGGAAGAGTTGAAAATCAAGGAGAATACTCGTAGGATCCGTAAAGCAGATGACCCTGAGACGATAGAAAAGATAGCCAGGGAGAAATATAATTTTTCGAGGGATGACGAGACCCTTTTCATAATAGAGGATGAAAAATAGAGAGTGGCGAGAAAGTTTTTGATTACAACAGCGGTATGCAGCATTTTCCGATAGCAATGTATCATTACAGCCGGAGGCAGACCCGTGAAGTTGGTTTCGGGCTTCTATCCCTTGGAGGTTACCAGCCTATACGGGTGGAGTCGATGACGACGACGCACACCATGGATACAAAGGCTTCTGTCGAGCAGTGCAGAAGGCTCTATGAGGCAGGCTGCGAGATTATCCGCCTGACGGTACCGACTGAAAAGGATGCCGAAAACCTCAAGGTTATCCGGGATCAGCTCCGTCGGGATGGTATAGCCACACCTTTGGTAGCCGATATTCACTTTTCCCGGAAAGCCGCCCTCAAAGCGGTGGAGTCCGTTGAGAATGTTCGTATCAATCCGGGGAATTACGCCAACACCCGGAAGTTTTCAAACGAGGAATATTCCGAAGAGGCATTCAGGACTGAATATGAGAAGGTGAGGGCCGAGTTTCTTCCCCTGATTGCAAAAGCAAAGAAGTATGGGGTGTCGATGAGGATCGGCACCAACCACGGTTCGCTTTCAGACCGGATTGTCAGCCGTTACGGAAATACGCCTGACGGGATGGTCGAGGCAGCGCTTGAGTTTGCACGAATCTGCGAGGATGAAGGGTACTACGATATTCTTTTCTCGATGAAATCATCGAACGTCCGGGTGATGATACAGGCTTACAGGCTGCTGGTCATGAAGGCGGACGCAGAGCTGCGTCATGCTTATCCCCTGCATCTGGGGGTTACCGAGGCGGGAGATGGTGATGAAGGGAGGATAAAGTCCGCAATGGGGATCGGAGCGCTGCTTGAGGAAGGGCTTGGGGATACCATACGGGTTTCCCTGACCGAAGATCCTGTCAACGAAGTGCCGGTAGGGTTCGCGCTGGTTAAAAAGTATAACGATTTCCAGAAGGTGATGGGGGAGAAAGGCCATGTGCCGGTGAACCAGCTTATCAAGGCTCAGGTTGCAAAGCCGTCGTTTGACATGCCGCCTTTCGACCCCGTCAGCTACCGCAGACGAAAAACCGTGGTGATTGGAGCAGGGTCTTCCGGCATCGGGGGAGAGAGCCTGCCGATGGTTGAGACAACCGCCAGGGAAACGGCTACAAACGGAGACAGGCTGCTTGAGGAACTTCGCAGCAGGCTTGCCGTTGAAAATCCCGATGCGGTGCAGCGCCCGGAGTTTGTCACCATTCCTGTATCCTCGCTGGATGAAGCAACCGCGCTGGAAGCGGTCGTCGGCACACTGGGAGTGTACCGGAATCGCGTCGGAGTCGCCGTGAGCGATCTCACGCTTGTGCCCGGAGTTATGGATACCGCAGCCAAGGTGCGCCTTGATATTGCCGAAGGCGAGATGATCGATAAGGGGGTTTTCGATACGCTGCATGACAGGAAAGCGTTGATTGAGTTTTGTTTCAAGCATGAAAACGCTTCTGCAAAAGTCCCTGCGGAAGTGCTGGAGAGAATTGCGGTGCGGGTGAAGCAGATGGGGCTGCGGCGCATTGTGTTTTCCATTGAGTCTGCAGATACCGTCTATGTGTACCGTCATCTTGTTCGCAGTTTCAATGAGGCCGCTATCGACTATCCGCTGGTAATCCGGTACCGCGCGGGAGATAAAGACCGCCTCGGGACGCTTATCGATTGTGCGGTACAGAGTGGGGCCCTTTTCTGTGACGGAATAGGAGACATGCTTGCCTTGGAGACAGGTCTTGCCGGACATGAGGAGATAAACCTTGCCTTCAACGTACTCCAGGCGGCAAGGGTGCGTATGTCGAAAACAGAGTTCATCTCCTGTCCGGGTTGTGGAAGAACCTACTTTGATCTTGAAAAGACTGCTGCGGTCATCAAGTCCAGAATGTCCCATCTCAAAGGATTGAAAATCGGCATCATGGGCTGTATTGTCAACGGGCCGGGCGAAATGGCGGATGCAGATTTCGGCTATGTCGGTTCAGGCAAGAACGGTGTCAGTCTCTATGTGGGCAAGGAGTGTGTGGAGTCAAACGTTCCGGAAGACGATGCCGTAGAAAAGCTGGTTGAACTGATCAAGTCACACGGGCGATGGGTCGATCCTGTGTAGGCTCAGGGGTCAGAAGTAGGGGCGTACAGACACGCCGGGATTCGTCTTGTAGCTATCAATACTCAACGATATGTCTTGTACGTTGATAACCGGTGCTTCTAACGGGATCGGCAGGGAGTTCGTCCGTGAATTTGCACGACGAAAAAGTGATCTGGTGCTTGTCGCTCGTTCTGAAAGCCTGTTGCGGCAGCTCATTGCGGAAGTGAGTCCTGCAGGAAGCCCGGAAATTCATATTTGTGCCGAAGACCTTGGGGACCCGCAAAGTCCGCAGAGGGTTTATGAATACTGTGCCAGGAATGCGCTCAGGGTCGAGTTGATAGTCAACTGTGCAGGATTTGGTTTTGCCGGTGGCTATGCTTCGATGCCTTTAGACGAACTCCAGGAGATGGTGCAGGTAAATACTGCGGCAATGGCCGTGCTTGTACGGCTTTTTATCCCTGATATGATAGCGCAAAAGAAGGGAGGAGTCATAAATATATCTTCGATCGGCGGATTTCAAGGGGTTCCTTTTCTGGGGCTCTACGCGGCAACGAAGTCGTTTATCATTACGTTCAGCGAATCACTCCACGAGGAGTTGAGCGATCAGGGTATAAAAGTTGTCGTGGTATGTCCGGGGTACGTAGAAACCGGTTTCCATGCCCGGGCCAATCAGTATCCCGAGCATAGCATTCTGCCTGTATCCAAGCCTTCGGTTGTCGTGAAAGCCGCGATTAAAGGGCTCTACAGGAACAGGTTACACGTTTTTCCGACCTTTCTCGACTTTCTGCTTGTGTTTCTTCAACGTTTTCTTCCCAGGCGTGTCGTATTGAAGACCGCGGCGTTTCTTGCGCCTTTCAAGTACAAGGGAGAATCCAGTACGTCCGAAAATGCCCTTTTTTGAAATGTGGCGGGTGAGAGGAGGGATTTTTTTTGGATTTTGATTTAATAGGAGTATATTACCTGCCCTGTTTTTTTGAAGCTGTGCTGGTGTAGCTCAATTGGTAGAGCAGCTGATTTGTAATCAGCAGGTTGCGGGTTCGAGTCCCATCACCAGCTCGGAGTAAGACAGTTAAAACGGGTAGGTAGCGAAGCGGTCAAACGCAACAGACTGTAAATCTGTCGACATATGTCTTCGGAGGTTCGAATCCTTCCCTACCCACCATGGTTTTCTGGCAGCCAGGCTGATGTAGCTCAGTCGGTAGAGCACTTCCTTGGTAAGGAAGAGGTCACCGGTTCAAGTCCGGTCATCAGCTCAGATGCTCATGTGGTTA
>JAKSDC010000134.1 GCA_022360275.1 Chlorobiales bacterium
AGGCTCAAGTCCAACCCAGCCACCGCAGACATCCCGGTGATCATCATCACGGCCCGGGACCGCATATCGGACGAGACAAAAGGCCTGAGCGCCGGGGCAGTGGATTATATCTCCAAGCCTTTTTCCACCGAGATTGTCAGGGCCCGGGTGCAGACCCACCTGAACCTGAAATGGCACATGGACAGGCTGGCCGGACTGGCCGCCATTGACGAACTGACCGGGCTGCCCAACCGCCGCCGGTTCAACCGCCGCCTGGAAGAGGAGTGGGCCAGGGCCACCCGCACCGGCAGCCCCCTGGCCCTGGTGATGATGGATGTGGACCATTTTAAATTTTACAACGACCACTACGGCCACGGCGCCGGTGACGAATGCCTGCGCCGGGTGGCCCGGGCACTGGACAATGTGGTCCAGCGGACCGCGGATATGGTGGCCCGGTACGGCGGGGAGGAGTTCGCAGCCATACTGCCGTTCACCAACGACGCCCAGGGGCTGGTCCTTGGAAACCGGTTCTGCAGGGCGGTCTCATCCCTGGGGGTTGAACACGCCGCATCCCCGGTCAGGGAATGCGTCACCCTCAGCGCCGGGGTTGCGGCATGTATTCCCGCTGCAGGGGAGTCGCCCCAGGCCCTGGTGGATGCGGCGGATCTCATGCTTTACAAGGCAAAAGGCGACGGCCGCAACCGGGCGGCCGGAGCCGGCGCATAAAACCGGGGGGCGGCGCGTCAATTTTCCGGGAACAGCGCTTCCAGGCCCGGGGTTACCCGCTCCAGCTCCGCTGAAAGCGCGGCCAGCAAATCCGGTATGGTATCTGTCTCCTTTTCCCTGAGGGCGGCTTCCAGGTCCAGGAATCTCCTGCCCAATCCGGCGGCCCCTATTGTCCCGGCAATGCCCTTGAACGTATGGGCCAGCCGCAGGGCGGCCTCCGGGTCGCCCCGGTCCACCTCACCCTGTATCCGGGCATCTATATCACTGAACTGCCGGTATGTTTTTTCCAGTACATTCAGGTAAATTTCCAGGTTCCCATTGGTGTTGGCCA
>JAKSDC010000136.1 GCA_022360275.1 Chlorobiales bacterium
AATCAGTGGTGCCATCTGAAATGGTCACGGGAGAAAATGCAATATGCCCCACAACATGGCCATCTACTTCTGCGACCAGTGATAAGGTCAAGGCCCTTGCGGAACGAAGCTCCTCGATGATGAACTGCTCCGTGTGGGTGCTGAATTCCAGGGACTCGAAGGCCGCCGCGGTCACTTCGGTAATGACGTCGGCATCGTACTTTTTCTCGTCTCGTATCAAGGTATGTTCTTTTGTCATCGCGATTTCATTTTATGGAGATGTTCTGGCAAACATTAATTTGTAACTGGCTTGCCTGGGCTGGAAAGTACAGACCATTTCCTTCAAAATATAAATCCCTCGAATTATTCCAGCGCCTCACGATCCCTGCACTGGTTAACAGTGTATAGTCAGAGTTAACAAGTTGCATGCCGGAGAGAAGTGCTTATGCGATATATTATTGATGTGTTACAAGAAAAGCTGTAGTACAGATAACAAATAATGTTCGGCAGCAAAAGACAAAAGCTTATGAAATTGAGACCAGCGTTGGCCAATGACGCCGAGACATTATTTGATATCCGGTGTTCGGTCGTGGAAAACTACCAATCACGAGAGGAACTGGCAAGCCTCGGCATAACCGTTCAAAGCGTCAAGGAAATGATTGAAGGGGAAGACTATATTACGACCATCGCTGAGGAAAACGGTCAACCAGTCGGATTCTCGATGGCGCAAATTTCGGACGGCTACGTTTTCGCCTGTTTTGTAAAACCTGAATTCGAAAGCAACGGGTTTGGACGGGCGCTTATGGATGCCGCCGAAGAGGGATTGCGCAGAGCGGGAGTTCAAAAAGCATGGCTTTCGACAGGGCCGGAATCTGAACTTCGAGCAGTAGGATTTTATTTACATCTTGGTTGGTATAAAAATGGTTTCCTTGACGACGGACAGGTCGTTTTCAAAAAGACATTGATTAGTATCGAACATGGCGCTTCAGCGGACGCGGACAAGCCACGCCATCGAGCTTGATCGTTAATGCTCAACTCATCCATCACGTTAGGCACAAAATAATTCGTGAACATTGATCAAATAATCTCAATTGCAGCTTTCATAGTGGTCAGCACAAACAATTCAACGATTCAACACATCAACAGTTCAACAACTCTTCTTCTCACTCAATCTCGATACCATAAACATCAAGCAAGCCTGGAAGTCCTGACAAGGAGAATTTCGCTTTACGGATCCGGTTTGTTTCCGGGTTTATGGAAAAGTTATAGGCTGACCGGAAATCGGCTTTTTCAAGAATGGTGTGGTCAAAGATTGTTCGCAAAAGATCGCAGTTCTGGAAGGCTGCTCCGGTCAGATCGGCGCCGGTGAAATCCGCTTCCTGCAGATTGCAATCGTTGAATTTTGTGTTTTTAAGGTTCAGTCTCTGGAAGTTCGATAGCTTCAGCATGCACTGTTCGAACTCGAATTCGAGTAATAATTCTTTGCAATCGCAGAACTGCAGGCCCAGCAGCTTGGAGTTCGCGAAACAGACTTCCTGAAATCCCGTTTCGTTCAGCTTTGCAAGGCTCAGATCGCAACCGTCAAATGTGCAGTTTCTGAACGT
>JAKSDC010000138.1 GCA_022360275.1 Chlorobiales bacterium
GAAGGGATTTGCAGGAGCAAGAAAGCTCACTCCCGAGGTCATCAAAGAGTGGCATATGTATTTCTATCAGTGCACCGAGTGCCGCCGTTGTTCGGTTTTCTGCCCGTTCGGTATCGATACGGCAGAAATAACGATGATGGGGCGGGAACTGCTGAACCTTATCGGGGTAAACAATAACTGGATTCTTGGGCCGGTAGCGAACTGCAACCGTACCGGAAACCACCTGGGAATCGAGCCGCACACATTTGTCCAGAATGTCGAGTCGCTTGCCGAAGATATTGAAGACCTTACCGGCGTAGCCGTCAACCCGACCTTCAACCGCAAGGGCGCCGAGGTGCTGTTTATCACGCCATCGGGCGATGTTTTCGCCGATCCGGGTGTCTATACGATGATGGGGTACCTGATGCTTTTCGAGCACATCGGTCTGGATTATACCATCAGTACCTACGCTTCCGAAGGCGGCAACTTCGGGTTTTTCACCTCCAACGAGATGGCCAAGAAACTCAACGCCAAAATGTATCATGAAGCAAAACGGCTTGGTGTGAAATGGATTCTGGGCGGTGAATGCGGTCATATGTGGAGGGTTGTTCACCAGTATATGGACACCATGAACGGACCTGCGGATTTTCTTGAGCAGCCGGTTTCACCCTTGACCGGAACGAAGTTTACCAATGCGGCTTCTACGAAGATGGTCCATATTGCAGAGTTTACCGCAGACTTGATCAAGCATGGTAAACTCAAGCTGGATCCCAAACGAAACGATCATCTGAAAACAACCTTCCATGATTCCTGCAACATTGCAAGAGGTATGGGGATGTTTGAAGAGCCGCGGTATGTACTGAACAATGTATGTAACACCTTTCATGAGATGCCGGAGAACACTATCCGCGAGCAAACGTTCTGCTGTGGGTCGGGCAGCGGTATCAATACCGAAGAGTATATGGACATCCGTTTGAGGGGAGGTTTCCCGAGAGCCAACGCAGTCGGACATGTAAAGGAAAAGCACGATGTAGATTCCCTTGTTACCATCTGTGCTATTGACCGTGCAACCCTGCCGGCTCTGATGAACTACTGGAACCCGGGAGTATCGGTCTACGGACTCCATGAGCTTGTAGGCAACGCTCTTGTCATGGAAGGAGAAAACAAAAGAACTGAAGACCTGAGGGAGGACCCGATGGCCGGATTCGAAGATGAGGAGGAAGATGAAGATTAAGGAGCGTATACTTATCTTTGGCGGGTTAGCCCTGTTTTTCTTTGCAGTAACCTACGCATTCTGGCAGGAAGGGGAAGCGAAAAAGATCCCGGCGCCGGTCGCCAAGAGCCCCAGTGAGCACTGTGTAGAATCAAGGGAATACATGCGTGAAAATCACATGCTTCTTCTCAACGAGTGGCGCAATTCAGCAGTGCGCGAGGGCGAGCGCATACATGTGACTCCTGATGGCAGGGAATTCGAGAAAAGCCTGAAGACATGCTTTGAATGCCATATAAGCAGGGGCTTTTGTGTGCGATGTCATACTTATGCAAGTGCAAGGCCGAACTGTTTTAGCTGCCATCAAGAAATGTAGAAACAGAATGATGAACGATAATAGAAGAGAGTTTATCAAAAAAACCGGTTTAGGGGTACTTGCCGGACTTGGAGTTGCTTCCGGGATATTTCCA
>JAKSDC010000140.1 GCA_022360275.1 Chlorobiales bacterium
AATCAAATCTATTATAAGGCATCCGATCTCTGGCGCACGCATCATGCTGACCGAAGTGTGGAGAATATTGGAATTCAGGTTGACGGTTTCCTCGACCGTAACTGGTACCTGACCGGCCAGGGACTCGCAGCGTATGGCGGAGATGCAGGAGCCTATATGACAGGGCTTGTTGGCCTGGGTGCCAGGAAAGATGTTATTGGCGGGGTGTTTTTGAATGCAGAGGGGCTTGTCGGTGCAGCCGGTGGCGGCGGACTTGCAACTGGTGGGGGTCTGGTCTGGCAGGGAAATGTCGGGCTCGGCTATGATCTTCATCCCTCGTTGTCTGCTCTGGCAACAGTTGGGCGAATCGATGCATTTAACGGCAACTTCAAAGCAGATGTCTTAGGGTTTTCTCTTGCCTATAATTTCAACAGCTATCTGTTGCATTAAAGGGAAATAGCTTGGCTGAGTTGTATTTTATACCTTGATGAATACTGATTTATTCAATAAGGAAAGAGATGCTGGCCGTTCTGAGGTAGGCGTTGATATTGTCGATATCAGACGGATCAGGCGGTCGTATGAAAAGTACGGCGAGAAGTTTCTGCAGAGAGTGTTGACGGAGAACGAGATAAGTTACTGCAGGAAGAAAAAGGACATGATGCCGAGCGTTGCCGCACGGTTTGCCGCCAAGGAGGCTGTTTCGAAGGCGATTGGCAGCGGCATTTCGAGAGGGTTTTCCTGGAAAAGTGTTGAGGTTGTCAATGAAGAGCATGGCAAGCCTTCATTGAAGGTGCTCAATGAAGCCTTTGGTATTTCAAGTGAAAAGTTCAGGTTATCGCTGTCGCACAGCGGAGATTATGCTGTTGCGTTCGTTCTGCTTGATACATGATTGTAAAAGGTGGAGAAAGGTTTGTTGAGGGTTTGCATTAAATAGCAGAGGAGGCAGGGTATGGAATGCATGAAAGCCGTAACCATTCAGTGCCCGTATTGCGGAGCGTTGAATGACGAACTTATCGACTGCTCGGTCGAGCCCCCTGAGGAGTATGTCGAGGATTGCGAGATCTGCTGCAGTCCTATGTTGATAAAGGTGCTGTCGGTGGATGGGGAAGTTCCTGTCGTTGAGGCACATCGCGAGAACGAGTAAAGGAGGCATGAAGCGCAAATACCCCATCTTGTTCCTGAGCCAGCCATCGACAGGATATGTAAAAACTCTGCTTACGATGGCTCTGTAAATGTAGGCTGAAGGGCATTATGTCCATTTTTTATTACCCGGATCCAGGTTGCCGTTCAGAACGATTCAGCTTGTAGCTGATCGATTCCGAATGTTGCAGGCTGCAACGGCAGTTCCTCATTTCCTTGCCAGTTATAATCTTCCTTTCGATATAATGACTGTACCAATGAGTGGGTTTGAAAAGCATTTTGCTTCCTTATGCGACCGGATATAGAGAGACCCATTATGCTTTCGACCTGATGAGCAAAGGCACTGGTTATTATACTCGCCAGATACTCAATTATCTTGACCAAAACGAGTTTGACGTTTTAGTCAGTGATTTTGCTTTGCCGGCAAGTCACATTGCAGCAGAGATAACGGGAATTCCGTGTGCGGTTGTTTTTCACTGTGGGCTGCCCTTTAAAGGGAATGGGATTCATCCTTTTGGCAGCGGTCTTTCCATTGGCAGTAATTCGACCACCATATATGACCGGTGTGCACAGGTGAAAAGAAAATTTCTGAGCCGATTGGACACGGCTCAATAATGTCAGGCGGAAATGGGGGGTAACTAAGTTGCTTGATTGCAAAATTACCGGTCATTCCCGGCAAACAATCAGAGCTGCACGGCTTATTCGAACAGCTTTTTATACATATAAGGTTGAAAAAAAAACGTATATTACCCTCCAAAATCAATCGTACCAAGCCCCTTATTCAGCCAAAAGTATTCGATGCTCCTACCTTGCCGATTTATTTATAAAGGAGGCAAGTACATGGTGCACACGCTACAGGTGGAACCATTGGGCGGACGTTGCCTGTTAGTATGAAGTAAGCGTTATCCGGGCCGTGTCTGAAAACCGTATATCCAGTATTGACCATGCTGTTCTGACAGGCAATGTTCCGACACAACTGTATTGAGGGAAAGCGGCTGCTGATGTTGAGACGGTACGGTTTACGCTGAGTGCCCATGGATGATTACTACAGGTACCCCTATTTATTGTTCGAAGAATCCTGATCAGTTTTTAATGGTTTAAAAATGCGCTGGTTGCTTGTCGATAAGATTCTTGAGATGGAGCCGGGAAAGAAAGCAGTGGGTGTACGATGCTTTTCCCGTTCGGAGCTGTTTTTTATGGACCATTTCCCAGGCTATCCGGTTGTCCCCGGTGTTCTTCAGATCGAAATGATTGCACAGGTAGGAGGCAAATGCATTATGGCGGCAAATCCAGGATACCTGCCCGTCCTGACATCGGTCAAGAGTGCGCAGTTCCGGCGGTCCATAGAGCCGGGCGACAGCGCGCTTATTCATGTGGAGGTGACCTTACGTAAATCGTATTCCTTTGCAAACGGGTGGATCGAGGTTAATGGGAAAAAAGTTTCCACTGCCGAAGTGAGGTATGGTCATGTTCCAATACCGGCGGAGAAGGCAACGGTTGATCCGAAAGATGGGCTTGGTGCAGGAGAGGGCATATGAGTCGAATTCTGTGGAGCAATGCTTTAGTTCCGGGACCGGATGTTATGGAGCAGTCTTTCTCAAATGAGCATTACGGGAGTTTGCTGACGATTCCGAGGACAAAAGCTCTTTCGATTGAGGAGCGAAAAGCTCCGTTACCCGATCGGAAGGCCTACCGCTCCATGAGCAGAGCCGGTGTATTACTTGCCCTTGTTTGCCTCGAAGGAGGGGAGGCAATGCAGCCTTTTCTCGATAAATCACCATTCGGTATTGGGGTTTATTGTGCTATTGAGAACGGTCCGGTAGACCTTGGTTCAACCAGGGCTATGCTCCATGTTTCACGGGAAGATTTTGCAGAGGAGTACAGGAAGCTGCGTAACCCTAAAATGTTCCTGAAACAGGTAACCAATCTTGCCCCTGCACATATGGGAATATTTCTGGGAATCATGGGGCCGCTCAATGTCTACAACAGC
>JAKSDC010000143.1 GCA_022360275.1 Chlorobiales bacterium
AAATCTGCACAACGTCCCCTATGTCGATGTTTTGGCGAAATTGCTCAAAGTATGTAAAAAGTATAAATTAACCTACGGCCCCCTGTCATTTTGCAAAGAGTTAAAGCTGTTGTGGAGGAGGAGTTTTTCTCCACCTTTATGTTGGTGAGGGGTGGTACGTATACTAATGAAAAAGGAAAGACGCCGATGTCGATGATGACCATTCTGCTGTTAATCATCCTGATTGTGCTTGTTGTTATTGTCGTCTTGATGTTTACTGTTTGGCCTCGCCGTCAGAGCGCTGAGATTGAGAAAGCAGTCAGCGCACTACGCCGAGAGATGGCTGAACACCGGGGCGATTCGATCCGGCTGGTGCAGGCGATCCGTAATGAAGTTGAGGACGCGGTTCTGGAAACGCTACAACATGAAATAACCGATCTTTTTAGAAGAGGTGCAGGTCAAACATCTTTTCAACGTCCCATTGATGCCTCTGCTGACCCTGCTTCAAAAAAAAGAACTACGGAAAATTCTGCACAAAGAATTGAGGTTTCTATGAGTGCAGAGAAGCCTGCCCGGCAGATGTCCCTTTTCCAGGAGCAGACCAAATCCAAACAGCTGGCGTCTTCCGAAACTCCTGAAGAATCAAAACCAGATGGTGATACAAAAGATGCCGATACCGAGCCTATGGAAAGAGTTCAGGCGGTTCTGCACGACGATATTCCTGATATTGATGACCTACCGGATTTAGAGGATAGTAAGTGAAGCGCCTACATATCCTCATCAGCTTTCAAACGAGAGGGAAGAAATATTTTTTCAGTACAAAAAGAAGGGTGAGAAAAGGAGTGTCTGTGAGAAGATGGATGGCCATCAATTTTTGGGTTTTTTTGTGTAAATTCTACACAACGTCCCCTTTTGGTTGAGTGAGTGCAAAGGGGATCAGGTTTTGTTTTTCCGAACTGTTTCGGCTTCGCGGCTGACGTAAAAATCCCCGGTTATTCCGTCATTCGAAAAAAGAATCTGCCAGAGCTGGACGTTTCGGGCGCGGAATGAGCCAGCGGCGCTGAGAAGGTAGTATCTCCACATTCTGTAGAATCGTTCGTCGTAAGCGTGCTTCAGGTCGGGCCAGTGGCGCTCGAAGTTTTCATGCCACGCCTTGAGGGTTTTGTAGTAGTCGTTGCCGAATGCGTGCCAGTCTTCCATGATGTGCAGGCTTTCACTGGCTGCAGCGATCTGCTTTGCCGACGGGAGCATTGAGTTCGGGAAAATGTATTTGTGGGTCCATTTGTCGGTATTCATCGAGGAGCGTTTGCTGCCGATGGTGTGCAAAAGAAACAGACCTCCTTCTTTAAGGCTTTTCGAGGTGATTTCGAAAAACCGCCGGTAGTTCTTCACCCCGACATGTTCGAACATGCCGATAGAATAGATCCGGTCATAACTGCCGCGAATGTCCCGATAATCCATCAGGCTGATATCGACCGGTAGATCCTTTTTCAGCTCTTCTGCTTTCTTTACCTGTTCGCTGGAGACGGTGACCCCGGTAACACTCACGCCGTAGTGTTCCGCGGCAAACAGGGCGGCTCCTCCCCAGCCACATCCGATATCAAGTACTTTCATACCGGGCTCGAGCTGCAGCTTGTTGAAAATCAGACGCAATTTGTTTTCCTGGGCAGCATTGAGGTTATCGGCTCCTTTCCAGTAGGCGCAACTATACAGCATGTTCCGGTCAAGCATGGCTTCGTAGAGATCATTCCCGATATTATAGTGGGTTTCTCCGACGTGAAAGGATCTCGAAGGGTGCTGGAGGTTTATCAGCAGTCCGGCAAGGTTGCTGAGAACACGGGTGAGCTGTGATACCTTTTTATCGAGCTGCGCTCTGAGCACTTTGTAAAAGAACTCGTCGAGTGCATCACACTCCCACCATCCATCCATGTAGGACTCCCCGATGCCGAGATGGGATTCCGTGATAACGCGCTTGTAAAAGCGGGAATCAAGTACCCTGATGTCCCAGGGATTGGGGCCGCCGACAGCGATACCTGATGAAGCAAGGAGGCTTTTGAGTTTCTTTTCGTAGAAAGATGCTGGCATTGTTATTGGTCTGGCATTGCATCGATAAAGTTTTCGATGTCAGTAATTTCTTCTTTGTTGAGTATCAGCGTTGCCGCGCCGACCGTACCGTCAACCTGTTCGGCACTGCGTCCTCCGACAATGGCTGCGGTAACTCCCGGATGACGGAGTGTCCATGCAACCGCCACTTCTCCGGGGGATGCACCATGCTTTTGCCCGATTGTTCGCAGCAGTTCAACCAGCTCGAGGTTATGCCCGAGGCGTGGTTCCTGGAATTCCTTGTTGTTTCGTCTCCAGTCGTTTTTCGGCAGATTCAGCGCCCGTTCGTGGGTCATCGTACCGGAAAGCATGCCGGAGAGCATGGGTGAGTAGACGATAACGCCGATATCGTGTTCGATGCAAAAAGGGAGTATCTCCTGTTCAATACCGCGCCGGAGCATCGAGTAAGGCGGCTGAAGGGATTCGACAGGTGCGATAGCCTTTGCCCTTTTCATCTGCTCTACATTGAAGTTCGATACCCCGATATGTTTCACGAGACCCTCCTCTTTCAGTTCAGCCATGGTCCGCCACCCCATCTCGATATCATCCTCGGGGCTTGGCCAGTGAATCTGGTACAGGTCTATGGTGTCTGTTTTAAGACGCATCAGACTGGTCTCGCACTCTTTCCAGATCGAGTCCCGCTTGCGTCTGTTGCTGATGTGACGGTTGCTGTCCCAGACAAGGGAGCATTTGGTAAAGATGTAGGGCTTTTCGGTCGTGCCTTCAAGCGCTTTTGCTACAAGCTTTTCCGAATGCCCGAGACCATAGACCGCTGCGGTGTCGATCCAGTTGATGCCAAGCTCCAGAGCGCGTTCGATTGCTTCTACAGCCTTGTTGTCATCCTGCGGTCCCCAGCCGTGTGACCAGTTTTCTCCGCCGATCGCCCAGCTGCCGAAACCGATGGGAGTGATTTCCATCCCGGTATTTCCGAATCGTCGTTTTTCCATGTGAGGGATGTCTGTTGTTATGCAGAGTTTCTGAGGTGCATCAGTGAAAAATATGATAATATTCGACAAACTCCACTCAGGTTCTGGAATGGCAGGCTTCAGGATGCGGAGGAGGTTTCGGTTTTAAATTCAGAGGTCTCATGAAACAACACCCCTGGATAGTTTTCCTTTGCAACGTTCAGCATCCACTCGCTCTCGGCAAAGAAGACCGGATGACCTTCCTTGTCTTCGGCTATGACCGATGATTTGCGTCGTAGAAACTCGTCATACTGGCCCTTGTCATCCGGGGTGATCCAGAAGGCTTTGAAGTAGCGCAGCGGCATGAAATCGCATTTCGCACCGTATTCGTGTTCCAGCCTGAATCGGATGACATCGAACTGCAGTTCGCCGACAGTGCCGATGATTTTCCGGTTGCCGTGCTGCAGAAAAAGCTGGGCAACACCCTCTTCGGTTAGCTGGCGCAGGCCCTTTTCAAGCTGTTTGGCCTTGAAGGGGTCACGGTTGATGACCTCCTTGAAAATCTCCGGAGAGAAGCTGGGGATTCCTCTGAATTGCAGTTCCTCTCCTTCGGTCAGAGTATCGCCGATTTTCAGGTTTCCGTTGTCGTAAAGCCCGATGACGTCCCCCGGCCACGCGTCTTCGATAAGGTTTTTCTCGTTTGCCATGAACTGGGTAGGGTTGGCGAAACGCATTTTTTTCCCGAGACGTGTGTGGTAGTAAAAAGTGTTACGCTCGAATTTCCCTGAACAGATCTTGAAAAACGCCGTGCGGTCGCGGTGGTTCGGGTCAAGGTTGGCATGGATTTTAAACACGAAGCCGGTTAATGCTGGTTCAGAAACCTTGACCATTCTTTCGGACGCTTCCCGTTCATGAGGGCTCGGTGCAATTTCAAGAAAGGTCTCGAGCATTTCCTTGACGCCGAAATTGTTGACAGCGCTTCCAAAGAATACCGGAGCAAGGGATGCCTCGAGGTACAGCTCTTTTGAGAGCGGCTCGTAAACTCCCTCGATGAGTTCGATATCTTCCCGGAGCTTGTCGGCGAACGTCTCGGATACCCAACGGCCGAGTTCAGGGTCATCGATTCCCTGAATCTCGATATAGTTTTCGGTTATTTTCGTCTGGCCGGGTTCGAACAGGTTGAGCTGTTTCCGATAAAGATTGTAAACACCCCGGAAGCTTTGTCCCTGGCTTATGGGCCAGGTGAGAGGCCTCACCTGTATTTGCAGCTTCTCTTCCAGCTCATCGAGGATTTCGAACGGGTTTCGGCCTTCACGGTCCATTTTATTCACGAAAATGATGACCGGCATGCTACGCATCCGGCACACTTCCATCAGCCGTTCGGTCTGTGCCTCGACGCCCTTGACGCTGTCAACCACCAGAATGACGCTGTCAACGGCCGTCAGGGTGCGGTAGGTGTCTTCTGCAAAGTCCTTGTGACCCGGTGTGTCGAGAATGTTGACCTTTTTGCCCTTGTATTCGAATCCCATGACCGATGTTGCAACCGAGATGCCGCGCTGTTTTTCGATTTCCATGAAATCGCTCGTGGCGTTTTTTTTTATCTTGTTCTGCTTGACGGCCCCGGCGGTTTTGATCGCGCCCCCGAAAAGCAGGAATTTCTCGGTAAGCGTTGTCTTGCCGGCATCGGGATGACTGATGATAGCAAAGGTTTTCCTTTTTTCTATCTCTTGTTCAAGATTCATTGGTCAGGTCATATGTGATGGCTCCACCGATGCATTATCGTTCTTTTTCGTTGTCTTTTAAGCTGAACTTGTTTCCGGCGGGAAAGGGCCTAAGATACAAAGCAGCAAAGGAAAAAGAAAATCGCTCGATTCAGGGTGAAGAAACGATAACTTTTATAGAAGTAAGTCTTTTATGATGCATATTTGAGGCAACAATTATTCGTCCATTAACCGAGTTGATCATGCAGGTACACCCTTACGCCGGAAAGCTTCCTGAACAGAAGATGCTGGTCAATGTGCCCCGGCTTGTCAGCGCATATTTCTCTATAGCTCCTGATCCCGGTGTTGCAGCTCAGCGGGTTTGTTTCGGGACGTCCGGTCACAGGGGCACGTCCCTGAATGGCTCGTTCAACGAGGACCACATTCTTGCCGTAACGCAGGCTATTTGTATGCACAGAAAAAAAAAGAGTATTGACGGGCCTTTGTTTCTCGGCATCGATACCCATGCGCTTTCCGAGCCGGCTTTCGTTACGGTGCTCGAGGTTCTCGCGGCTAACGGCGTCGAGGTGATGATCGCAGGGGAGGAACGGTATACCCCGACGCCGGTTGTCTCACATGCCATTCTGACATGGAACCGCAAAGAAGGAAATGGTTTGGCCGATGGCATTCTCCTGACGCCTTCTCATAACCCCCCAAGTGATGGCGGGATCAAGTACAACCCTCCTCATGGCGGTCCGGCGGGGGGCGAGGTAACCTCGTGGATCGAGGATACGGCAAACCACCTGCTTGAACGAAAGCTTAAGGATGTTCGAAGGGTATCTTACGAAAAAGCCTTGTCAGCTCCGACAACGCACTGTAATGATTATCTCGGAGCCTACGTCAAGGATCTGGGCTCGGTGATTGATATGGAGGTTATTTCGAAATCCGGGATCAGGCTCGGGGTGGATCCTCTGGGCGGAGCAGGCGTGGCATACTGGGGGCAGATTGCAGAGAACTACGGGCTGAACCTTACCATATTAAATAAGACCATCGATCCGACATTCCGGTTCATGAGTGTTGACTGGGACGGCAAGATCCGGATGGATCCTTCTTCTCCCTACACCATGCAGCCGCTGATCGAGCAAAAGGATCGTTTCGATATCGCCTTTGCCTGTGACACGGACTATGACCGTCACGGCATCGTGACAAGAAGCGCAGGACTGCTTCAGCCAAACCATTTTCTCTCGGTGTGTATCGATTATCTTTTTCAGCACCGCCGGGAATGGTCGGAGAGCATGATGATCGGCAAAACCCTCGTGAGCAGCAGTATGATCGACAGGGTTGCTGCAAAGCTTGGAAGAAAGGTCTATGAGGTGCCCGTGGGGTTCAAGTGGTTTGTCGACGGGCTACTGAGCGGTTCGTTGGGATTTGCCGGGGAGGAAAGCGCCGGGGCATCGTTTCTCGGGAAGAGCGGTGAAGTATGGACGACAGACAAGGACGGGTTCATCCCCGCATTGCTTTCGGCTGAAATAACCGCAGCAACGGGAAAAGATCCCGGTGAGGTTTATCGGAAACTGACTCTTGAGCTGGGTGATCCGGTATACAGGAGGGTCGATGCTCCTGCCACCCCGGAAGAAAAAGCAAAGCTGAAGCATCTTTCACCTGAGAAACTGAGCATCGATGAATTAGCTGGGGAAAAGATTCGTGATATATTGACCAACGCTCCGGGCAACAATGCCGCAATTGGCGGACTCAAGGTTGTCTCCGAAAACGGGTGGTTTGCCGCAAGACCGTCGGGAACTGAGAACATCTACAAAATCTATGCGGAAAGTTTCTTCGGAAAAGAGCATCTGGGGATGATCATTTCCGAAGCACAGAACATGGTCGGCGGTGCGCTGTCAAATGACAAATGACGAGAGACAAGAAGCCGGATTTCAGAGAGTCGTCCTGAAAAAGGTTGGCACAATTGTAGAGAGGAGGGTTTCTGCACTTTATTGCCTTTTTCCTATCTTTAACTTTTTGCGCCATAGAGTGAAGGGCCTTTGGAATCATTAGTTAGAAGCAATTATGGAATACAGAATCGAGAAAGACACCATGGGTGAAGTGAGCGTTCCCGCAGAGAAGTTATGGGGAGCACAGACCCAGCGGTCAGTCGAGAATTTTAAAATCGGTCCGGCTGAATCAATGCCGAATGAGATTATCGAAGCCTTTGGTTACCTCAAAAAGGCTGCGGCGATCGTCAATTGCGAGCTTGGAGTGCTTCCTGAAGAAAAACGAAACGCAATTGTTTCCGTATGTGATGAAATTATCGACGGCAAACTTGCAGACCAGTTTCCCCTTGTGGTCTGGCAGACAGGATCAGGTACGCAGTCGAATATGAACGTCAACGAGGTCGTTGCCAACCGTGCGCATGTGCTTGCCGGAAACAAGCTTGGAGAAGGAACGCGATTCCTGAATCCTAACGATGACGTCAACAAATCTCAATCGTCCAACGATACGTTTCCGACTGCGGCGCATATCGCCGCTTATAAAATGCTTGTTGGCAGGACCATACCAGGTATAAAGATGCTGCGTGACGAGCTGCGGAAAAAAGGCGAAGAAATGAAAGATGTTGTCAAGATAGGGCGTACACACTGGATGGACGCTACGCCGTTGACATTCGGTCAGGAGTTTTCCGGTTATGTCTCTCAGCTTGATCATGGTATCAGGACCATCGAAAATACTCTGTCTCATCTTGCCGAACTTGCTCTCGGCGGCACGGCGGTCGGTACCGGCCTCAATGCTCCCGAAGGTTATGCTGAGAGGGTTGCTGAAACCATTGCGTCGCTGACCGGTCTGCCTTTCGTGACGGCGGAAAATAAATTCGAATCGCTTGCGACTAACGATGCTATTGTCGAGTCGCACGGTGCCTTGAAGCAGGTTGCCGTGAGTCTCATGAAGATTGCAAACGATATTCGGATGCTCGCCTCTGGTCCACGCAGCGGTATCGGTGAGATTGTCATTCCTTCGAACGAGCCTGGATCGTCGATTATGCCGGGCAAAGTTAACCCTACACAAGCCGAGGCGATTACCATGGTTTGTGCACAGGTGATGGGCAACGATGTGACCGTCGGCGTAGGCGGTTCAAACGGTCATTTTCAGTTGAATGTGTTCAAACCGGTCATGATCTACAACTTTCTGCAGTCGGCGGAACTAATCGGGGATGCCTGTGTGTCTTTTACCAAAAAATGTGTGTGCGGTATCGAGCCGAATCATCCGAGAGTAAAAGAGCACCTGGAAAACTCCCTGATGCTTGTAACGGCCCTTAATCCGCGCATCGGCTACTACAAGGCGGCCGAGATTGCCAAAAAAGCGCATGACGAGGGGACAACATTGCGTGAAGCCGCCGTCGAACTCGGCCATCTGACCAGCGAGCAGTTCGATGAATGGGTGGTACCGGCCAAAATGACCGGGAAGAGCGCCGGTTGATTCAACAGTTAAACATATCATCAACAGTTTCCTATTGTTTCTTTTTCTCTTTGAAAACAGGTTATTTAAAATTACGTCATTTCTTTAACCTGTTACCGACAAGATTATGGGAAACATAAAGCTCGAGGACTTCAGGGTTCGTGAAGGTCAAAAGGTTTCACTGAACAAGTGGCCGACGGATGTTCCAAAAGTATACTCCTCAAAAGGGCATTACAAAGAGATGCTCGAACAACATGTTGAGGGGCTGAGCGAACTGCAGCGTGTTCATTATGCAGACAATCGTTATGCTGTACTTCTGATTTTTCAGGCAATGGATGCTGCGGGAAAAGACGGAGCAATACGTCACGTCATGTCGGGGATAAATCCCCAAGGATGTCAGGTTTACAGCTTCAAGCATCCAACTCCAGGAGAGTTGGAGCATGATTTTCTCTGGCGCACGAATTGTGCGCTTCCTGAAAGAGGACGCATCGGTATTTTCAACCGTTCGTATTACGAAGAGGTGCTCATTGTCAGAGTGCATCCCGAGATTCTCAGGGGCCGGTTGATTCCGGAGGAGCTTCTGAACAGCAAAGATTTTTGGGAGAACCGGTTCCGTTCGATTAACGATATGGAGGGCCACCTGTACCGTAGCGGTACCAGGATCATCAAGTTTTTTCTACATTTGTCCAAGGAAGAGCAGCGCAAGCGTTTTCTCCAGAGAATAGACGAGTCTGAGAAAAACTGGAAGCTCAGTATTGCGGATGTCGAAGAGCGCAAGTACTGGGAGGACTATATGAAAGTCTATGGGGAATGTCTCGGAGAAACAAGTACCGGAAAGACGCCATGGTATGTTGTGCCTGCTGATGACAAGAAAAACGCGAGGCTTATCGTTTCGAAAATTATTCTCGAAACATTCAAATCTCTGGATATGTCCTATCCCGAAACCACCGATGAGCGGCGGCAGGAGCTGTTGAAAATCAGAAAAATGCTGGCAGACGAGAGGG
>JAKSDC010000106.1 GCA_022360275.1 Chlorobiales bacterium
CAGGAATCGGCAGGGATCATACTATTTTCGCCCTTGTTGACGGCAAGGTCCATTTCCGAAACGGGAGAAACAACAAAAAACACATTGACATACTCCCCTCCTGATTGTTTGCCTCGAAAATAAATTAAACGTATATTTCTAGAGCCGACCGTAAAAGGCCGGCTTTTTTTTTGCTTCACAATAAAGCTTGGAATTATCGCCATTACCACGTCAATTGGTTGATATTCATACTGCAGAATTAAACGTAACGTAACACGATATGAAAATTACCGTTATTGGCGCCGGCCACGTAGGAGCAACTGCGGCCCACCGCATTGCAGAAAAACAACTCGCAAATACAGTAGTGCTTCTCGATATTGTTGAAGGCATTCCGCAGGGCAAGGCTCTTGACATGTACGAATCCGGCCCCATAGGCCTTTTTGACACAATGGTTCGTGGGACCAACGATTACAGTGATACCGCCGATTCCGACATTGTGCTCATCACTGCAGGCCTGGCTCGTAAGCCGGGAATGTCTCGTGAAGACCTGCTTATGAAAAACGCAACGATTGTCAAAGAGGTAACCGATCAGGTAATGCAGTACTCCAGCAACCCCATCATTATCATGGTATCGAACCCGCTCGACATTATGACTCATGTCGGTTATGTCAGAAGCAAAATACCGAAAGAGAGAGTATTGGGAATGGCAGGAGTTCTCGATTCCGCTCGCTTCAGATCGTTTATCGCCGAGGAGATGAATGTCTCCATGCAGGACATCAATGCCTTTGTACTGGGTGGACACGGCGATTCCATGGTACCTGTTGTAAAGTATACAAACGTCGCGGGAATTCCGTTGACTGAACTCATGGACCAGGAAAAAATCGATCAGCTTGTCGAAAGAACACGAACAGGCGGGGCTGAAATTGTCAACTACCTCAAAAACGGTTCAGCGTATTACGCTCCGGCCGCATCAGCAGTCGAGATGATCGATGCCATCGTCAACGACCGCAAACGCATACTGCCCTGTTCGGCACTTCTTGAAGGACAGTACGGCATCAATAATATCTTCATCGGTGTCCCGGTAAAGCTGGGGAAAAACGGCATTGAACAGATTCTGGAAATCAATCTTGACACTCCCGAGATTGAAGCGCTCCGGAAATCTGCTGCGATCGTTGAAGAAAACTGCAACATGCTCACTTCACTGCTTGCCTGATCCGATAGCAGGCAAAAAAAATTGAAGCAATAAAAAAAGCGTCCCGGGAAACCGGGACGCTTTTATAATGAACAGGTGTCCCCCATTACACCTGTCCTACCCCACGGGCGTGAGGCATTACATGCATTACATGCAAACGCCGTGCCAGAAAACAACAAAAAACACAAGGCATTAAAAAAGAATGACTTAAGCCATCATTCCCTATAAACACCCCTTTTCCCTGCGGCAAAAAAACATCTCATAATGATACGAACTCTCATTCTGGAATCATGCAGCAAAAAGGCACTCCATTATTTCGCCAAACATCTCAAATGAAAACATATATTTCAGGAAACCGCGATTCCATCAAGCAAAATCTGTCCAAAATGAGAATCCATGACCTCGACCCTCATGATCGGCCAAGTGAGCGCTTTATGCATTCAGGTGCCTCCGCCTTGAGCTCGGCTGAACTCCTTGCACTTATCCTTAAAACCGGAACCAAAGGGAAAAACATCCTGGAAACCTGCAATGAGCTTATGGGGCACTACGGTCTTGAAAAGCTTGCAGAGCTTTCGATGGGAGAGCTACAAGAAAATGAAGGAATAGGGCCTGCAAAAGCCATGCAGATAAAGGCTGTTTTTGAATTGCACAAGCGCCTCCACTTCAGGCGTAATGCCAATAAAAGGATACGCTCGGCCAGAGATGTTTTCGAGTATATGAACGGGAGAGTAACTGATGAAAGTAAAGAGCACCTGTTTCTCCTCCACCTGAACACGAAAAATCAGATCATGCGCCACGACCTTATTTCGGTCGGCACGCTGAACGCTTCACTGATCCATCCAAGAGAAATTTACAAATCAGCCATACGGGAAAGCGCTCATGCAATTATCCTGGTCCACAACCACCCGTCGGGTGACGTCGAGCCAAGCAACGCGGACAAGCAGGTAACATCCCTCCTCAAACAGGCAGGATCGATCATTCAGATCGAACTTCTCGACCATGTCATAACAGGCAGAGAGACCTGGTTCAGTTTCAGGGAACACTCATTGCTCGGATGACAACAACACAGGGAGGCCAAAAAACTGATAGTTTTTCAGCAGATCTTTGGTTGTGTAAAAAAGAGAGATATCGTGCAGCCTCTTACTGGCCGGCAACACTCTCGCCAGGCCTTACGAAAGCTTGAGGTTGAACAGAAGGCTGGGAAGCAACGTTTCCGCCGGAAGAGATTTCGGAGACGTTTTTTGCCTGCAAACCTTTCTGTGTCTGATCAACTTCAAACTCTACCTCAGCGTCCTGGTTCAGCACCTTGAAACTCTGGTCGGAAACAATGGCAGAAAAATGGACGAAAATGTCTTCTCCTCCATCAGGGTTGACAATAAAACCGTAACCTTTTTTACCATCGAACCATTTCACTTTACTTTTCCTTTGCATAATGAACGTAGGGGGTTTTGTCCTTAAAGGGAAATGCCGTGGAATAACAGCACTTAGAGGGTGATTTATGTTAGAAATATAAATTAATTATAAAGATACAACAACATTTTGCACTTTTTTTTCGATGTAACTACAGCAATCCTAAAACCTCACCTGTTGCCCAAACACAACAAAAAAAACAATAAAACATTATTTATAAACAACTTAAAAAACTCAAACCCCACACAATAACCATGCAGGACGTCATTTTACTTACCGGTGCAGGAAAAGGCATCGGAAAAGCAATTGCTCTTGATTTTTCCCTGAAAGCACGGAATAATCCATCTTTTACCCCTGTACTGATTCTCTGTTCACGCACTTACAGCGACATCGCTTCGGTAGCAGAAAAGTGTGCCGCTCTTGGCACAAAAGCTGTGCCCATCGAAGCCGATATCGCCACTATTGACGATATCGACCGTCTGGTCGGACAAATCCTTCAGGAGTTCGGCACCATAGACTGCCTCATTAACAATGCGGGCGTTGGACGGTTTAAAGACCTCTCCGAGTTTACCGAGGAAGATTTCGACTATACCATGTCGGTAAACATGAAAGGCACCTTTTTCCTGACACAGAAGATATTTCATGTCATGGAACAGAAACGTTCCGGTCATATTTTTTTTATCACCTCCATTGCTGCGGAAATGGCCTTTAAAAGCTCTTCAGTCTACTCAATGTCGAAATTCGGTCAGAAAGGCCTTGCAGAAACCCTTCGGCTTTATGGCAGAGAATGCAACGTCAGAATCACCAATGTCATGCCGGGTGCCGTCTATACACCAATGTGGGGAGACGCTGCCAAAGACCTGAAACAGGTTATGATGATGCCCGAGGATATTGCAGGGCCGGTTGTTGATGCGTATCTCCAGCCATCACGAACAGCAGTGGAAGAAATCGTCCTGCGTCCTGTCGGAGGAGATATCAATAGTTGAGGCTTGATCGCGAGTTGGCTGGATAGCCGGACAGCAAACCATTCGGCTCCACGGCTCTTTTGACTTTTAACTTTTGAGTTTTGACTTCTTTGAGAGTATCTTGGCGGAAACTATTTCTTCCATTGATCATAACAAACTGCTACAGCGATGAGTTTAAAAGAGCGTATCGACAAATACCTGAAAGATGCAATGAAAAGCGGCGACAAAAACAGAATAAACACCGTTCGGGCAATCAGGGCAGCTTTTCTCGAAAAAGAAGTCTCAATACGTGTCGGCGGCAAGGCCGAGCTGAGTGAAGAGCAGGAACTCGAAGTTGTCATGAGCCTTGCAAAAAAACGTAAGGATTCCATTCAACAATATCAGGATGCCGGGAGAACGGACCTTGCTGAAACCGAGCAGGCTGAGCTTGCGGTCATAGAAACCTATCTCCCTGCCCAGATGTCAGAAGAGGAGATCGAGGCGGAAGTAAAAGAAATCATTGCACAGCTTGGAGTAACCTCTATGAAAGACATAGGTAAGGTAATGGGTGCAGCCATGAAAAAGCTCAAAGGCAAAGCTGATGGGGGGAAGGTGCAGGAGATGGTTAAATCGGCCCTCTCATAAGAACATTTATAGTTTATCCATACCATGCTTGACATCAATTATATCCGACAAAACCCGGAAGAAGTTGTCGAAATGTTGAAAAAACGGCGGCAGGCAGAGGACTGTGCCGAACTCGATGAACTGCTTGAGTGCGACATGCAGCGCAGGGAGCTTGTGCAGAAATCCGATCAACTGAAAGCTTTGAGAAACAAGGTTTCAAAAGATATCGCCGTCATCAAAAGGACCGGCCAGGGTTCTGCAGAAGATCTCATCCAGGAAATGAAGGAGGTTGCGGACAACATTGCGGGCATGAATGAAACACTTGGAGAACTCGATAAAAAAATCGAGTCTATCCTGCTTTCCCTTCCCAACAAGCTGCACGCTGATGTGCCTGAAGGTGATTCGGCAGAAGACAATGCCGTCTACAAAAAACCGGTAACTTTCGATCATGCGCTTGATTTTCCTTTGCTGAATCATCTTGACCTCGGCAACAAGCTCGGCATTCTGGACTTTGAACGGGGCGCAAAAATATCCGGCACCGGGTTTCCGGTTTACACCGGCAAAGGTGCACGGCTTGAACGTGCGCTTTTGAACTTCATGCTGGATTACCATAACGAACACCACGGTTACACCGAAGTTTTTCCTCCGTTCATGGTAAACAAAGATTCGCTTCGAGGTACGGGCCAGTGGCCGAAATTTGCCGATCAGGTATACTACATGAACGAAGACAACCTTTATGCGATCCCGACCGCAGAAGTCCCGGTAACAAACCTCCACCGTGACGAAATGCTCCGTGACGAACAGCTTCCCATATCCTATGCAGCCTATTCGGCATGTTTCCGCAGAGAAGCCGGAAGCTATGGAAAAGACACACGGGGATTTCTCAGGGTGCACCAGTTCAACAAAGTTGAAATGGTAAAATTCACCCGCCCTGAAGAATCGTACGATGCCCTCGAAGAAATCCTGCAGAACGCCGAGGCGATCCTCAAGGCACTCAAGATCCCTTACCGCGTACTGCTTCTCTGTAGCGGGGACATCAGCGCCAGCGCTGCTAAATGTTACGATATCGAAGTGTGGTCTCCTGCAGAAAACAAATACCTTGAAGCATCGAGCTGTTCCAATTTCGAGGATTACCAGGCACGGAGGGCCAACATCCGCTTCAAACCTTCCGGCTCTTCAAAGCCGGCTTTCGTCCATACCCTGAACGGTTCGGGGCTTGCAACCTCACGATTGATGGTTTCACTGCTTGAAAACTACCAGACAGCCGAAGGAACCATTCTCGTCCCTGAAGTGCTCAGGCAGTATACCGGGTTCGATCTGATCTATTAACCTTCCCTACTGACGCTGCATGCAGCTCTTCCTTTGCACACAGCTACCTGTAGAACTCAGTGAAAAATCTTTAACGCCCATGAATTTTCTGAGCTTTGCATTAATTCTTTACACACTGGAAAGAGAACTGTATCTTTCTGGGTTGTTAGGTGAATCGAAAACCTGAAGCGAACCGAGCTGTGCACATCAAACAGATAATCCTGTCTCACCTGCTCAAACCGGTCAGAGACGTAACTTTGCATGCAAACCGGCTTCTTGAAAATTATGAAGAAGTGATCTGGCTGATCGGGGATGGGCGTAGCGGTACAACCTGGATATCGGACCTGCTCAATCACGACAGAACATACCGGGAAATGTTCGAGCCTTTCCATCCGCAGCATGTCGATGAAATGAGTTTTCTGGCACCGCACCAGTACATCAGACCCGATGAGCCGCATGATCAGTTGGAAAGCATTGCTGCAGATATTTTCAGTGGCACATTCACCCATCCTGTGGTTGATTCGGCCAATCACTCGCACCTTTACAGCGGACTGCTTATCAAAGATATCTTTGCCAACCTGTTTGCCCGCTGGGCCGCCCGTCGCTTCCCGAACCTGAAAATCATTCTGCTGATCAGGAATCCCTTTTCGGTAGCCCTCTCGAAAAGCAAAAAGAAAGACTGGTACTGGTTGACCGACCCGATGCTGCTCCTGGCCCAAGAACATCTTTATGAAGATTATCTTCATCCTTTCGAAGACCTTATCAGGAAAACCAGCGAAAACGACGATTACATCCTGCGCCAGCTCCTCATCTGGTCGATCATCAACTACATCCCGCTCAAACAGTTTTCACCGGGAGAAATCCATATCACGTTTTATGAAGAAGTATATGCTGATCCCGAGAATCAGGTATCTTCGGCATTCCGGTTTGTCAAAAACACCAGAGAAAACTGCTACGTCAAGCTCGATGAAGAAATCGTCAAACGCCCGAGCAGAGTTGTCAGCAAGGAAAGCAGCCTCTTTCAAGGCAAATCTCCTGTCACTTCATGGAAAGATGAACTGTCCCTCCGGCAGATCGACACAGGGTTAAACATCTTGAACGAGTTTGGCCTCGCAGAGCTGTACGACGAAGGCTCCATGCCCAACCGGGATGTATTGTATTCCATCCATGGAGCGGGATAGAAAACGCACCTTATTTTACTCCTCTTCACGCAGTGGGCTCAAAACAATATGCCGATACCCGCAGAATATCAGCGAGCCACCGACGACTTCTACAAATTCCTGCTGGACGCACGGGACATGGCTGAGCTGGGAAGTACCCACCAGACGTATACAATGGTCCAAGGAGTGCTGCAAACCTTTCGCCGCCGCCTTGACGTTAAAGAGACGATCCTCTTTGCCGGTATACTGCCACCTGTACTTCGCGCTATCTTCGTTACAGACTGGAATATCAATGAACGTAAACGTCCGTTCGAAGACCGTGCTACGATGACGAAAGAAGTTCAGTCACTGCGTAACACTCACAACCTCTCGCCTGATAATGCAATAAGAATTGTTGCAAAAGCTTTGAGGAATAACATTGACGAAGCCGCACTCGACGAGGTGCTCGCCAAGCTTCCCAAAGGCGCTGTGGAATTCTGGAAACCATGACACACTCACACTCAAGTCTTGAAACGTACAGAAAGTACAAAATGTTTACAACGTCCCCTAAATGCAGAATGCAAGGAGCTTTTCAGGCGGCTGAGGAATCCTTGGCGGTTATCTCATCCCGAAATGTCCTCACCAAGCGGCTGACCTTGTCAACCTCGATCAAAAAGGCGTCGTGCCCGTATGATTCATGGAGATACTCGATACGACTATCGGGAATATGTTGCACGAGCTCTTCCTGCTCCTCTTTCGGATAGAGTATATCGGATGTAATGGAGAGCACCTCAACAGGCATGGCAAGAGATTCGAGCACCCGCCTGTACTCCCCTCTTCCTCGTGACAGATCGTGGGAATCCATAGCCCTTGTAAGGGTGATGTAGGTATTGGCGTCAAAACGTTTGACAAGTTTCTTTCCCTGATAGCGAAGGTAACTTTCCGCCTGGTAGGTAGCCTTATCCCTTTTGTCGCGACCGAAACGTTGCTGAAAGTTATCGAAGCTCCGGTACGAGCACATGGCCATCATGCGGGCCGCCGCCAACCCCCTTGCCGGCGGAGCATCGGGCTCATACCACCCCTCTTTCCAGTCCCGATCCGCGAGGATTGCCTGCCGCTGTGCTTCGCTCTGTGCAATACACCATGCCGAATGCCGTCCTGAAACTCCCATAGGCATAAGCGCACGCACCCTGCCGGGGAACATGCAGCCCCACTCAAGCACCTGCATTCCGCCCAGTGATGCCCCAACCGCCAATTTCACCTGTTCGACACCCAGTTCATCCAGCAATAACCGCTGCAGCCTGACCATATCGCGAATGGTAACCGGCGGAAAGCCGGGACCGTAGCGTTTGCCGGTCAATGGATTCCGGGAAAGCGGACCGGTCGTACCGTAACAGCTCCCCAAAACGTTGCTGCAAACAATAAAATCCTTTGTGTAGTCAAAACCCATCGCTTCACCGAACATTCCGTCCCACCAGACATCGGCATCTGCAGAACCGGTCAATGCGTGACAGATGAGCACAACGTTGTTTCGCTCCCGGTTCAAAGCTCCCCAGGTGCGATAAGCAATGGTTGTTTCAGGCAACTCGCCCCCCAGTTCGAGGCTGAACGGCTTACGGCTCACAAAAAATCCTGTCTTTTCAGATATGATATCGATATACTCCATCAAAGGTTAACCGTTTTCAAAGTTTATGCTCACAGCAAAGAAAAAGATTGCTCGAAGTCTGCCTTAATATCCTCTATATGCTCGATGCCGACCGACACCCTGATCATATCCCTGCCGACTCCCGCGGCAGCCTGCTCTTCCCCGCTGAGCTGCTGATGGGTCGTTGATGCCGGATGAATAACCAGCGTTTTTGCATCACCGACGTTGGCAAGATGACTGGCCAGCTTGACGCTGTCGATAAACCGAACCGCCCCTTTATACCCTTTCTTGACACCGAAGGTCAGCACGCACCCGAAACCGTTGGAAAGATACTTCTTCGCATTCTCATGCGTCGGGTGGCTGGAAAGCCCCGGATAGTTGACCCAGTCAACTGCCGGATGATCCTGCAACCAGAGCGCAAGGGCCATGGTGTTGTCAGCGTGGCGCTGCGCACGAAGCGAAAGGGTCTCAAGCCCCTGCAACAGCATAAATGAATTGAATGGACTGACAACCGGCCCGAAATCCCGCAATCCTTCAACTCTGGCGCGAATGATAAAAGCAAGGTCACCGAATGTTTCGTAAAATTTCAATCCGTGGTATCCCGACGACGGCTCTGTAAAATCAGGAAATTTGCCACTGCTCCAGTCGAAAGATCCGGCATCGACAATAAATCCTCCCATTGATGTACCGTGCCCTCCAACCCATTTTGTCGCCGAACCGACCACAATATCTGCGCCATGATCGATCGGCCTGCAGAGATATCCGGCACAGCCGAAGGTGTTGTCGACTACAAAAGGAATACCGTTGTCATGTGCCACCTTTGCAATTGCCTCGAAATCCGGAACATGAAATGCAGGATTGCCTATCGACTCGAGATATACGGCTTTTGTCGTCTCGTCAATCAGTCTCTCGAAGGTCTCAGGCTTGAGATCCTCGGCAAACCTGACATCGATCCCCAGCCTTGGCAGGGTCACCTTGAACTGGTTGTAAGTGCCGCCATAAAGAAAACTGGAGGAAACAACCGAATCCCCGACCTGACACAGATTGTTCAATGCGATGAACTGGGCCGAGTGGCCGCTCGCAACAGCAAGCGCTGCCTTGCCGCCTTCAAGAGCCGCCAGTCGCTTTTCAAGAACATCGGTCGTGGGGTTCATGAGCCGGGTATAGATATTTCCAGGTTCCTTCAGAGCAAACAGGCTGGCGCCGTGTTCCGCGCTGTCGAAAACATACGAGGTTGTCTGGTAGATAGGAACCGCTCTCGAATTCGTTACAGGATCAGGCTCCTGACCCGCATGAACCTGAAGGGTCTCAAACCTGTAGGAAGGATATGACTGACTCATGATAAACGATAATAGATGATTACTGCAATCATCCTGAAGCAGAGACTGGATCAGAGAAATCCGAATGGAGGCAGAAAATGGTATGGATACGCAACAGGCATACACAATCATCTTCCCCGCACTCTTTGTCCGGGATGGATTTGGCACCAATCGTTACCGACGGTTGCCAAGGCTTCTCAGGGCCAGTCCCTCCACCTTTCTGGATGATAGCTTATAAACTTATAGAGAAAGAACATTTCTGGTTGGTCTCAATCTACAACAGAGATTATTATTTTACAAACCGCCAACACCCTGAATAAATTGTTTTATTGTAAGGGTACCCGGCATTTTGAAGCACTGTAAAACGATTATCTCAAGGTCTTATCACTTTTTTTCCATGAACGCAAGAGAAATAGCACTTCTGGCATTGCAGGAAACGGAAAAACGAAACATAAAATCGGAGCAGTCGCTCCACAGGCTGCTCGAAAAACACAATCCGGGTAAAAGTGACCGTTCTCTCGCAACCGAGCTTCTGAACGGCGTTCTGCGGCTGAGACTGAAGCTCGATTACACGATAAGCCGCTACTACCGTCATGATTTCCAGAAGGCTGCTCCGGTGCTGCGTAACATCCTGCGCCTCGGCACCTATCAGTTACTTTTTCTCGACAAAATACCCGGCTGGGCGGCTGTTGACGAATGTGTCAAGCTCGCGAGAAAATACAAGGGAAGGCACATCGGCGGGATCGTCAACGGGGTGCTTCGCAAAATCGCATCGGAACCGGCCCCTTCTCTCGACATTACCCTTGCAAAAGAGCCGTTTTCAAAACAGCTCTCGATAGAACAATCGCATCCTGAGTGGCTTGTCGGACGGTGGCTGGATTTTTACGGAAAAGAAAAAACAAGGGCGATGCTTGCGGCCAATAATACAGCCCCTCTGACAGCCCTGCGCATCAACACCCTGAAAACTTCTTCTGAAACCATGTTTGCCGCCCTGAAAGATGCCTCAGTCACTTTCAGAACCTCAGTGCCGGAACAGTTTATCCTCACAAAAGATTTCGATGCCTGCGAACCGTTTATCCGGCTCGGACTGCTCACTGTACAGAACCCGACACAGGCACTCCCCTGTCTGTTGCTGAACCCCCTGCCGGGAGATACCGTGATGGATATGTGTGCCGCTCCCGGTGGAAAAGCAACCTTCCTTGCCGAACTGATGCAAAACAAAGGGCACATCGTGGCCGTCGACCGTTATCCAAACAAATGCAAAAAAATCGTGCAGCGAGCCGGGACACTCGGCATAACCATCATTCAAACCGCTGCTGAAGATGCAAAAACGATACGTCTGGAGAAGCAGCCGAACGCAATTCTCCTTGATGCTCCATGTACCGGCACCGGCGTTCTCGGACGAAAGGCCGAACTCCGCTGGAGAACCTCAATGAAAAAGCTCGAAGAACTGACTGCTCTCCAGGCCGAACTCCTCGATCACGCGGCAGAGCTGTTGCAACCCGGAGGTGTCCTGGTCTATGCCACCTGCTCCGTGGAACCTGAAGAAAACGCGCTTCAGATTAACCGTTTCCTCGAACGCCATCCTGATTTCAAGAGGGAGAATTTACCAGTCAAGCTTCCAAATGTTTTCAGCCCGATGAAGTCGACTTCCGGAGCCTTCCTTACCCTCCCCGGCGAACGAGAAGGATTCGATGGCGGCTTTGCACAACGCTTGAGAAAGAACCGTTGATTTTGTTGACCCCGACATGTCGTGATTGTTGAACTGTAGTGGCGAAATATCTTTTGCCTGTATGAGTCCATAGAGTCAACACAAAACATGGCAAGCTTTTTTGACTTTTTACTTTTGAATTTTGACTTTGCCTGTAATGCAACCTCTGAAAGAGCCATACAGCAATCATCTTGAGAGCTTTATAAACTACCTGACGCTCGAAAGGAACTTTTCCCCGCATACGAAGGATTCCTACCGGAACGATCTCACCCGCTATCTCCTGTATCTGGAAAGTCTCGGCAAACCGATCGCTGATATCACGTTGAGCGATATACAGGCATTTATTCTCGAGCTTCACAATGCCGGCCTGGAAGCACGCTCCGTCGCAAGAAACATTTCGGCCATTCGCTCTTTTCACAAATTCCTGGTGCGGGAAAATATCCTCGGAGTCAACGCGACGGAAAACCTCCACCAACCGAAACCCGCCCTGCATCTGCCGACCGTGTTGACTGTCGACGAAGTGTTCAGGCTTCTCGATGCTCCGATGCAGGAAGACCCGCCCGCCAAATACCGTTTACGGGACAAGGCGCTTCTCGAGCTTCTCTATGCAACCGGGACACGGGTGAGCGAGCTGGTGAACCTTCAGCAAAGCAACTGTTACCTTGATGCCGGTTTTGCACGCATTTTCGGTAAAGGATCGAAGGAGCGACTCGTTCCTGTCGGCCGTACCGCAACCGAGTGGGTACAGCGCTACCAGCAGGATTTACGGCTGAATCTTTCAAACCGCGAGTCGGGGGATTATCTGTTTCTCAATGCACGGGGGACAAAGCTCTCCCGAATGTCAGCCTATACCATCGTTCGTCATTACAGCACAACCGCCTGCATCAAAAAGAAAATAAGCCCGCACACGCTCCGGCACACCTTCGCCACCCACCTTCTGGAAGGCGGTGCAGACCTCAGGGCGGTTCAGGAAATGCTCGGCCACAGCTCCATTATCGCCACCCAGATCTACACCCATATCGACCGCTCCTTTATCAAGGAGGTGCATAAGACGTTCCACCCCAGAGGGTAAAATCCTGTTGAACTGTTGATTTGTTTATTTGTTGAACTGTTAGTTGCACGGTCGTACTCGTACTCATGCCGCTCGCGACAATTTATAGAGGTGCCCACAGGGGAAGAATTTAACTTTTGACCTTTGCCTTTTGAATTTTGACTTTGTCCTTACCCTTTAATAACCGCGACCGGTTTCAGAAAAGCAACCTTTGTTGCAATACCGGTAGCGGCAACCGTATCGACAACGTCATGAACATCTTTGTACGCTTGCGGAGCTTCTTCGGCAAGCCCTTTCACCGAGCCTGCCTGAACGTAAATCCCTTCGGTTTCAAGCGTTTTCTTGAGCTGCTCTCCATGTATCGTTTTTTTCGCTTTTGTGCGTGACATGCATCTCCCGGCGCCATGACAGCAGGAACCGAACGATTCGGCAAGAGCACGCTCACTGCCCTGAAGCACAAAAGACCCGGTTCCCATACTGCCGGGAATGATAACCGGCTGGCGGGGAAAAGCCCTTGTTGCTCCTTTCCGGTGCACAAGCATTGTTCTCTGTTTTTCGTCATCGAGATGCTGCTCGATCCTTGCAATGTTGTGACACACATCGTAGACAACCCCGAGATTCACGGAAGGAATAATCTTCCGCCAGCTCTTGCGGACCTCCCAGGTAATGAGCTGCCGGTTGGCCCAGGCAAAGTTTGCCACTGCTGACATGGCCTGAAAATAGTCCTGTCCTTCTTTTGAGCGAAACGGAACACAGGCAAGTTCCCTGTCAGGAACCCTGATACCATACCGGGACATGGCAATCCCCATGATTTTCAGATAATCCGATGCCGTTTGGTGGCCCAGTCCTCTCGAACCGGTGTGAACCTGCACAACCACCATGCCTTCCGTAAGCCCGAGCGATTCGGCAGCTTCAAGATCGTAAACAGTATCAACAGTGTCGATTTCGATAAAATGATTGCCGGCCCCAAGAGTACCCAGTTGATCCATGCCGCGTGCCTTGGCCTTGCGAGACACAGCCGCAGGGTCAGCCTCGACGGCCCTGCCCCCGGACTCCTGATTCAGCAGATCATCTTCGTCTCCGTATCCCAATCCAGCCATTCCGGGCGCACCGTTCTCAAGGAGTACGTCAAGTTCTTTTTCGCTGAACGTTATCCTGTTGCCGTGCCCCACACCCGAAGGAATGCTGCGATACATTTCTTTGGCCAATGAGGGTATTGTTTCGCGGATATCAGTATAGAGCTTGTCGCTTTTCAACAGCCTTACCCCGCAGTTGATATCATACCCGATGCCCCCCGGCGATATAACTCCTTCTTCAAGGTCGAAGGCAGCTACCCCGCCGATTGGAAAACCATATCCTTCATGGATATCCGGCATGGCAAGAGCGTATTTCCGAATACCGGGAAGCATGGCAACATGAACCAGCTGCTGCAACGAACGGTCGGCAAATATCTGATCGAGCATTGCTTCGGAAGCGTAAAACCGCCCCGGTACAAGCATTCCCTTGACCGTATCTGCAGGAATTTCCCATAACCATGAACGGATCCTGCGTAAGTTGCTCTTTGTCAATGAGTAAGTAGCCATTCATCCCTTTCCTTCAAGCTCCTCAAGCAGTTCAACCGCCTTGGCCTTTCCAAGGTCTGCTGCAGCACGAATATCTTTCAACGCACGAACGGTATCCTTGAGTGCAAGCCAAGAAAGGCCTCTGCGATAAACTGCCTTTGCATAATCCTCTCTCAGCTCAAGAGCTTTTGTGTAATCCGTTATAGCTTCAGGATAACGCCCAAGTTTATAATAGGTTTTCCCTCTTCGGTAATACGCTTTGTGATAGTCGTTTTTCAGGGAAATCGCCCTGCTGAATCCTTCAAGAGCCTCTGGATACTTTTCAAGCTTGTACAGTGCCTTTGCACGATGATAGTTTGCTTTGGCGTTTCTCGGCTCAAGCTTGACGGCGCTGTCGAAACTCTTGAACGCCTCGTCATACTCCTCCAGATCATACTGCTCCTTGCCTTCTTCGATAAAAACCTCGGCTGTTTCTGCAAAAACCGGACCTGAGAGAAAGAGGAACAGCAAGAAAAATCCAAAAACGAAGAAAGCACGCATGAGGAATATCTCCCGTCACTATTGACGAAACAGCATTCTGTTGTCCACGAATGCCCATTAATCAGACAAAATCAAAGGAGTAAGTGCTGGAAATCGAGAAGAATCCGGAGGCCGTTTATTCTTCAGGATATGACAAACCTTTGACTCTTGGAAGAAATCACTCCCTGAGTTTTATATACACCCTTCCCTCTTTCACTTCCACGGTTTCGACGCCATCGGCAAATCCTTTCCAGAAACCCGGCTCGTTACCGAACTCCTCGACAAGATCCACATTTTTGATACCCCCGAGCCATGCGCTCGGCAATGGAATACCCATGAGACTTATCCCTTTGAGCTTCATAACCGGCCTCCCGTTGCGGTAGGCAAGCTCAAGCCCCGCTCGCACACGGATGGTTTTGCCGCCGAGAACCGGAAAATCAGAATCGACCGGAACCAGCAATTTCGCGCTGACCAAGTCATTGGAAAGGTCTATAGCCGCTTTTTGGGCAAGATCGGTGTTGTTGGCAAGAAGCGCATTTATTTCCCGCTCCGAAAGGTAGATTTCACGGCTGTTCTCCTCCTCACTATACGGTTCGGGTTTGAGAAATCCTTCAGGCGTCAGCTCATCCTCTCTTACGCCTCCAAACATATCTTCAAGTGACACACCGCTCGCCTGTTCGATTTTGTCGAGCTTGCCGGCAAGTACCTGTTTTTCGCGATCATCGAGTTCAACCGGAGTAAAAGGGGGCGGGAAAAAGAAAAAGCGAACGACAAGCAGGGTAATAATGACCGTAACAAAAAACACTCCAAGGCCAATGGAAAAAACCTGTAAGCCACTGAATCTTTTCGAGGCATTATCAACAGCATCTTTTTGTGAATCCATAACCGGAACCCTTTACGAGAACATTATCAAATGCTGAAACGAAGACCCTTATAAAAAATAACACAGACTCGATGTATCAAGCAAAAAAACTCACGACGGCCTGTGTGCTCATCCCCTTTTCTTTTTGACTCGTGATGAACGCTTTGGTTTCCTTCTCGATTTGCGAATGCTCTTTATAGAAAACTCTCCCCTGCGATCACCTGAAACACCGTCAATCCTTGAGGCATGAAGCTGCTGACCGCATACCCATACTCTCTTGAACTCCCTCAAAACATCTTTCGGCATACCCTCCGGCAGCTCGACCGTACTGTAATCCTCAAAGATGCTGATTCTACCGACAGCATCGCCTTCAATACCGATTTCATTGATAATAGCGCCGGCGATATTGCCAGGCTTCGCGCCGTGTCGTTCACCTACTTCCAGGCGGTATTGTTCATAACCGATTGCGTTGTAAATCGGATCTTTTCCGGGTTTGGAGCGGTGTTTCCTGACAGAACCCTCAACTGTCTTTTCCATGTGGACCGGCTTTTGCAGCTTGGTCGACATAAGCAAAGGGCTTTCTCCCTGGTAAAGGCTCGCAAGTGCCGAAGCAGCATCGATAGCTGTCACATCGTGCTCATGGCAATATGACTCCACGATTTCCCTGAAAAAATCAAGATCGGCAGTCGATAGCGTATCGCTGATCTGCTGTTTGAACCGGGCTATGCGCTTGTCGTTGATGCTCTCTGTCGAGGGCAGTTCCATTCTTTCGATGTTTTTCCTGATCGCTTTTTCTATCGTCCGCAACATCGACATCTCACGAGATGTCACAAAAAGTATCGCTTCTCCGCTACGTCCCGCGCGACCTGTCCGACCGATACGGTGAACATAGCTTTCCGTATCGGTCGGAATATCATAATTGACGACATGGCTTATCCTCTCCACATCGAGGCCTCTGGCCGCCACGTCCGTCGCAACAAGAATATTGTATTTGCCGTTCCTGAACTGTTCGACCGTTTTCTCCCGCTGTTTCTGTACCATATCGCCGTTCAGAGCCACCGCAGCATACCCTCTCGCTCTCAGCTTTTCAGACAGATCGAGAGTTGCGGTCTTTGTACGCACGAAAAGGATAACACCGTCAAAATGTTCAATCTCGAGAATACGGGTAAGCGCATCGAGCTTATGGCGCCCGGAAACCGGAAGGAATCGCTGCGTTATCGTTTCGACGGTAGAACTTTTCGCTTTGATTGCAATCTCTGAAAAATCGTGGAGATGTTTTTTTGCAATTCGTCGGATTTCAGGGGGTATGGTTGCAGAAAAAAGCGCCACCTGCCGGTTGGCGGGTGTTTTGTCGAGAATCCATTCGACGTCATCGACAAAGCCCATACGAAGCATCTCGTCAGCTTCGTCAAGCACAAGCGTTCCGAGTCCATCAAGAGTAAGTGTTTTCCGCCGGATATGATCCATAACCCTTCCCGGCGTACCTACCACTACATGTACCCCCCTTTTCAATCGCCGAAGCTGTCCACTGTAGTCTTGTCCTCCGTAAATCGGCAGCACATGGAAATCATCCATAGAGGCGGCATAGCGCTGGAAAGCCTCTGATACCTGTATGGCAAGTTCCCTCGTCGGGGTAAGCACCAGTACCTGGGGTTTTGCTCTTGAAAGCTCGACTTTAGACAGCAGGGGCAGTGCAAATGCAGCGGTTTTGCCGGTACCAGTCTGAGCCTGACCGAGAATATCCATTCCTTTTAAAACAGCCGGAATGGTTTGAAGCTGGATGGGTGTAGGTGTTTCATACCCTACGTTATCGAGAGCTTTAAGCACCTGCCTTGAAAGACCAAGCTCTCCAAAACCGGTGGTGAAAATGTCTTTTTTCGTCATAGAAATCTTTTTCCTGGCATGAGGACAATCTGAAAAACAGGAATGATACGGGATAATACCGGTAACAGGTGTTTTTCCGTAATGCCCCTAAACGAATGTAATTACCGGAAGGAGTATAGGAGACAGCCGGTTCTCTGCTTTGCCCCCTTTGCTTTCCCAATCACTGCGCCATGCATCGATTGGGCACAGCTTATGGTACGAATTAATCCAACAAAACACGAATAGGCAGTCCTATTAATTTGCCACCCACCGTCATTGGCGCTATGGCCCTATGTCTCATTGTCCTTTTTGTCCACATTGCCGGGTTTTTCCTCACTCTCGTTGCGTACGATAAAGACACCCTCTTCGTCAAATCGTTTGATAATATCATCAACCTTGCTTTCCGTCCCGCTGAATGTATCCTCCATACTCTTCATCTTGTTTTCCAGCGATTCAAACCTTTTTCCAAAAGCCCCTATCTGCTCTGCGACCGCATTCTGCAGTTCGGTAATACGGCTTTTTTCCTTGCTCAGGGCAAGCTCACGAGCCTCTTCGAGCGCCTTGTTGCATTTCCGCATTTCCAACATCGACGCCACCTCCAACCTGCCGATAAAAAGCAGATATATAATACTCAAAACACCGACCGCTCCCAGCATGATTCCCCCCAGCGGCGCCTCGATGCTGAAAAAAATGAAATTGATACTGTCCTGCCGTGCGAACAGGCTCCAGTTAATCCCTGCAAACAACAGTACCAGAAACAGAACCAGGAGCAGTATGACTGTGTGCAGTTTCATGAGGGGTGACCTCCTTTGATCTATTTTGCTTTCTCTTCAGCAACAGAGCTGTTTCGGCTAATACTTCAAGTTTTCCGCTTGCTGCATCCTTTTCCCTCTGTTCCTCCCATGGTGTCGGAATCAAGCTTTTCATACCATGCACGGAATTTTCTCAGTTGATCCTGTGGCAACTGTGTAACAGGTTTCTCTAACTCTTCAACTGTTATATCCATAAACCTATCATTTATTTTAACCTTTTATTCTATTCACCATTCACTGCTCACGAATCACAATTCATGAGTACCGCTCAACGCATCTCGACTTGCCGGGAACAGTAGGTTTTCTTCTTCTGTAAATATACGTTTTTATTCTCAGCCCAGCCCCACCCGACACAGCATCCTGTACTCAGCGCCGGAAGGATGGAGTATGGATTCATAAAGACAAACCGAATCCAGTGTAACCTTCCAATCAATGGTTTCAGGAGAGAAGTTTACTTTCTGCCCTTTTCTTATCCGGGCAAACGTCACATGGAGGAAAAATTTCCTGTCGTTAGTATCGGCCTCCGTACCGGCAAGGCCCGACAGTCTCCCCCGAAGCTCTCCCAGCGCCACATGAGTTCCTCCCGAAGCCCAGATAAAACGTGGCTTTTTTGCTGTCGGTCCTACTGATATTTCGTTAAAACAGACATCGAAAGACCTGACATCCGCAAGAAGATTGTGCAGTTCCTTGCAGACCTTGCCGGTATCCTCACAGTACCATGGAGGAACCAATGTAACATGCAGGTTTTCCGGAGGAATCCAGCGAACCGGGAAGCTGCTCCGGGAATCTCTGAAAGACAAAGTTTTTGCCCGAAACACCTCTTCAACAGGCATTGCGATGAAAACCCGTTTCCCCATTTTTCAGATATCCAGCAAAAGATTGGCGATCCACAATCCTTTTTCGGTTTGCCGGACGGAAGCTTCATGCAGGGTAACGGCTTTTATCTCTTCTTCCATACCGACAATCCTTCTGCCTTTTGCCATGCCCTCGATATGTGTTTCGCTGAGAGCGACATGCTGCAGTTCCTCATACGCTTCATGGTGAACCTGCCCAAGAAACAAAAGCTCGTTAAGAAAATCAACCAGCAGCGACAAAATATCCGGCGATCGTACTGACAGACGGCGTTCAACAACCTCTGCTGCATAATCCGGACAGGAAACCGCATTCATCGCATGCATCGATTCACCAAAAAGGGCGGCAAGACTTTCTCCGGTTATTTCCAGCCGGATATCCGCCGTATGTTCGCGAAGCTTGAACGGCACAATAACATGCAGGCTTTGAAATTCCAGTTTTTAATGATACTTAAGGAAATAGTTTTTCCTTCGGACAAGAGATACCCATGGCACCGCAACGTATCCTGTATAATACAATAGTACCGTTTTTAACAGGTTCTCTGAAATTGTTCAGCAGGGCTTTTCCAAGGTTGCGGACTTTTTTTGAGGTAAGGAAAAATCTTTTCGCCGAACTTGAAAAACACGCGGGAAATCCGACAGACAAAGTCCCCCGGATATGGATACACGCGGCTTCAGCCGGAGAGTTCGAGCAGGCCAGGCCGATTATAACCAGGGTTAAAAAAGCCCTTCCCGATGCCTCGATATTCATATCGTTTCAATCCGATTCGGGTTACACGCTTTATCGACACTATGCCGATGTCCAAGCAGTGTTTTATCATCCGGTCGATACCAAGAAAAATGCAGAGAAGACAGTTGCGCTGATCAGACCGGACGTTGTCATGGTCATGCGTTATGATTTCTGGCCGAACCATCTTTCCGCGGCTAAGAAAGACGGAGCGACCCTCATCCTTGCGGCCGCCGTTCTTCAGGAACATTCCATTTACTTCAAACCTTTTGTCCGTCAGTTTTACCAGTATGTGTTCTCCCTCTTTGACTGCATTTTCACCGTCTCGGAAAACGACCGCAAGCGCTTTGCAGAAACATTCAAAAGAAACGATGCCCTCAAGGCAGGAGATCCAAGATTCGACCAGGCATTGCAGCGAAGCAGCAACACTGGTAACATTGGCCCTTTGAAAAAGCTTTATGCAAAAACAACGCTTCTCGTTGCAGGCAGCACCTGGGAAAAGGATGAATCCCTGCTGCTTCCGGCCTATGCATCTTTTGCCGAGGTCCTCGGCATGATCCTTGTCCCGCACGATATATCCCCGGTCAATATCGCCCGTCTTGAAAAAAATCTTGAATCAGCCGGCATCCCTTTTGCCAAATTTTCAACACTGCCTGATGATTTTTCTGCAGACCGGTTGCTCATTATCGACAGGATCGGCTTGCTGGCTGAATTGTATGATCTTGGAACAATCGCCTATGTCGGCGGAGGTTTCGGCGTGAATGTCCATAACACCCTTGAAGCTGCGGTCTATGGCATTCCCGTTCTTTTCGGGCCTAATTACCACAACTCTCCGGAAGCCGAGGAACTGCTAAGAATAGCCGGAGCAACTGAAATCCATGACGGAGTTTCTCTTCTACATGCTTTGAAAAAGCTTCTCGAGAATCCCGAAGCAAGAAGAGCACAAGGCGCTATTGCCGGAAACTTTGTTCGGAACCATCTTGGAGCTTCTGAAATAGTTGCCGAAAAGATCCTCAGCACCCTTGACGGTCTTAGCATGTGAATGCTTATATTCTTTAAGCCGATCGTTTCATCAGGTGCTTGAAAAACGAGTTATAATATTTTTTCACAGCATCATTGTTGATGCACTTACTCTTTTCCCGATTTATTCATCTTTCTCACGGTTAAATTTCTTTTCATTATGTTCGCGCGAATGCAAAGCCTTTACCTTTTTATTGCAGCCCTTCTTGCTTTTTCAAGCGTATTTTTTCCGTTTTGGTATTATGTGGCCGAATCCCGATACCTCCTGATGGATTTCAGGCCTTTTGCCGAAGCAAACAGCATTCACGTTTTCACCCTTTATATTTCCAGTATCGTCTCTCCAATTACAGGATTGCTTTCGATTGCCGCCATGTTTCTCTATAAAAACCGGATGCTGCAAAGCAGGCTGATTCTTGCATTGATCCTGCTCTTTCTTGTAGACGTACTTTCGGGCCTGGCTGCAGCACACTTCATGAACCAGCAGCTTGAACAGGCATTCGGCTCCGGGGTCGCACACTCTCCCGGTGCGGGTTTTTTCGTCATACTTCCTGAACCCCTGCTTTTCTGGCTGGCTTTGAAAGGGGTAAAAAAAGATGAAAAAATAGCAAGTGCATATAAACGCCTCTAACGATGTTTACCGCATGGACTACCGGTGACATTCACGGGATCGGACCTGAAGTCATACTGAAAAGCTTTCAGGAACTCGACCACAATGTATGCAGCCCCCTCGCCGTAGGATCTGCCGAGGCGCTCCGGTATTACAACCGAACACTCGACCTTGGCGTAACGATAGCCGAGTTCGACTCTTTCCGGGATCTGGAAAATGACAACGGCCTTGCACACGACGCGCTGCCGGTAATCAGCGTGGCCGAACCTGCAGGCCCCCTCAGCCCTGGCGCTATCTCGCCCGAAGCAGGACACATAGCGATGAAAGCCATAGACACAGCCGCACGACTGTGCCTGGAAAAAAGGGTCCGTGCAATGGTAACAGCCCCTGTCCACAAGGAAGCGATCGCCCAGGCAGGATATGCCAATACCGGTCACACGGATTTTCTGGCAGAGCTTTGTGACGTTCCGAACCCGATTATGCTTTTCCACGATCAAAGCTCTTCGCTTACTATCGCACTTGCAACCGTTCATATACCGCTGCTTTCCGTGCCGGGTCTGATACGTTCAATGGATCTTGAAAGTTTCCTTCTCAGGCTATCCAGTTCTTTGCAAACCGACTTCAATATCGATTCTCCCCGTATCGCCGTGCTCGGCCTCAACCCTCATGCCTCGGATGGCGGCGTTATTGGGAGCGAAGAAGAAACGGTCATTGCTCCCTGTATCGAGAAACTTTCGGAAAACGAATTGATCGAAGGGCCGTTTCCGGCTGACGGTTTTTTCGGGGCAGGGATGTTTCGCAACTATGATGCTGTGGTTGCCATGTATCATGACCAGGGCCTGCTCCCTTTCAAGGTGCTGTCGTTTGAGACCGGCATCAACGTAACGACCGGGCTCCCTATTGTACGTACCTCTCCTGATCATGGAACCGGTTTTGACATTGCCGGCCTTGGACGGGCATCATCAAGAAGTTTTATCGAAGCAGCCATATTGGCTGAGAGAATAGCTGATAACCGGGCTGCAAAGTCCAAATTTAAACGGTAGAAGTCAAAAAATTACCAACTCCGACATTTCCGGACCAACAAACCAACAGTTCAACAACTCAACAGATCAACACTTATCAATGATCTCATTCATCGACGTAGACCTGGAGCTTGGAAAAAAGCTGGTACTCAAAGGCGTCAACCTTGCCATTGAACCCGGCCAGCTTATCTATATCGTAGGAAAAAGCGGAAGCGGTAAAACAACGCTGCTTAAAGCGCTGTACATGGAAATAAAACCGGCGAAAGGCGAAGTGGCTATCGGCGGTTATAAATCTTCAAAGATAAAAAAACGTCATATTCCCCACCTTCGCCGGAAACTGGGCATCGTGTTTCAGGATTTCCGGCTTCTCGAAGACCGGACGGTTTTCGAAAACCTTTCGTTTGTGCTCAAGGTTACCAACACAAAAAACCGGCTCATCCATGACAAGGTCATGACAGCTCTTCAGGAAGTAGGCCTCGAACATGCGGCAAAAGAGATGCCGCTGAACCTCTCAGGCGGAGAACAGCAAAGAGTAGCAATTGCCCGTGCGCTCGTAAGGGAACCTGTAGCGATTCTTGCCGACGAACCGACCGGAAACCTCGACCCGGATACTTCGCTGGAAATCCTCGAATACCTTAAAAAGATCAACCGGAAAGGAATCGCGGTCATCATCGCAACGCATGACTACGAACTTGCACGTCACCATCCCTCCAAAACCTGGCGAATCAACGACCAGTCTCTCCAGGAAGCAACATTCACCAATGCACCGAAAGGGTACAGACCGGTATCGTCTTAGAAGCAACCTGCACTCAACAGTGTTTTGCCAAGAAGAAGTTGTCTATTAATAATCGGGAGCACGTCCGCGAGTCGATAACATTTTAATTCAATTTACAGGGCCAACGACCAAGCTCAGCGGCGGGCGGTAGCCCGGCCGCTGCAACGTCTTGTTAGGTGGCGCGCGCCGCCAGATCTAGGCCAACTATATCTGCAATCGTGACAGGATGGGTTCATCGATGTCTTGAAAGTTCTCTATAACTGCGCGTATCCCAATTTCGACACCCGCAGCGGACGTCTCCACCGACATGCTCGGAGCTCCGAGGTTCTCCGGTAGCGCTGCGACGCGTGGAAGATGGGGAAGGTGAATCCACCCTGCACGAATTGGCAGACCGTTCGAATGAATGTGATGAAGAATGCCATACATCAAATGGTTGCAGCAAAACGTACCCGGCGTATCCGAAATGTCGGAAGGAATGCCAGACTCACGCATGGCTTTTACCATCGCCCGAATCGGCAGCGTTGAATAGTATGCGGCCGGTCCATCGGGAACCGTCATCTGGCCTTGCAGTGCGCATCTGGCATTGTCTGCGAGTCCGTACCTGGTCGAGTCGTTCAAGTTTTGGGCAATGCGTTCGACGGTGATGGTCGCGCGCCCTCCATACTCGCCCATCATAACTACTATTTCCGGCTCAATTTCGGCAATCGAATCACGCACAAATTCGATGCATTCGAAAAAATTGTTCGGAACTATACGTGCCACTATTTCTGATCTACTGATCAGATTGCCGTCAAGCGTCCGTGCGACCGATTCCGCAGGGTTATGGGGTGTATGCCCGTACGCTTCGAATCCCGTTAGTAGTATCTTCGCCATACCCTTCCCTCGATAATTAGCCACGCCGCTTAACATTATTTATTATCTGCGGTGTAGATTCTCTCCCAAGAATTTTTAAAAATTACCACAATTTTGCTTTGCGCTCAAACAAGCGTCTGAATTTATCAGCTGTAACAGCATACTATACTATCTATTAGCATATCTATACAGCTAGCAAACAGCCAGATTTAGGGGACATCCTATTACGGGTTGGCGGACCAATGGAGTCAACGTCGGCACACCGAAAATCGTAAACAAAAGAACCGACGTTGAAAAACCAAAAAGGCGAGCCAACTCCGGTTCACCGATTTGTTAGCCCACTTTTGGTACCGTGGTCATTTCTGGAGATAGGGAAGTAGGTCAGCGTGATGCCCGATCATTTTCCATTTCCCGTTCTCGTTGCGAAACAGACTTGTGACACGGATTTTGACCTTTCGAGGCTTGCCGTCTACTATGTTTTCACCTACCTCGTAGTTCCTGACGACCGCCAGATCACGTCCAACGGTGACCAGCATTTCTTTTGGCTCCACCTTACCGCCAAGTTTCAAGGCCGCTTGCCTTTCCCATTCGGGCAACACCTGTTTCCAACCGACAAGAAATCCACCTCCGGGTCCCATGTAAGCCACATCATCCGCATGCGACCAGATCTCTTTCATTGGACCAACTTCACCGGTAAACATCACATTGAGAGCAGAATAGAATTCCTTTACCGCTCTA